>JBMLRK010000077.1:0-3973 GCA_049241065.1 Spirosomataceae bacterium
TGCTTGTCGGCAATTGGCAATTAAAAACCTTTGGGCAGACGATGGAAGCAGTCTTTTGTTTCATACCATCAATCGCAATAAGGAGAGCGTTGCCGCAGACTTGAAAAACCCTGAAGATTTGGCATTCATCAAACAACTGATTGCTAAAGCGGACGTGATTACGCACAATTTTAGACCTGGGGTAATGGACAAAGTGGGTTTAGACTATGCTTCTGTGAAAGCACTAAATCCTAAGTTAATTTATGCGGAAGTAAGTGGCTATGGAAAAGAAGGAGCATGGAAAAATCGACCAGGACAAGATTTGTTACTCCAATCCATGACAGGATTAGTACATACCACAGGCAATCAGGAGGATAACCCCATGCCTTTTGGGATTGCAGTAGCCGATATTATTTGCGGAACACACTTAGTACAAGGTATTTTAGCGGCGTTGATTCGTAGGCATAAAAGAGGGGTTGGTGCTTTGATTGAAGTAAGCTTGATGGAATCGGTATTAGATTTTCAGTTTGAACTCTTGACAACTTATTTCGCAGATAAAAAGAATCCAACACGTAGCAAAATCAGTAATGGACACCCGTTGTTAGCTGCACCCTACGGGATTTATCAGACTTCAAACAGCCATTTAGCGATTGCGATGGTTGCTCTTGATAAACTAGCCAAAAGCCTACAATGCGAGGCTTTATTGGCTTATAGTCAGGAGGATGCTTTTACAAAAAGAGATGAAATAAAAGCTCATTTGGCTCATTTTTTACAAGAAAAAACCACGGAGGAATGGCTCGAAATCTTACAAAAATCAGGTATTTGGGCTATTGAAGTAATGAACTGGCAACAAATGAAGGCACACCCTGCTTATCAAGTATTGGAAATGGAACAGGCAATTGTAACGCAGAATGGACAAGAAATCATTACGACTCGTTGCCCCATTCGGATTAATGGAGAACGTTTGCGTTCTAGCAAATCAGCACCAATTTTAGGAGAAGACACCCAACGCATTAAAGAGGAATTATGAATTTATTAGAAGATATACGCATACTTGATTTTAGCCAATTTCTTTCTGGTCCTTCGGCTGGCTTGCGTTTGGCGGACATGGGGGCAGAGGTCATCAAAATTGAGAAACCAATTACGGGTGATATTTGTCGAGAACTCTATGTTTCAGATGTTGTCTTAGAGGGTGAATCGACCATTTTTCATGCCATTAATCGGAACAAAAAAAGTATTACGGCAGATTTAAAAAATGCCTTTGACCTAGAAAAAATAAAAGACTTACTTAAAACAGCCGACGTACTCATTCATAATTTCAGACCCAATGTAATGGAACGTTTAGGGCTTGATTATGAGTCTGTTAAGGCGATTAATCCGAGTTTGGTTTATGCTTGTATTAGCGGTTATGGCAACGAAGGCGTTTGGAAAGATTTGCCGGGGCAAGACCTGCTTTTACAGTCAGTAACAGGGCTTACTTACCTGAGTAATAACGACGGAACGCTACCGACACCTATGGGCGTAGCGGTTGCAGATATTTTGGCAGGAACGCATTTGACACAGGGAATTTTAACGGCTCTGTATCAACGAGCGATCAGTAACGAAGGGGCTTTGGTCGAAGTAAGTATGTTTGAAAGTTCGCTTGATTTTCAGTTTGAGGTATTGACTTGTTTTTATAACGATGGCAATGAATTACCACAACGAAGTGCCGTAAATAATGCCCATGCTTACATTGCTGCTCCTTACGGTCTGTATCAGACAACGGACGGTTATTTGGCCTTGGCAATGGGTAATATCTTGGTTCTTGCCGACTTACTGAAATGTCCTGCTTTATTGAATTTTCCAGACAGCAAAGCATGGTTTAGTCAACGAGATGAAATCAAACAAGTGCTGGTTGAACATTTAGCGGGACAGTCAACGCAATATTGGTTAGACATTTTAGAGCCTGCCGATATTTGGTGTGCAAAAGTAATGAACTACGAAAGTTTGATGCAAGAAGAGGGCTATCAAGCATTGGGGATGGAACAAGAAGTGACAACCTCAAAGGGCTTAACAATCAAAACAACTCGTTGCCCTATTCGAGTAGATGGTCAGCTATTGACATCGACCGTTGGAGCGCCTACTTTGGGAGAACATAACGCTCTTTTCATTTAGTAAAAGTGATGATACCGCTGAAAATAAAGCACATACTCAGATGAAAATAATAGATACACACATCCATATTTGGGACTTTGCCAAAGCTGAATACGAATGGCTTAAAGGTAATACGTCGCTCTTGAATAGAACCTACTCAATTGAGGAAGTCCTGCCCGAAATGGCAACCTGTGGGATTCAAGCTGGGATATTGGTACAAGCTGCCAATAACTTAGAAGATACCGATTGGATGTTGGAAGTAGCGGCTCGTACTCCCGAAATAATGGGCGTGGTGGCTTGGCTTCCCTTGCAAAATCCAACAGAAACGGAGCGATTATTAACGGAAAAATATCTGCAAAATCCCTATTTCTGTGGTATTCGTCATTTAATTCACGACGAGCCAGATGCCAAGTGGTTATTGCAAGAAACAGTTCTTGAGAGTTTGGCTATCTTGGCAAAGTACCAAATTCCGTTTGATGTAGTGGGCATTTTACCCGCTCATATCGAAACCGTTTTGGAAGTTTCAAGGCTTGTTCCATCGCTAAAAATGGTATTTGATCACTTGAATCAACCGCCAATTGCGACCCAAGAACAGTTTGGGCAATGGGGTGAATTGATAAAACAAGCGGCTGCTAACCCTAATTTTTATGCAAAAATATCGGGACTCGGTGTCACCTCTGGCAATTTTACAGGTTGGTCGAGTGAGGATATTAAACCCTACATTGCTTTTGCCCTAGCTCATTTTGGCGAAGACCGTTGCTTTTTCGGAGGAGATTGGCCAGTGGCTTTATTAGCAGGACGATATATTCCCACTTGGAAAAAATATGAAGAGGTATTCAATGAGCTGCTTTCTGAAGAACAAAAAGCAAAAGTATATCACCGAAACGCAGAAGGGTTTTATAAAAAATTGCATCTACCTTTGTAAATCAATTTTTAACAAAGCTCTCTTATGGAAAATCAACTTCTTATACTGACAAATGCTTATTTAGAAGAATATAGTCAAATCCAGAAAATTACAATTTCTAAGCATTTGGCTATTCTAAAAAAGAAAATGGCAATTGCTGTTGAATTTCCAACCAATGTTGCTCAATCTGCTGTGTATTCTTCTCAGATAGAGGGAAATACCATCAATATAGGTACATTTTTACAGTATAATGAGTTGAATATTAAGCCACAAAATAAATCTTTTCTTGAAATACAAGAATTGATAAAAGCGTATGAATATGCTCAAAAACATAAGCTGACTTTTGATTCGGTACTTAAAGCTCATAAAATTTTAGCAAAAGAATTATTAAAAGGTACAGGATACGCAGGTGTTCTTCGAGATAAGGGAGTGTCTGTTTATGATTCTGTATCAGGTGTTAAGGTTTATGAAGCCATTGAGGTTGCCGCATTAAAAGGTGAACTTGATACGTTTTTTAAGGATATTACACAGTTAATCAAATTGCCCCTTTCGGTAACGGAAGTGTTTTATTTTGCGGCTCAAATTCACTTGCGTTTTGTACAAATTCATCCATTTGCAGACGGTAACGGCAGAATGTCAAGATTAATTGAAAAATGGTTTATAGCCCAATTTTTAGGTGAAATTGCTTGGGCTATTCACTCCGAGCGTTATTATTTTCTTCATTTAAAAGAATATTATCGAACTATCAATTTAGGAAAAACGTATCAGAGCATTCAGCAAGAGCATTGTATTCCTTTTCTATGTTTGTTGCCAAAAGCCCTGCGGTTTTCCTATAAAATTCCGAAAGGATAAAGACTGAATTTTTCATGAACATTCCATATCAACCGATTTTGCCACAAACAAAACTCCCCATTGTGATTATTGGAGCGGGAGGTATTGTTGGCGATGCTCATTTAC
>JBMLRK010000078.1:0-5884 GCA_049241065.1 Spirosomataceae bacterium
TAATTACAAAGCTAAGATAAATAAAAAAAAGCGAAGAATTGTATGGTTTTAGGGGTATATGAGTGATTTTTTTGAAGAGTTTTGGGGTATGGTTGAAGTTGTGTCTATTCTAGGATAGAGCATCTCCGATACCATTTGAGTGGCATGGTATCAAGTCGTTAGTTGAAGAGAGGGTAAAAATAAAAGCCGTACCCAATTGCTTGAGTACGGCTTTGTATTGTGAAGAACTTGTGGTGATTACAAGGTTCTTTTTACTTCTCTTAATTCGTAACATTCGATAATATCTCCTGTTAAAATATCGTTGAAGTTCTTGATAGAAACCCCACATTCATAACCGAATTTAACTTCAGCTACATCGTCTTTGAAACGTTTCAAGGCAGAAATTTCGCCATCGTGAACTACCACGAAATCACGGATGATACGGATTTTGTTGTTACGTTTAACGTTACCGTCAAGTACATAAGAACCTGCGACTGTACCCACTTTAGAGATTTTGAATACATCTCTAACTTCGATATTTGCAGTAACGTGTTCTTCAAATTTCGGAGCAAGTAAGCCTTCCATTGCGTCTCTAATTTCGTCAATTGCTTGATAGATAATCGAGTAATTTCTGATTTCGATTTGCTCATTTTCAGCCAAACGACGAGCGTTTACACTTGGACGAACTTGGAATGCTACGATAACGGCATCGGCAGCAGAAGCTAACAATACGTCTGATTCTGATACTTGACCAACTCCTTTGTGAATAATACGTACTTGTACTTCTTCGGTAGATAGTTTCAATAATGAATCTGATAATGCTTCTACTGAACCATCCACGTCACCTTTCACGATAACGTTCAATTCTTTAAATGTACCGATTGCTTTACGACGACCGATTTCATCTAAGGTAATATGTTTACGAGAACGAAGCGATTGTTCACGAATAATTTGCTCACGTTTGTTGGCAATTTCACGTGCATCACGCTCATTTTCCATTACGTTTAATTTATCACCCGCTGCTGGAGCTCCACTTAAACCCAATACTTGTACGGGAGTAGATGGTCCTGCTTTTTTGATTCGTTTTCCACGATAGTCAAACATGGCTTTCACACGTCCGTAATGCGAACCTGCTAACATCATGTCTCCTACGTTTAATGTACCTGCTTGTACTAAAATGTTGGCTACATATCCACGACCTTTATCCAAAGAAGCCTCGACAACTGTACCGATAGCACGTTTCTCTGGATTGGCTTTCAATTCTAACATTTCAGCTTCTAACAATACTTTTTCTAACAATTCATTCACACCTAAACCTGATTTAGATGAAATTTCTTGCGATTGGTATTTACCACCCCATTCTTCAACTAGGATGTTTTTCGCTGATAATTGTTCACGAACACGGTCTGTGTTTGCCCCTGGCTTATCTACTTTCGAGAAAGCAAATACGATAGGTACACCTGCTACTAATGCGTGGTTGATTGCTTCTTCTGTTTGAGGCATCACGGCATCATCTGCTGCAATTACGATAATTGCAACGTCGGTTACTTTAGCACCCCTTGCACGCATGGCAGTAAAGGCTTCGTGACCAGGCGTATCTAAGAAGGTAATCTGACGACCATCTTCTTGTTCTACCGAGTAAGCACCGATGTGCTGGGTGATACCACCTGCTTCACCTGATGCTACTTTAGCACGACGGATATAATCTAGTAACGATGTTTTACCGTGGTCAACGTGACCCATAATGGTAACGATTGGCGCTCTTGAGATAAGGCTTTCTGGCGTATCTTCTACTTCTGCAAGAGCGGCTTCAACTTCTTCCTCAGCCGTTACGAACTGAACTTCAAAGTCGAATTCTTCTGCAATGATAGCGATTACGTCTGCTTCCAAACGTTGGTTAATCGAAACGAACATGCCTAAACTTAAACAAGTTGAAATTACTTCGTTTACAGAAATATCCATTAACGATGCCAATTCACTTGCCGAAATAAATTCGGTTACTTTTAAGATTTTAGCTTCTAATTGTTCGTCAGACTGGCGACGTTCTTCACGTTGCGCTCTTACTTTACGTTTGTCACGACGTTCTTTTGCTCCAAAGTTAGACTTATTGGTTTGTCCCTGAAGACGAGCCATTGTTGCCTTAATTTGGTCTTGAATCTGCTTTTCAGTAACTTCTCCTTTTTCGGCTGGTTTTGGAGCAGGAGCTGGTTTCTTGTAATTGCTATTACCGCCACCATTGTTGTTTCTGTTTCCACCGCCGTTATTATTGTTGTTACCTTGTCCCTGAACAGGTTTTTTGTTCGGATCAGCAGGTCTGTTAGCGTTGTTATTATTATTATTCGCTGTATTAGGAGTTCCGTCTTCTTTCTTCGGACGAGGAGCACCTTTTTCGTTACGGATTTCAGCTTCGCTTACTTTTTCAGCTGGCTTAATACGCTTACGCTTCTTCTTGTTGTTATTGTTATTATTGTTGTTGCCTTTGTTGCCACCTCTTTGTGGTTCAACAGGTAACGTAATTTTTCCAAGAACCGTTAATCCTTTCAAGGTTTCACCTTTTGCTTCAATTAACTCGATGTTATCCGTATTTTGCGGAACTTCATCAAAGCGTTTTTTCGGCTGAGGAGCTTGGTTGTTAGCATTAGCATTTTGCTGAACATTTCCTTGTCCACCTTGTCCCTGAGGTTTTGGCTGATTCGGATTGTTTTGGTTGCGTTGCTGCTGGTTTTGCTGTCCACCGTTTCCTTGTTGTCCTTGTGGGCGTTGACCTCCATGAGAGTTATTCCCTCTATGTTGGTTGTTATTCCCTTGGTGTTGGTTATTACCCTCTACTTTGGGTTTATTTTGCTGTTGCTCATTCGGTTTTTCACCTTGAGGCTTCGTATTGTCAACTTTTGAGGTCACTGGCTGTTGTGATACTGGTTGGTGTTGTTTATTCGCTTGGTCTTCTGCAACTACTGGTTTGGCTACTGGCTGTACAACAGGCTCAGTTTCCTTCTTTGTAGTATTTTCTACTACCTCTACCACCGTTGGTTTAGGTGCTTCAACCACCTTAATTGGCTCTGGTTTTGGCTCTTCAACTTTTGGTTGCTCTACAATTACGGGTTTCACTTCTTCTACCTTTTGTACAGGTGCTGGAGTTTCTACTACCTTTGGAGTAACGGGAGTTTCTACCACGGCAGGTTTTTCAACTTTTTCAGCAACTTCTACTTTGGGTTGCTCAACAACCGCTGGCTTTGGAGGAATTACATTTCCTTTTGCATCAAACTCTACCTTACCGAGTACTTTAAATGTCACTTCTGCCTTCGCTACTATTTTTTCTGGCTCCGGTGCTTTCTCAGGAGTAGGAGTAACTTCTACTTTAGGAGTTTCCTTAGCTGTCTCACGGAAATAGAGCGGTAAGCCATCATCTTTCTTACTAACAGGAATTGCCACTTCGTCAGCGGGCTTTTGAACAGGCGTGCTTGTTGGTGCGTTCGAATGTCCAGCATCACCACCCAAAAGAGCGTCTGCTTTATATTCTTTCGCCAGCATTTTCAACTGTTCAAAATTCAATTTGGTATTTGGGTTGTTCTCAACCTTATGACCTTTGGCAGAGAGATATTGAACAATGGTTGAGGTACCCACGTTAATCTGCTTTGCCACAAGGCTCAAACGCATCATTTTATCTTCTGCCATACTTTTACCTAAATCCTTTTCTATAATGTTCTGAATTAATTACTTGTGAATGAAATAACCTAAAAATGGACGAATGATAGAATAGTTTCGACTAAGAGTGAATGATAAAATGACGTATTTATATTAGTGCCGAAACACCGTTAATGATACGTAATTTGTTACTATTCTATCATTCTTCATTCACTCAACTAACTTATTCAAACTCGGAGCGTAGGACGGCTAGTACTTCATTGGCTGTTTCTTCTTCTAAGTCTGTACGGCGAACAAGTTCTTCACTATTTAGTTTCAATACTTGTTTAGCTGTATCTAACCCGATTCGGTGCAGCTCTTCTAATACCCATGCTTCGATTTCATCAGAGAATTCTGTTAAATCGACATCCTCATCATCCACTTCTTCTTGTTTGATGTCACGATAAACATCCAACTCAAAGCCTACCAACTTACCTGCTAATTTAATATTTTGTCCACCTTTACCAATTGCCAACGACACTTGGTCAGGTTGTAAATACACCGCAATACGTTTACGTTCTTTGTCAACTACCATTGAGCTTACTTTTGCTGGGCTTAATGCACGAGCTACTAATAATTCAAGGTTTTCTGTGTAATTGATTACGTCGATATTTTCGTTTTGTAATTCACGAACAATTCCATGAATACGAGAACCTTTCATACCAACACAAGCTCCTACTGGATCGATACGGTCATCATACGATTCTACCGCTACTTTTGCACGCTCACCTGGTTCACGAACTACACGACGAATCATGATTTGTCCGTCATAAATTTCAGGAATTTCTTGTTCGAATAAACGTTCTAAGAATACAGGGGATATACGAGATAGAACAATTTTTGGCGTACCATTGTTCATTTCGATGCGGTGAATTACCGCTTTTACTGTATCGCCTTTCTTGAAACGATCTTTCGCAATCATTTCGCTTTTTGGTAATGTTAATTCATTACCTTCTGAATCAAGAATGATAAATTCTTTTCCAACGATTTGATATACATCGCCCGATACAAGTTCACCCGCTAAATCCTTATAACGTTCATAAAGTCCTTCTTTTTCAAGGTCTTTAATTTTCTGGATAAGTGTTTGACGAGCGGTTTGAACGATACGACGACCAAAGTCTTCAAGTTTTACCAATTCAGCAACCTCTTCACCGATTTCAAAATCTGGCTCGATCACTTTCGCCTCAGCTAATGGAATTTTATCATAATCCCAAATGTCTTCGGAGTTGTCATCAACGATTTCACGTGTACGCCACATTTCTAAGTCACCACTTTCAGGGTTGATGATTACATCGAAATTGGCATCAGTACCATATCTTTTACGAATCATCGTGCGGAATACTTCTTCCAACACTTTAATCATCGTGGGACGGTCAACGTTTTTTTCTTTTGCAAAATCTGCAAATGATGCAATTAACTCTGCACTGTTCATCTTTTCATAATTTTGAACAATCAAATGGATAATCTCATTCGATTATTATTTAAACGATATCTGGACTTTAGCTTTTTCAATGCTTTCAAATGGAATTACGACTACTGGATTTTCAGGCTCTTCCCCTTTTTTAGGTTTTTTCTTGATTTCCTTTGTAACCGTAATAGATTCGTCGTTAACTGCATCTAAAATGCCAACGATTTCTTCTTTTGTGTTAAGAACCACTTTCAATTCTCTACCAATATTTTTATGGTATTGACGAATAAGTACAAGTGGTTGATCAATTCCTGGAGAAGAAACTTCCAAATTGTAGGCTTCCGCAACAAGTTCTTGCTTCTCTAATTCACTTGCTAATCTTCTACTGATTGAAGCACATTCTTCGATTTTGATTCCTTCGTCAGAATCCACAAGTATGATGATGTTCTTTCGTACTTTTGCATCTCCAACATGCACATCTACGATAAAAATTCTACCGTCTTCCAAATATGCTTGTAGTAATTCAATGATTTTGTCTTTCAACATAAAGCCTTTTTGTTAATTGATTCTTGGCGACGTTGGTGCTTTTGTACTCTGCCGAAGCCAACAACAATTGGCGGTTTTCGCCTCCATCGGAAATCTACTTTATAAAAAAAAGAGGGATTATCGCCCCTCTTTCCTTAACTGACTACAAAAGTAGTGCTTTTATCAACAAAAAGCAAATTATATACCTAAATGTACTGATTTTTAGTGGATTGACAAAAACTAAACGCTAAAAACTTTAAATAAATGATAATCAGGAAGATAGTGGTT
>JBMLRK010000079.1:0-5838 GCA_049241065.1 Spirosomataceae bacterium
TTTATTATTTTTTTAGGAGTCCATTTACTTCTTTTAACCATAAGTCCCTTCCTTCACAATTCCAATGCGTATCGCTCGCTAAGTAATATTGTTTACCCGAATTTTTGAAGAATTTATAGGTATCAATCAAGGGTACTTTTAAGGAGCTATTTGTCTGAATACGCTCAATTACATGGTTGTACTTGCCCATATTTGGCGAGATTACGCTGACTTTGTTGGGAATAATTGAAAGATATACCTCATCGAATCCAGCATCTTTATACTGTTTGCTTGTTTGATTGATATGAAGTACCATACTATCTACTTCTGCCTGTTTGACAGGATAAAAAGACGATTTTTCTTGGGTTGAATCAGCTTCTTCAAAGTAAAACAGAGCATCTTTTTCTGGAGAAATAACGACTTTATTTTCTACTCGATTAAATAAACGCAGATTCATACTTGCTTTAAACTCTCTCAATTTAAGTATCCAATCATAATTAAATAAAACGTGTTCGAGTCGTTCTTCAATTCCTACTGGAATTAACCAAGAAACCAATGCGTCGATTTTTTCGAGTAAGGTTGTCGTACTTTCATGGGTTACTTCAGGCTTATCTGTAAGTATAAACTCGTTGGCATTACGGCTAAAATGCCCTTTTACACTACGCTCTACGCTTTCTAGGATAAGAATATTCCTTACACTGGTATCCAATTGAATCGACTTACTTTTGTCCCAATGAACGTAGGTATATTGGGTACTTGCCACATCACTTGCATGTACTCTACTTTCTTCCGTGAAGCTATCGCCGATAAGGTACAAGTGTACCTTACTACTCGTTTTCTTTACCGAAGGAGGAGGACACGCTTTGGCTTGTTCCTTGAATTGGGGTAAATAGCAAAGGCGATATAAATCACCATTTCGATAATCATCTGAAAACAGGTGATTGCTTGCTGCCCAACGATAGACAAGTGGAGAGTAACCCTCCAGCCAAAAGCACAAAGCGACGATAAGGGTACTCCAAACTATTATTTTCTTACGTATTGTCATAACAACAAAGGGAGCTTCTTCTAAAACTGGAAATAAATAAATTGGTTGGTATTGAATACGCCCAATGCGTAAATGCTCACTGCCAAAAGGATAAATAAGCCATAAAACAATTTCGTATTATGGGTTGGAATATACAGTAGGCGGTATTCTTTGAGCATTAGTAATCCGATTAAACCCAAACAAAAAAGCATTTCTACCGTGTTTAAGGGCGATTCTAAGGATTGATGCAAGGAGAACGTTGCGATTTTCTTCAAGACAATGAGTGCATCATGAATACCATCGGCACGGAAGAAAACCCAGGCGAACATCACTAGTATAAAGGTTGTTATGAGGTTAATTGTATAGCCTACATTATTTTTAGGGAGTTGTAAGAAAGGCATTTTTTTGTTTCTAAAAATGGCTACCATTAAATAAAAACCGTGTAAGCATCCCCAAATAACAAAAGTCCATTTGGCTCCATGCCAAAGTCCACTTACCATAAAAATGACGAATTGGTTAAAATAAATACGCCATTCACTTACTCTATTTCCACCAAGAGGAATGTATAAATAGTCTCTAAACCAAGTAGATAGCGAAATATGCCAACGTCTCCAAAACTCAGAAATTGACTTTGAAAAATACGGAGCATTAAAGTTTTCCATTAATTCAAAGCCCATTACTCGTGCTGAACCTAAGGCAATTTCTGAATATCCTGAGAAATCACAGTAGATTTGGAAGGTATAGAAAAAGGTAGCAACTAAGAGCGTTAAACCTGTTTTTTCGCTAGGGCTTTTATAGGCAAAATCGACCATCATGGCAAGGCGGTCGGCAATGACTACTTTTTTAAATAAGCCCCAAGCCATCATCATTAAACCGCTTTTTACTTTTTCCCAGTCAAAAGCATGAAATTTATGGAACTGATGTAAGACATTCTGAGGACGTTCAATAGGGCCTGCTACTAATTGCGGATAAAACATCACATAGAGAGCATAAATCCCAAAGTGTTTTTCTGCTTTTTGATTCCCTCTATATACCTCAATCGTGTAGCTCATGGCTTGGAATGTATGGAAAGACAAACCGATGGGTAATAGAATTTCTAGTGCAGAAATCGGATTTCTTACATGAACGAAGTTGAGTAGATGACTTAGGTTTTCATTCAAAAAGTTGAAATATTTGAAGTAGGCTAAAATACCAATATTGGAAATCAGACTGACAATCAAAAGGAGTTTTTTCTTCGTTTTATCCGTTGTTTTTTCTAGCCAGATTCCTGCAAAGTAATCTATCACAATCGTGAAAAATAGAATGAGAATGTAAATGGGCTTGAATATCATGTAGAAATAACAACTGGCAGCTAATAGTAGTCGCCAACGTCCTTGCCATCCTAAACAGAAATAGCCAAGTGTTACAATGATAAAGAAAATTAGAAAGTGGATGGAGTTAAAAAGCATATTGCTGCTGTTATTTCAATTTAATCGACCACGTATCAAGGCTTGTGGCACTGGTGGTATTTATAAGTATTTTGTTGTAAGACTCCGAATACGTGATATTTGGACGAGAAGTGGAAACAAGCGGTTTATCACTCAACGGATTTCCTTTATCGTCGTATAAATTATAGGTACTCCAGCCGTTTGAGAAGGCAAAACAGCGTACGGTGTTTGCTAGGCGGTAGTACTGAACTTGTTTATTTCCAAAGGGTAAATTCGTTAGCGAAAATAATTCTTCGGTATTTTTATCCAAAATTGTACAGTTCTTACCATCCGAACGAAGGATAACCCAATCATTTTGTTTATCGTTTAAACTAAGACTAAACTTATCTTCATTGTTTGGTCTAAAAAGCTGCTTTTCCTCCACTACATTCCCATTCGTAGTTATTTTAGAGAGTTCTCCTTGCTCGCTTAATGTTCGAATATATACCATACCTCCGTTTTCTTCTAAAATGGGAGCTTGTTTATAAACCCCTTTTAAGCGTATTGGGAAGCCTTTCACTGATTGTCCCTCATGGTTTACCAAATTGAGTTTACCATTTGATTCTAGTAATAAGGCATAGCTTTTTCCGTTCATCAAAAGCGTATTCAGTGGCGTTAAATAGGTAGCAAGCGTACTCTGAGTCTTACTTTTACGTAACTGAAGACTTGCTTTATCCAAAAGATATAGTTGACCTGTTTTGGTTAAAATGCTAAGACTTTCATTTGTTTCGTCCAAAATACCGTACTCTGTTAGTTGAATGCCAGAAAAACGTGGCGATTCTTTTACGTCAAATCCCGTGGCTGTACGTATGAGTAAATAGACGTTGGTAGCGGTTGCTAATAAAAATTGTTGAGCTTCATTTTGAACAATCTTAACAGGCTTCACGACCCCTACCAGTTTGTCGGGTAATTGATAGGTCCAAGTACTTTTGTTATCCCCAACCAAGAATAATTTATTCGTTGAACCCTGAACCAATACTTCTGCTTTTTTGGTTGCTGGATTGAATAAATAGAAAGGAGCAGATGTAACGGATTCGCTAACACTGCTTAACTTAACTAATTTGTTGGAATATTTTTGAGCGTTTTCTGACGGTGTACCACTTTTAAGAAGTGTCAATGACGAACGATGCTCATTTTCAACTTGGTAGATACAGCTAGAAAAGGTAGTTATCTCGTCACTTACTGAGGATACAGTACTCTTCCAATGGCTATTTAAGGCCTTTTCAATTAGAGGCATCACCTTGGCTATGTCACTAATTACGGTAGTACTGGCTGGCTTACAACGCTTAACGAGTGCCTGATTTTTCACGGAACTACTCCAAACATCATTTTTTGTGATTGCTTGTAGGTAATCTTGTAAGGTCTGTAAATTATTGGCAATGACTACGTGATCTTTGTATTGCGTGTAAAAAGATTCCTGAAAGCCATAAAAATAGGGTCCAAAAGCCATTGCTGGAAATTCTTTAAACCCTAAACGATGCACCACAAAGTTGCCATATTGCATAGAAAAAACAGTCGTTTTGCTGTTTTCTGCTACATTTTTTCCAATAGTAGTTAATTTTTCAAGTAGGTCTTCTTGTTGGATAAGTAAGATTTGCCCTCCCGATTCGGTATTTCCTAAGGTGGTATTGCATAAGATAATTTCCCCCTTGATTGACTCATAGATTTCCTCAAAGTCTATATCAAATTCACTTTTAGCTTTGTCCTTTAGACTTGATAATTTTGGACTGTTGCTCAACTGGTTTTCAACAGATTCCTTAATTAAGCTATTATCAGAAATACTCCAGTGTGAAAGACTAGCTGTTGCGTTCGGGACGAAGGATAGGCAATTTAAACTTTGTATTGCTTGATTTCCAAAAAACTGTTGCGTTGCTGTTTCATTAGAGCCAATGATGTCGCCTGCTTTCGTAGCTGTCCAGAAAAAATAAGTGGGAAGAATATCCACCATTGCTGGATTTACGAGTCCCTCTCGCTCCAAAATCAATTTACTAAAATGTTTTATCGCATTTTTGTTCCAGTAGGTCACAGTAGTGGTACTTTCTTGATTGGAGGTAGAATTGCCAAGAGCAAGTTCTTCAGACCACACTTTCTTCTTAGCCAGAAGTATATCTTCGATTAAAATACTTGATGGGCTGTAAATCAGTAATTTATCTTGAACGATAAACGATAAGAGCGATTTCCCTTGAGGATTGATGATTTCAGAAATTTGTTGCCCTTCTGTTGTATGAGAGATGATTCTGAAACCAGTTACTTTTGTTTTTAACGCATTTAGTTCTTCTAAAAAAGTATCGTCGCTTGATGTTAAGGGAAGGTAGGTAACGGTTTGTAATTGCTCTTTTCCTAAGGGGAGAACAGCAAAATACATTTTTTTATTTTTAAAGAGTTCTTTGACCAATGATTCAGACAGTCCTAATTCATCAAATCGTTTTATCTCTTCGTGGAGTCTTTCAAAAAGGGGAAGTTTAGCTAATATCGTGGACGCTTGAGAATCATGAAGTGCCTCATTGGTTTCGATAAGTACAAGTGTATTATCTGAAATGAAATCATTTATCATCGTTATCGATGATTTTGAATGATTATAAAACAGGTATCCTACAATTCCAATCAAGAAGGCAATAAGGAAGAGTGAGGCTTTTTTCATACGAATAAGTGTTTTCAAAAAACAAACTTAGGTAATTTACGACTTTTTAACAAAAACATTTTACTCGCTGCTTACCCTTTAGCTAAATTTTTATGAGATGCTAAAACGATAACACACGTTTTAGAGGGATAAAACCTTTAAAACGTGTGTCGGATTGATGCTCTTAATCAGTTAAGCAACTACGCTACTAAATACTTTTTTGGTAGTAGCCAATGCTGAACCGATGACTTGGTGCATATCGTAGTACTTATATTCAGCTAAGCGTCCACCAAAGATTATTTGCTCTTCTTGGTCTGCTAAAGCTTTGTATTGTCGGTAGGTTGCTGTATTTTTTTCATCGTTAATCGGATAATACGCTTCCATTCCACTTGTCCATTCGCACGGATATTCCTTCGTAACAACTGTTTTGGCTTGTGTTCCAAACTCAAAATGTTTGTGTTCGATGATACGAGTGTAAGGGATATGAGATTCGGTATAGTTCACAACCGCATTTCCTTGGAAATTCGTTTGATCTAAGGTTTCGTTCTCAAAACGTAAACTTCTATATTCTAGTTTACCAAAACGATAATCGTAATACTCGTCAATATGTCCTGTAAAAACAAGCGTCTCGGCCAAATTCATCCAAGATTCTTTATCCGCAAAGAAATCTACTGACGTTTTTACTTCAATTCCTTGCAACAAGCCTTCCGTCAGTTTGTTATATCCGCCAATCGGGATGCCCTGATACT
>JBMLRK010000080.1:0-2210 GCA_049241065.1 Spirosomataceae bacterium
ATGTCGTTGAATTAGAAATTGAAGGAATTGGTATTTTGAGAAATAAAGTTGTATAGGTGATTGATTAACAAGCATTTACATAACTATGTTTTCTATGTACCTATGTAGTTACATATATCGGAGTACTTAATTAAATCCAACATTCAACATCCATCATCTAAAGAGTCTGTATTTAACATAAAACTGTGTGTAAGTGACTTTATATCAAACAAAAGAAGAAGTATTTATTCTGGCAGCAAAACGTACCGCAACAGGGTCTTATGGGGGCGTTTTTTCTAGCTTGACTGCGGTTGATTTGGGAGTTTCAGTTGTAAAAAACTTGATAGAAGCTAGTCAAATCGATGCTGAAAAAATAGCGTCAATCGTGATGGGAAATGTGGTTTCTGCCAATTTGGGACAAAATCCAGCCCGTCAAGTAGCTATTTTAGCAGGTTTATCTACGCAAGTTTGTGCTACAAATATCAATAAAGTCTGTGCATCTGGCATGAAAGCGATTAGCATTTTGGCCAATGATTTACGTTTAGACAACTGTCAAATAGGAGTGGCGGGAGGCATGGAAAGTATGTCTCAAACACCTCATTACCTACCTAAAGCACGATTTGGTACAGGCTACGGAAACGTAACCATGATTGACGGACTCGCTAAAGATGGTTTGACCGACGTGTACAGCCAAGCGTCTATGGGTGTTTGTGGAGATAAAACAGCAGAACGATACCATATTTCAAGAGAAGAACAGGATGATTTTTCGGAAAAATCGTTCCGAAAGGCGATTCAAGCTCAAGAGAACAATGTTTTTGAAAATGAAATTGTACCCATTACGATTTCTTCAAAAAAAGGAAGCGTTTCGTATGCGACTGATGAACAGATTGCTAGAGCAAATTTTGAAAAAATGCGTTCGTTAAGACCAGCCTTTTCGCCAAACGGAACGGTTACTGCTGCGAATGCAAGCCCCATGAACGACGGTGCAAGTGCCTTATTATTAGCTAACAGCACGTTTGTAGAAAACGAAAAAGTGAAACCATTGGCTAAAATAATTGCGTATGCAGAAGCAGAACATGAGCCTACTTTTTTCACAACAGCCCCAGTGAGTGCAACAAAAAAAGTACTCCAAAAAGCAAATTTATCCGTAGCAGATATTGATTTTTTTGAAGTAAATGAGGCATTTTCAGTCGTTCCTATGGTGTTTATGCAAGAGTTGGGTATTGATGCTGAAAAAGTAAATAAATATGGTGGGGCTGTTGCTCTAGGTCATGCTCTTGGTAGTTCTGGTAGCCGTATAGTTGTCACTTTATTGAATGTATTAAAAGCCAATAAAGCCAGATATGGATTAGCTGCCATCTGCAATGGAGGCGGTGGAGCAAGTGCCATCATAATCGAAAATTTATATGACGAATAAAGTAGTAGCGAATGCCCAAGAGGCAATTCATGATGTTCAAAATGGAGCAGTCTTAATGCTTGGAGGTTTTGGGCTTTGTGGGATACCCGAAAATACCATTGAATCCCTTATCGAAAAAGGGGTCAATAACTTAACCTGTATTTCTAACAATGCGGGGGTAGATGATTTTGGTATTGGGCTAATGTTGAAAAAACGTCAGGTGAAAAAAATGATTTCATCTTATGTAGGTGAAAATCAGGAATTTGAGCGTCAATTATTACAAGGAGAATTAGAAGTAGAACTGATTCCTCAAGGAACGCTTGCCGAGCGAATCCGTGCAGGAGGGGCTGGTATTCCTGCCTTTTTTACGCCTGCTGGGGTAGGAACAGAAGTAGCAGAAGGAAAAGAAACGAGGGTATTCGGTGATAAAACCTACCTGATGGAATCGTGGTTGAAAGCAGATTTCGCCATTATAAAAGCTTGGAAGGGGGACACCGCTGGAAACCTGATTTTCAAAGGAACAGCACGTAACTTCAACCAAATGATGGCAGCTGCGGGTAAAATTACCATTGCAGAAGTAGAAGAGTTAGTGCCTGCTGGTACATTAGACCCGAACGATATTCATACGCCAGGCATTTATGTCCAACGAATTTTTGAAGGGAAAAACTATCAAAAACGCATTGAACAACGTACAATTACTGCTCCGAAAACGAAGGAAGATGTAAGTGGGAAGCCTATCAGCGTTTCGACTGCATCAAAGGGACTTAATAAAGACCAAATTGCTAAGCGAATTGCTCGTGAAATCAAAGACGGTTACTATGTCAATTTAGGAATT
>JBMLRK010000081.1:0-3045 GCA_049241065.1 Spirosomataceae bacterium
GGTGATCGGCACGAACTGCCAAGATATTATCTCGATTTCCTAAACGAATTTCGTTGGTAACATCAAGGGTAAACGTAGTTCGTCCCCCAACATGAGACCCAACATATTTCCCATTGAGCCAAATATGTGCATAGGAACTTACCCCTTCAAAATACAGAAAAAAGCGTTTACCTCCTGCCGTTTCCTGACAAGTAAAATGCTTGCGATACCATGCCACTCCATGCCGATTACCATGTAGTAAACGTCTGTATCCTTCGTAATTATCCCAGTTATGCGGGACAGATACTTTCTTCCAATCGACTGTTTTAAAGGAATTTTCTTCAAAATGAATAAAGTCATTTCGAAGTGAATCATGGGCTGAGGTAAGCCAATTTTCATTTAATGAAATGTCTTTACGCTGTGCATTGATTGTAATGCAAAGACTTAGCGAGAAGACAAAACAACAAACAAGTATAAGAGAAGAAATACGCATAGCTAAATTTTGTATAATAAACACAAAACTACAAGCTATAAAAGGCATTATTCCCTACAATTTTTTCAATGTAATGTACTATTTTATCTTGAATAGTGTAGAAACTATCACTCCGAAATCAAAAAAGGCTACCGATACGTATATCGGTAGCCCTTGTACTATATGCTTAAAAAACTTAGTTCAACTTCAAGACAGCGGATGTTTTTTCACGGATGCTTTCGCACAAAGCAGCATTGGTGATTAACGATTCCCCAAAAGAAGGAACAATTGCTTTTAATTTTGCTTGCCAATCGCTTGATGCCATTTGGGTCGGGAAACACTTGTTCAACAAGGTAATCATTACTGATACCGTAGTTGATGCTCCTGGAGATGCTCCCAAAAGAGCCGCAATCGAACCATCTGCCGCACTTACTACTTCTGTTCCAAATTCAAGAACACCGCCTTTTTCTGGATGTCTTTTGATAATTTGTACACGCTGCCCTGCTTCTTCTAATACCCAATCCTCCATTTTTGCCTCTGGGAAATATTCTTTTAGAGCTTCTAAACGGTCTTCTGGCGACTGCATTACTTCTTTAATCAAGTATTTTGTCAAAGGAACATTATCTACTCCTACTGCCAACATCGGGCGAATATTTCCGAAATTAATTGACAATGGTAAATCTAACAAAGAACCTTGTTTTAAGAAACGAGTTGAGAAACCTGCATAAGGCCCAAACAATAACGCCTTTTTGCCGTCAATCATACGAGTATCTAAGTGAGGAACCGACATTGGAGGAGCTCCAACCGACGCTTTTCCATATACTTTCCCGTTGTGTCTTTCAATAATGGCTGGATTTGTACATTTCAACCACTGACCACTTACAGGGAAACCTCCATAACCTTTTCCTTCTTTAATACCCGAATTAGTTAACAAAGGTAAAGCACCACCACCAGCACCAATGAAAACGAAATCGGCCGTAACCGTTCTTTTTTCACCCGTAATAAGATCTTTTACCTTTACGTTCCAACCGCCAGAACTCGTTTTGGTTAAATCTTTTACATCGTGATTATAATGAATACTTACATCTGGATTTTTAGCAATTTCAGCTAACATCGAACGAGTCAATGACCCAAAGTTAACATCCGTACCAATATCCATTTTTGTTGCAGCTACTGCCTCAGAAGGGTCTCTTCCTTCCATGACAAGCGGCATCCATGAATCTAAGGTTTGCTTATCTTCTGAATAAACCATTCCTTTGAATAAATGGTTTTGCTGCATATTGTTATAACGAGTCTTCAGGAAGTTTACATTTTTTTGTCCCCAAACGAAGCTCAAATGTGGAATAGGTCTGATGAAATTTTCAGGAGCATTTAGCAGATTCTTTTCAATCAAGAACGACCAAAATTGCTTCGAAACTTCAAACGATTCAGCAATAGCCAAGGCCTTTGAAATGTCCACTGTACCATCCGCTTTTTCGGGGGTATAGTTCAATTCACAAAAAGCAGAGTGACCTGTTCCTGCGTTGTTCCAAGCGTCTGAGCTTTCGGCTGCAGCACCTTCCAAACGTTCAAAAATTTGGATTTTAGCATTAGGTTGTAACTCTTTCAAGAGTACCCCAAGGGTAGCACTCATGATACCAGCACCTACTAATACTACACTCAAAGACTCTCCAGATTTATCGTTATAACTATTCATTTTTTCTAAAAATTCTAATGATTAACAAACAAATTTATTGCCTAGTTAACCATAAACAAACACACACTAGTACGAATATAATTTATGTTATATATTTTATTCGAAATAAGCAATAAAATAGTACATTATCAAGAACAAATAAGGGTATTCTAGTTGAAAATTTAACAATTAGTTAAAATATTACCGAAAAATACTTAGTGGTAACTACTTAAAATTTATTGCTCATTTTCCCTTTTTAATGATTAAATCCGCTGTTAAACAATATTGTTTTCCTTTTTCAGTCTTTATTTTTTTAACGATATTTCCGTAACGAATAAGGCAAGTGTTCCCTGCTTTAGAATAAATATTTAAACTAGTCAATTTTCCATTTTTCCAAGAAATGTCTAAACTGAATCCACCTCTTGCTTGTAGCCCTTTTACGTTTCCTTCCGTAATTTCAGTAGGTAATGCGGGCAAAATATCGAGGTATTCTGTATGACTTTGCACAAGCATTTCAGCAATACCAGATGCCCCTCCAAAATTTCCATCAATCTGGAAAGGCGGATGAGCATCGAATAAATTGAGGTATGAACCACCCGAAGAAGAAACAGGTCTTAACAGATTTCTGAGCATTTTTATCGTATGATTTCCGTCTTTGAATCTAGCCCAAAAATTAATTTTCCAAGCCAAACTCCAACCCGTTCCTTCATCACCACGAAATAGTAAGGACTGCCGAGCGGCCTTCATTAATTCGGGTGATTTTTCCCAGTTGATGTCGTTCCCTGGATAAACTCCCCAGAGGTGCGACACGTGGCGATGTTTGTTGGTGCTATCGTCAAGGTCTTCTTTCCATTCTTGTAACTGCCCCAAATGTCCAATCTGATTCGGTAAAATTTGTTTGTACTTTAACGCAAGAGTG
>JBMLRK010000082.1:0-1925 GCA_049241065.1 Spirosomataceae bacterium
ATTGAAATGCAACTTGTCCGTTGGAGTCTGTTACTTGACGACCTCTCAAGAAATGCACGCTCGTAAAGTCTATTGCTTGCATGGACGTTCCACCATATTCTGAATAATAACCGTCTTTATCGCAATGCCAAACATCTACTAATGCCCCCGCTAATACGGCACAACTCGCATTGGCATTTTTGATGGTAATCGTAAAGGCAAAAGGCACGCCTGTTCTGTCTGAACGAATGTCTTGCATTACCAAACTACTAGGTACTTTAGTAGGGAATGGCCCGGCTGTTTCGGAGTTTGTTACGGTACAATTACTGCTAGAGCTTCCGTTAGTACTGCCTGTTGCGGTGGTAGTTCCTGTTGTCGTAGTGGTAGTCGTTGGATCTACACTTGTTGATTTACACGCATTAATAATTGGCATTAATGCCGCTGCTCCTAAAAGGCTACCGAATCCTTTTTTTAGAAATTCTTCTCTTTTCATTTACTTGAGTCGTTTTGAGATAGTGTTGTATAACATCATAGACAAGAATTGAACGGAAAAAGTACATGGCATTTGTAAAAAAAATGAAAATGTATCGGTGGATGAGCGGTTTATATCGGTGAATGTGTGGTTTAGAGGAGGTTTTTTATTTAAAAAAAGAGGGAGCATTTTCGGTTAAACTCCTTTAAACTTGCTAGCAACGGGTGAATAAATTCACCCGCTAAGTGGAATGGTGGGGCAAACTATCACGCAACGATGTTTTCTATGTGCCTATGTTGTTAAATACTAGCGTCATCAATAAACACTTCGCCTTTGCTCAAAATCCTTGCTGTTCTAAGCACTCCCGAATTGTGAATAATGGGTTCGTTATCTGTTTTTTCATAAGCTAAACTTACCGTAAATTCTCCCGAAGGGTGTTCGATACTTAATGAGGCAGTATGGTCTTCGGTATGAATCGCTTCTTCGTTACGCATATCGCAAACGGTATTTGGCATAATACAGGCAGTTGCCACGGAAACGGCTGCCAATACGCCGATTGCTTCGTGTACCAAATGCGGAATAAACATTCGAGTAGTGAGAACGCCTCCGTTTTCGGGTGGAGAAACCAGACACATTTTAGGAATTGTCTGCTGACTTACATCGCCTAAATTCATTAAATATCCTGCTTGCAAACGGATAGCTTCGATTTGTTCTCGAAGTGGTAAATTGGCTTCTAGGCTTTCTTTACTTTCGTTTCCGACTAAACCAAAATCACTCGCACGCATCAATACGATAGGCATTCCATTGTCGATACAGGTAATCTCGATTCCGTTTACTACGTCTTTTGGGTTGCCTGTCGGTAATAAAGCCCCACAAGTTGCTCCAACTGTTCCGAGATAGTTACAAATAATCGGGGCTGCCGTACCCACTACGCCGTCCACTTTGGTATTGCCTTTAGTGGCAATTTTTCCGTTAGGCGTTTGTACGACTAATTCGCAAATACCCCCTGTGTTGACAATATTGATTTTGGCGGAGGTAGTCGGGTGCGTTGCTGTTATCATGCCCGATTCGATGGCAAAATGGACAATTCCTGCCAAGATATTACCACAAGTTTGAGTGGTAGAAACTTTTCCTTTACCAACTACTACTTGCACAAAAAGATAGTCAAGGTCTGCATCTGGATGATTAGATGGACTAATAATAGCTACCTTACTCGTAAGCGAAGTTGCTCCGCCCAGTCCATCAATTTGACGAGGGTCTCCTTCGGTTGTTCCTTCCATCGCTAAAAGCAGGAAACGATTACGTTCGTTTTCATCCGTTGGTAGGTCTTCTGCCTTAAAGAATAGCCCTTTAGAACTACCTCCTCGGATGTGCATATAGGGAGTTTTCATAATTTTAATGCGTAATGATGAATGCGTAATGGTTAATAATTGACGTTAGCTTGTTATTTGAATGTAATTCGTTGATTATTAAA
>JBMLRK010000082.1:2025-4409 GCA_049241065.1 Spirosomataceae bacterium
GCTTCCATTTCGTGCATACGACGAAGGGCGTGCGTGCGGCTACCTTCCACAAAACGGTCAATAAGGTCGTCGTTACCACCAATGAGCGAACTAATTTGTCCTCGGATATAACTTTCCATTCCAAAAGCTTCACCTGCGGTCATGGCTTCGCAAACAACGGCGGCAATGCCTTTATAGACAATAGAGCGGAGTAGCTTGCGAGTAGCTGCATCTCCAATTTTACTGTTTTCTAAACATGTAATATCCAATTGCAAGGGCTTCACCGTTGCTAAAAACTCCGAAGCGAACTCGCCCGAAGCCAATAGGGGAGTCATAATTCCTTTGGGTGGAACAGGAGCCATAATGGCCAAATCAATCATTTTTACCCCTGTTGATGCCAAGATTACTTCTATTTTCTGCTTCTTTTCTGGGCCAGAGGTATTCATTTCACAAAAAAACTGGTGGGGTTGCAAGACCTCGGCTAGTTCTTTGGCAATGCCTTCGGATTCAGAAGATAAATTAGCACTAAAAATAATATCAGCATTTTTTGCTGCCTCCGCATTGCTTTCTTTTAGGATAACAGAAGGGTGTAGGCTTCTCACAGGATTGGGGTCATAGCCTGTTACTTCCACCCCTTTATTGACTAAATCGTTGGCAAAATGTGAACCAGCTTCACCAAGACCTAAAACAGCGATTTTCATAATATTTATTGGTTGTAAATGATGAACTACTTTTTGTTAATAACCAAACTTTTCATCCCATCCATAAACCTGAATAGATGGTTTGCCTTTGCGGAGTTCGATTCGGGTTCTTTCCTCTTTGGCTTCACGAGCGGTGGCTTTCTCGATGGTTTCTTCTATTTTATTTGTAGGAACAACCACAACGCCATCTCGGTCGCCCACGATAATATCGCCGGGGTTAATCAAAACGCCACCAATAATAATAGGCTCGTTAAGCGTGCCATCGCCATGATTAGAAGTGCCACGGATACATAAACCTCTCGAAAAAACAGGAAATCCCATCGCTTCAATATCATCGGCATCACGGACACAGCCATCAATGACTAGTCCATTGATACCTTTTGTTTTTGCCCCTAGACTCATTAAATCACCCCAATAGCCTGCTTCATAAAAGCCTGAGCAGTTGATAATCAGGACATCACCTGCCTGAGCATACGCATAAGCACGGTGGAGTAACACATTGTCTCGTGGCATGGTTTGAACGGTATAGGCAGGGCCACAAACTTTCATGTTGGAAGCAATGGGCTTGATGCCAGAAGGCAAATAACCAGTATTACCCAGTGCTTCGCAAATGGTAGCAGCACTGAATTTTGAAAGATGAGCAATGAGCGATGAATTCATGATTTCTTTACTGTTTCTGCTAAAAAATAGATGACACAATTCTTGGTACTTGACTTTGGTGAGCTTCGGCAAATAGAACTTCTTTTTTGCCCGAAATTCTACGAGCATGATTGCCTCTTCTTCCTGCCAATTCCGTGTAGTAATCTCTCAAATATTTTTGAGCTCCCATACATTCCATAGCAGCGATTTTTTTATCCATTACCGACGTAATATCAATAAAAGTATCGGGAACAAAACCGCATAATTCTGGTTGATGTGGTTCAAATGAATACCATGCAGGCGGGTCAATGTTTTTGAAGGCACTTGGTACACCTGCTCCAGACGATAGTAATCTTGCTCGTTGTGTTGCTTGAAATGCCAACGGATGGTCGGGGTTGAAAGGGTCTTTCTCTGAATGTGTTAAGATAACCGTTGGTTCAAAGTCGCCAATAATATGGGTTAACTGCTCGATTCGTTCGTCTGAAATCAACATGGGATAATCACCCCAATCTAAAAATTGGATGGGTGTACCTATTATATCTGCGGCTTTTTGAGCCTGAGCATGACGAATCACTTTTACACTTTCAACACTACGTTTGGGGTCTTCTTTCCATAATTCTCCCGATTCTCCACGTTCTCCATAAGACATACAGATGACAAGCGTTTCTGCACCCTCCTCAATAGCTTTGGCGATAGTACCTGCTGAACGCCAAACAAAATCAGCCGAATGGGCTCCTAAAACAAGTAATTTTTTCATAAGAATCTTTTTTTAATGCGTAATGGATGGTTAATGGCTTGTTTAATAGTTACTTATACAGCAATAAAGCGTAAAGGTTAACAAAAGCACATAATTACGCATTATGACTGTACGAAGGATTGAAAAACGTTTGGTAAATTTTAATTTTACTTATATTTTATTTGGTTGAGCATTTTTTGAAGTGCATTTTTCGTGTAAAAAAGTACTTTAATAGCTCCATTTTTTGGGGTTCTCTGACTTTTTTTGCAATATGATTATTTGAGACCTAGGGCTTCACCCTAGGCTTAGGTATGTCGCCCTTTCAGGGC
>JBMLRK010000083.1:0-10618 GCA_049241065.1 Spirosomataceae bacterium
AACCCGTTTACCCATTGTGACTAAAACATTAAAATTCATGAATACTAAATCATTGAACGCATATTTTGTCAAATTTCAATCGCTGATAGCCCTCTTTTTGCTGTGCTTGATTATCAGCGTATTATCTGACAAGTTTTTAACGATGACCAACGGCTGGAACGTCATGCGTCAAATTTCTGTCAATATTTGTATCTCTACAGGGATGACACTCATTGTGTTAACCGCAGGAATCGACCTTTCAGTAGGGGCTGTTTTAGCACTGAGTGGAGCTATGGCGGCAGGTTTACTCAAAAATGGTATCGCTATTCCATCTCAAAATATCTATATTGGCTTTACGCTGTTAGGAGCTATTTTAGTGGGTATGACCACAGGGGCAGGACTTGGTGTTTTCAACGGATGGGCTATTACCAAATTTAATCTTCCCCCTTTTGTGGTAACACTTGCTATGCTAACCATTGCTAGGGGATTAACCATGCTTTGGACGGAAGGATTTCCCATTTCTGAATTAGGCGAATCCTTTGCCTATTTGGGAACAGGGTGGTTTTTAGGGATTCCCGTACCTGTTTGGATTTCTGGAATTATTGTGTTGATAGCCGTTATTGCCACTAAAAAAACACGTTTTGGACGCTATATCTATGCCATTGGGGGCAACGAAAATGCAGCACGTCTTTCGGGTATCGACATTAACCGTATCAAGATTGCAGTCTATGGCATTGCTGGAATGTTGGCAGGAATTGGGGGTTTACTCGTTACCTCTCGCCTAGATTCTGCCCAACCCAATGCAGGTATGAGCTATGAACTAGACTCAATTGCGGCAGTAGTAATCGGTGGTACATCTCTTTCGGGCGGTCGTGGTAGTATTTTGGGAACAGTACAAGGGGCAATCATCATTGGCGTATTGAACAATGGATTGGTACTCTTAAACGTATCTCCTTTTTGGCAACAGGTCGTAAAAGGTATCGTTATTTTATTGGCGGTAATTATTGACAAATCAAATAGTAAAAACGATAATTAAATGTTGGATATAACAACACCTCATCCAAAATCTAACTAGCTTTAAACCTATAAGGTTTTAGAAACCTTATAGGTTTTTGGAACATCCAACATTCAAAATCCAACATTCCGAAAAGATGCTTCTTTCCATAGATCAAGGTACAAGCAGTACCAAAACATTACTTTTTGACGAAGCAGGACAAATTCTTGCTCGTGCTTCCGAACCGCTTAAAACGGCTTATTTATCCGATGGTTTTGTAGAACAAGACCCCGAAGAGGTGTTAAGCAACGTACTGATTTCAGTCGAAAAATGCTTAACTGACTTTAAATCGAAAGGGTATGACCTTAGTTTGATTACTGCCTGTGGGATTTCTAACCAACGAGAAACCTTTGTCCTGTGGGATAAAACAGGAAAGCCTTTGTACAATGCCGTAGTTTGGCAATGCAAACGTTCTGTTAGTATTTGTGAACGCCTAAAACAGGAAGGATTAGAAGCTGAAATTACCCAAAAGACGGGCTTAATTTTAGACCCTTATTTTTCGGGAACAAAATTGCTCTGGCTTTACGAAAATAACCCAGAAGTTAAAGAAGCAATCGACGCAGGAAATGCGTATTTCGGAACAATTGATACATGGCTATTATACAAACTGACTAACGGAAAGTCTTTTGCAACTGATCATACCAATGCGTCGAGAACCTTGTTTTTCAACCTACAAACGCAAAGTTGGGATGGAGCGATTTTAGAAAATTTTGGTTTGTCATCCTTGAATTTAGCTGAAATTAAACCTTCTTCTGCCTATTTTGGTGACACAAATCTGAATGGCTTATTACCTCAAGATATTGCCATTACGGGCATGATTGGGGATTCGCACGCTGCTGCTTTTGGCGAAGGATGCTTTTCGGCTGGCACTGCCAAAGTGACCATGGGAACAGGCTGTTCTATTTTAATGAATATCGGAGAGAAAGCCATGCCTTCTACCAAAGGGATGATGACCACCGTTTGTTGGAGTACTGAAAAACGTACTGATTTTGCCTTAGAAGGCGTTATTGTCTCTTGCGGAGCAACGGTCGAATGGCTTAAAAATGAAATGGGTCTTTTTGAAAATAGTCGAGAAACGGAAGCAATGGCAAGCTCTTTGTCAGATAACGGAGGCGTTTATTTAGTCCCAGCCTTTAGTGGTTTGGGAGCTCCGCATTGGCAAATGAATCGCAAAGCAAGCATTGTCGGGTTAACTTTTGGAACTACTAAAAATCACTTGGTTCGTGCTGCCTTAGAATCCATTGCCTATCAAGTGAAAGACGTTATTGTAGCCATGGAAGCCGACACGGGTATTTCTTTAACCGAAATTGTAGTCGATGGCGGTATCAGTGTCAACCGTTTTGTGATGCAATTCTTGGCTGATTTATTAGGAATACCTGTCATTAATATCGGAATTGCAGATGTTTCTGCTTTGGGAGCTGCCTATGTAGCAGGATTAAAATCTGGATTATACACTGATTTCGAACAACTTAAACAGTTAAATAATCATATAACAACCGTGAATCCATCTACAGAAAGAGGCTATGCCTTGGAGGCGTATCAGGGTTGGAAACGAGCTATTAATGCAAATGAATAATAATCAAAAGTTTGTATTGGACTTAGTCTAGTAGTTACGAAGACTACCATTTACAAAAAAAGTCCATCCTGCAACTGCAAGATGGACTTTTTTTGTAATGCAATGGTCGATTTAAAATAGTGTTCCTTTAATCGAAATGCTAGGCGTTCCATTACTTTTCAAAAGGGCGGCTTTTGGTTCTACGGTATCGAAATCCCATGTGAACGTATTGTTTTCAATAACATCTGTCAATGGTTTTATTCCCGCCGCAACAATACCACTTGCTCCAGCAGAAAGCTGTCCGCCAGAGAGCGTTGCCGTTTGGAAGGGCTTTCCAAAACTAAGATTACCTTTAGCGTCTAGTGATGGTTGATAGTAAAAAACAGCCGCTCCATTAAATAATAATGAACCATCCGTATTAGTTCTTCTGTATTCTACAACCAGAACAAAAGTACCATCGCTCGGCAAATACTGCAAATACACATTACCAATCACACGGGCAGGTGCAGCCGTTGACAAAGCAATTACGTTATTCCTAATTCTAGTATATAATGCCTTATACTCTGCCGTTTGAGTTGGAATAGCAGGATTCATATCGAAGCCTACAAAGAGTATTCCTAGAGCGTCATAAAAAGATAACGATGGTCTTAACGATGCTGTAATATTGTATCGTTTACCACCAATCATAACATAGTACGATTTTAATGTTTCGTCGTACAACACCTCATCAAACGACGAACCATCTACGGAAATGGCATTTTGTAATTTTAGACCCGTTGCCGTTGTAACAAAACTGGATGATGTTACAATAGGATTACCTTGTTTGTCAAAGGTTAAAAGACCAAGTTGCTTTTTCTCTAAATCTAAGATAACGTCGGTTTTTGTCCCCGATGGAAGTGTTAAAACAAGGTAATTCGTAATGTTATTGACACTTTTTACATTTGTTCCTAATAAGCCTTTTGTCAGTAAATCAGACTCTGTTTTAGTAACTTTTGTAAGTGTTAAAGCCGTTTTATTTTTCACCCCAACAAAGGTTATTTTGCTATCACTGGCCGTTGAGACTTCTAGTTCTAAATCTGCAACCTGTCCTGGGCCACCATTGTAATCTGGATTCACTAATTCGTGCATATACGAATAAGAATCAAAGATTAACGTTGGTTTTTGTAAGGCTTTTACCTGATAGGTACTTTCAAACGCTTTGTCATAACCATTGGTAAAATAATAAAAACCATCAATGTCAGAATACATAGACACCTTACCCGTAGCATCAAATTTTAGGTAAAAACTATACCCAACGCCATCACCACCATTGGTATAATATTCACCTTTCCAACCATATTCGGCAGACGTTAGTTGCTTTTTATAGCCGTCAATTACCGTTGTTGTGCGGGTATTGGCTGTTTCACCAAACAAAGGATCTACCTCTGCTTTTTTACAAGCCCAAAAACTGAGTTGTAAGAGGAGTATATAACTAAGATATTTTTTCATAATCTGTTATTTCGTTAAAAATAATTTTGCAATGTTACTTACTTCGTGAAGGTCGTAATGGCATCTTGCGTACGAGTCTGTAAACTTCTAAAGTCAATATTGTAGGCGTTTTTAAAGTAATCCACCACAATTTGCTCTTTCTGGCGTAATGCAGCTTTGCCCGCCGTACTTGAGATAGCGTTTACTTTAGCATCAAAACCAGCTTTACCATCCACCAACATAGTAGCAATCATTTCCACAAAATCTTCATCCGGCCCAAACATCGAGTAGGGAGTAATATAGCCAAGTGAAGCAGCCGTAGCGTCGTCCACATTATACCATTGTGAGGTATAAGAACCTGGCGTAATTTGTTTGTATGCCAAAGGATACAGAATGTTTTGGTGTAAAATATGCCCAAATTCGTGGTGAATCGTGTGCAACATCTGTTTTACGCCTGCCACATCTTTCTTGCTAAAATCATTGATTTGATACAAGACTACTTTTCGTCCTCCTTCTGCTGTTCCTAGGGTGATAGTTCCGTTACCGTTCCAGTTGGCACTACCCACCAAGACATATTGCTTTGGACAAAACGTCTTTATAAACGTAGATCCTGCTTCTTTTTCGTAAGGGTCAATCCAGATACTTTTTACGGCCTCCATTGCTGGCTGAACTTGTGACACCAAAGGGGGAACGAGTGTACGATTTAAGGGAACTTCAAACGGATCCCAACGGTATTTTACCTCAATGTTGTAGGGTTTGGTAAAGGTTGTTTCTAACCAAGTGTCAATGGGTTGCTTAGGCAACACTTCACCCCCTAAGCCAGAAACCAAGGCACTGACATCTTCGTCTTTGCTAGTACACGAAAAGCAAAAACTTGCCACTAGGGCTATGTATATATAGAGAATCTTATTCATTTTTATGTAAGTTTTAACCGTTATTAGGATAAGAAATCATGCTTTAATCCTTAACGGGGATTAAGTGGCATTCCTGCCAATACGGCTTCTTGTGGAATTTGTAATACCTTGCGTTTATCGTCTGCTGCCAACGTTTGTGAAGAACCATCTTGGTTATTGTGTGTAACATCTAGTCCATAACGCAAAATATCAAACCAACGTAAACCTTCGTGCATAAATTCCATTTGACGGAAATCAATAATTGTTTGTAATAAAGCTCCGCCTGTATTGGTTGTTCCGTACCACGCATTGTTTTTAGCTGTGGTTAAGGTGTGCGAAGCAGGATTATACGAAGCAATACGTAAACTCAAAAAGGTATTTAGGTCAGCTAAGCAAGCAGCTCCATTGCCTAGATACAAATTTGCTTCGGCACGATTAAATAATACCTCTTCTGTCGTGAATAAAGGAATCATGTTATAGCCATTACCAATATTCGAGCTTGGTGACACACGCACAAAATACTCGTTAAATTTCGGTAGATATACGCCATTTTCATTTCCAAATAGGGAATACGAAAACGACCCGCCTGAAGGACTCCCTCCAAAATAGATATTGCGACCTAGTTCTTCCGAAAGCCCGTAACGTTCTCCTGCCCAGAATCTTCCCCAGTAAGAGCTAGTTTCTGCTAATAGTAAGTTTGCTTTCTCTGTTGATTTTGAATACTCAGTTCTGATAACGGTAAAACTTTTGGCAGAATAGTTGGTATTCCAATTCCGCATATTAGCCGCAAAGCCTCCTGATCCCGCCACCTTGTCTGCATATTGCACTACTTTGGCGTAATCCTTTTTGTATAAATAAAAACGTGAAGCAAATGCGTTAGCTGCTATTTGAGTAAAATGATAGGCAGATACGTCATATACTTGGTCTTTGATTAAGGGTATTCCTGCTAGTAAATCCTTCTCAATCATGTCATATACATAAGCAACTGTTTTGCGGTCATATTGCTTATTTACAACTGTTTCTACTTCAGTTACATAAGGAATCCCTAAGTCGTTAGCAGCGGTTGTGGCATCATAGAATTTTGAAAATAAATTTACTAACATAAAATGAGCATACGCTCTAGCAACCAATGCTTCTCCTTTTTGTGGATTTAACGATGCTCCATCACCAAGAGCTTTAATAGAAGCTAATGCCTGATTAGAAGCCGCAATAGCCGCATAACAAGCCGCCCAATAACTATGGGGTGAGTCGGTGTCGATTTGTAATACATCCTCCCAAAAATAGGGCTTACTATAAATCGGACTCGGTGCATTTCCCTCAAAATTATCATTTACATTATCCGACATTAATTCGCAGAAAGGGACATAACTTGCTTGTGGATATGCGGTTACTAGTAATTCTGAAATTTTTTCGGGAGTATTTATCTCCGTTCGGTTATCTGGCACGGTGTCCAAATAATTATCGCAGCCTGTCATCATCAACAAACTGAGGGTACTGATATATAAAATGAATTTCTTCATGTGTCTCTAATGGTTTATGATACTAAAAAATAACTCTTGAACGAGTGCTTCATAAATACTTTTAAACTTTTTGCTTTAAGTATTCGTTGATAAGTAGTTTATCGTCTTCATAATAGCTTTGAACTTTAAACTAACAACTCGTGAATTAAATCCAAAATTTAAAATTCATAATTTTGCATCACTACTTATGTGGTCACCTACAACGTTGCCTTCAAGCTGAATGCTACCTGCTTTGGAACAGGAAGTGCTACCCCACCCGAACCGAAAAATTCTGGGTCTTGTCCTAACAAACGCTTATCAGAATACAATAACATGATGTTAGTTGCTGAAAGTTTTGCAGAAAGTGCCTTGAAGCCTAGCGTTTTAGCAATACCTAAAGGCAACGTATAGCCAATCGAAACATTTTTCAAACGTACAAAATCACCATCGACCACTCTTGCTGAAGAAAGATTGTAGTGTGTTAATGGAAACTCTCCCGACTCAAATGCAGTTGAGATTCTTCTGTCGATGATAGCAGGAATGTTGGTTACGGCTTCATCCCCTAAGAATAACCAACGATTTGAAAACTCTCTCGGAGATGCCGTCAAATCGGTGTAGCTTTCTCCATACTTAGGATCTAGTTTAATTTTATTTCCGCCTTGATACGATACAAATACATTGAAATCGAAGTTCTTGTATTTGAATGAGTTAGACCAACCACCCGTTACGGTTGGGTCAATCGAACCTTCGTATTTTAGGTATTGCGTTTCTTGCGATTGTACATCCACAATTGTTCCTATTTCTCCTTTTTCATTCACAAAAGTTGGAATCCCAGCAGTGTTTAAGCCTTTGAAGTCTAAAGAGAAAATACCTCTAACGGCGTAGCCTTGTAATGGGCCACCTTCTTGCTTAATTAAATCAATAATCAATGGAAGGCTTTTTAGATTGGTAATTTCATTTTTATTGAAACCAACGTTAGCCGTAGATTTCCATTCAAAATCTTTTGTTTTAACAACCGAACCCGAAAGGCTAACATCTAAACCACGAGATTTCATGTCGGCATAGTTCGCATATTTATACAATTCGCCACCGACTCCAGAAGTTCTGATACGACCAATCAAATCGAAGCCTTTACGTTGATAGGCATCTACGATTAAAGACACACGGTTGTTTAACAAACCTAAGTCAAAACCAATGTTGGTTTCGTATTGTTTTTCCCAAGTTAACTCAGAGTTTTCTAAACTAGAAATATAGATTTTTGACTCTTTTTCTGTTAAATAAGGACGAAGAGTTAACTGATTTTTGAAAATCGCTGTTGAGTTACGAGCATCTCCAATACTTGCTGTTAAACCATACGTACCTCTCAACGATAAACGACTGATGAGGTCATTATCTTTCAAGAAATCTTCTTCTTTCAGATTCCATGAACCGCTGACATTCCAAGTTGGCAACCATCTTGCCGAAGCCGATTTTCCTAATTGGTTCGAACCATCCATTCTGACCGTTCCATTAAAGGTGTATTTACCCATATATGAATAACTACCATTTCCGAAGAATGCCACAAAACGATCTTGCTGGTTTTCTAAACCGTAGTAATCGAAATTATAATCAAGTCCTTGTTTAACAATACGGTAATCAGTAAAAGGAACGCCTCCTTTATCAAACTGATAACCGTAGCCGATAAAGTTTGATTTTTGACGGTTAGCAAACTTAATTTCTTGTCCTAACAAGACATTTACGATATGTTTATCATTAAATGTTTTGTTCCAATTCAATTGATGACGAGCATAGTAGTTTACTAAACGGTCTTCGTTTCTTCGATAAATACCACCATAAGGCAATACTACCACAGGTTCCGCCTCTGGGTTATCGGGGTCAGTATAAAGGTATTTGTTGGCTGCTCTAATTGTACTGTTTTCGGCGGCACGATAAGCATTTGCTTGGTTAGAAGTTTCATACGTTTTGTTTTCTCTGCTTGAGTTCACATAACGCATCATTCCCAATACATCGTACGTTAAATTTTTATTGAACTTATATTGCCCTTCTACTTGCAATTTTAAATCTAACTGATTTAAATCTAAAAAGTTAGTAGCTGTTTCATTTAAGATATTAAACGGTGCAAAATCTCTTTTGAAATATTCCAAATTTCCGTTGGCATCGTAAGCGGTTAAAGCACGGCTCGTATTGAGGGCATAACTGAAAGGGTTAATATCAAAATCACGGTCATACTTTCCTTGATAACTGTTATTAACACGGTCTTGTGAACCAGGAGCCTTTTGTTCACGAATTGAACCCACCATCGTAAAACCAGCAGACAATTTAGAATTTAGTTTATAGTTTTCACGAATAGTAGCTGTATAACGACGCACACGGTCAGCAATAGACCAGCCGCTGTCGTCATAAACCGACATGGATAAATAATGCTGTGATTTTTCTGTACCCGAACTAACGCTCAAGGAGTGTTCTTGGGTAATGGCATTTCTAAACAATAATTTAAACCAATCGGTATTGACCGAAGCGTATCGTTGCAAGAAAGCAGCCTTTCCTTCGGGTGTATTTGCCAAACCAAACTGCTGTGTACTCGCATCATAGGTATTGATTAAATCATACATTTTTCCATAAATACCCGAATTGGCTCTACGAGACACATCGCTGTGGGTCAACCATCCTTTACGCTCTAGTTCTGCATATACCCCCATTTGTTCGTTGGAGTTCATGATGTTGTAGGTGTCGTACGTCGGGCGTAAGGTCATGGCAATATTACTGGTATAATTAACCGTAGTTGGCTGAATACGTCCTTTTTTAGTTGTTACAACCACCACACCGTTCATGGCTCTCGCTCCATAAAGGGCAGTTGCCGAGGCATCCTTCAGGATTTGGAAACTCTCAATATCGTCTGAGTTTAGACCTGCCACCGCAGAGCCTAAAAGCGTATTGGCATTACCCGAAGACAGGTCGTCATTCGAAATGTTCACCACATCTTCCAACACTACGCCATCAATTACCCAAAGCGGTTTGTTTTCACCCGTGATAGAAGTTGCTCCACGAATCCTGATTTTGGGAGCAGTACCAAATGTTCCCGATACGTTTTGTACTGAAACCCCTGCCGCACGTCCTTCGAGCATACGCCCAACATCAATCGTTCCCGCAATCTTGATTTCATCGGCCTTCAACTTAACCGCCGCACCTGTAAACATGGCACGGTCAATTTTTTGATAACCCGTTACGACAACTTCGTCCAACGATTTAATATCAACGGCCAACACCACATTAATGACACTTTGTTGATTTACGACAATTTCTTGCGTTGTGTAGCCAATTGCTGAGATGACTAAAGTAGCTCCGTCTTTAACTTTGAGGGAGTAGCGGCCGCTTTTGTCGGTGTTCGTACCATTTTGAGTCCCTTTTTCTCGAACAGTCACCCCGGGAATAGGGTTACTCATTCCGTCACTATTGACTTCTGTAATTGTACCAGAAACGGTATTCAGTATATAACGAGAATGGATTAAGTTGTTTGGGGCTATTGTTGCTTTTGCCTTAGGTATCCAAATGGGAAAGGAAAATAGTAAGGCACAAAGACTTCCCCCAGTAGCAAGTACAAGTTTTTGCTTCATAAGTTTGGTTGATTGTGTAATTGATTAGAATAAACTCAAAAAAACATTAAATGATTATTGTAACTTAAATATATTGAAAAATATGTAATTAAGTACTAATATTTACGGAGAATTAAATATTCTTTAACTTTTACTGTAAATTTTCTACCTACATAAAGCTTTTTGGCATTTTTGCATTAACTTTTGAACAGTTTCTAAAATCAACAAATTAATCACTATTTATGAGTCAATTGAGCTATCGAGATGCTAATCTTGATGATTTGAGTACCATCGTTACAATTTATAATTCTACTATTGCGTCAAGAATGGTTACTGCTGATACCGAGCCTGTTTCGGTGGCGAGCCGACAAAAATGGTTTGATGAGCATAGCCCAGAAAAAAGACCACTTTGGATGGTTGAAAATTCAGAAAATCAAGTTGTCGGATGGGTTAGTTTTCAATCGTTTTACGGAAGACCCGCCTACGATGCCACGGTAGAAATTAGTATTTATTTAGATGAAAGCCAACGAGGAAATGGTTTTGGGAAGGTCATTTTACAACATTGCATTGACGTTGTT
>JBMLRK010000084.1:0-3140 GCA_049241065.1 Spirosomataceae bacterium
GAAGTATAAGGCTCAAAACATTCGTTGTTACCCAAAATTTGTGAAGTAGAAGCCGTTGGCATTGGAGCAACTAATAACGAGTTACGAACACCATGCGTTTTTACAGCTTCACGCATTGCTTCCCAGTTCCAACGTCCTGATGTTGGTGTTACATCCCACATATCAAATTGGAAAATACCTTCTGAAATAGGAGAACCTTTCCATGTTTCGTAAGGGCCTTCTACTTTTGCCAATTCCATTGACGCTTCCATTGCACCATAATAAATGGTTTCGAAAATGTCTTTGTTCAATTGACGAGCCTCATCCGACTCAAAAGGCATACGTAATAAAATGAAGGTATCTGCTAATCCTTGAACACCTAAGCCAATCGGACGGTGACGCATATTTGAACGTCTTGCTTCTTCGACAGGATAGTAATTCTTGTCGATAATTTTGTTCAAGTTTTTCGTTGCCGTCTTCGTTACTTCGTATAATTTCTGGTGGTCAAACTCAAAAATACCTTTTTCATTTTGCGTAATGAATTTCGGTAATGCCAAGGAAGCTAAGTTACAAACCGCTACTTCGTCTTTTGACGTATATTCGATAATTTCAGTACATAAGTTCGACGACTTGATAGTACCTAAGTTTTTCTGATTTGATTTACGGTTGGCAGCATCTTTGAACAACATATATGGTGTTCCTGTTTCTGTTTGAGATTCTAAAATCTCGAACCATAAATCTTGTGCTTTTACGACTTTACGAGCTTTACCCGACAATTCGTAGCCTTCGTATAATTTCTTGAAATCATCGCCATACGTATCTGCCAAACCTGGGCATTCGTGCGGACAGAACAACGACCATGTATCGTTATCTTTCACACGTTGCATAAACAAATCCGGAATCCACATCGCATAGAATAAATCTCTAGCACGCATTTCTTCTTTACCGTGGTTTTTCTTCAACGACAAGAAATCAAATACGTCAGCGTGCCAAGGCTCTAAGTAAATAGCAAATGAACCTTTACGCTTTCCACCTCCTTGATCCACATAACGAGCTGTGTCATTAAATACACGCAACATCGGGATAATCCCGTTTGAATTGCCGTTAGTTCCTTTGATGTACGAACCCGTAGCACGGATGTTGTGAATGCTCAAACCAATACCACCTGCCGATTGCGAGATTTTAGCACACTGTTTCAAGGTGTCATAAATTCCTTCAATCGAGTCGTCTTGCATGGTCAATAAGAAACACGAAGACATTTGAGGTTTTGGAGTACCCGCATTAAACAAGGTTGGAGTAGCATGTGTAAACCAACGTTCAGATAACAAATTGTAAGTGCTGATAACCGATTCAATATCTTCACCATGAATACCCACTGACACACGCATCAACATGTGTTGCGGACGTTCAGCGATTTTGCCTTCCATTTTCAAGAGATACGATTTCTCTAAGGTCTTGAAACCAAAGTAATCATAACCAAAATCACGGTCATAGATGATTGCACCATCTAATTCAGCAGCGTGTTTCTTGATGGTATCGTACGTTTCTTTCGAAATCAACGCAGCGTTTTCACCCGTTTTAGGATCAACATAGTTATACAAACGCTTCATCGTTCCCGAAAATGACTTCTGGGTATTTTTATGTAAGTTAGACACGGCAATTCTTGCAGCAAGCGTTGCGTAGTCTGGATGTTTGGTAGTCATTGAAGCAGCCGTTTCTGCTGCCAAATTATCAAGTTCGGTGGTTGTTACACCATCATAAAGCCCAGCGATAACTTTTTTAGCTACCTCAAGCGGTTGTACAAAATACGGGTCGAGGCTGTAGCAAAGTTTTTCGACTCTTGCTGTAATTTTGTCGAACTTCACGGACTCACGTCTTCCGTCTCTTTTTAAAACGTACATATTGATAGAATTGGGGTTTAAAAGATTAGTAACCAGACCAACAATTACTTTCTTGAGACACTACTTGTCTCTATTTAGTAACATCGCAAGTGAAACTAAACTAAATATGGCTATGCTACATGAGAAAATACTCATTACGCTTAAAGCTCAGGAATAAAAAAAAAGATTCGATTGCCTTACACAAGGCACACAGATACAAGGTGTTCTTTATAAAATAAGGAACAAGCGTTAATTCCGTTGAATCATTATGGTTGTTTAAATTACAATGATAGTACTACTTACAAGGCATTTAATAAATAACTCCGATGGCGGAAATGTTACTTCGTCAAGTTTATTTATATACTTGGCTCTATACAGATAACTCCTAATGACAATCAATTTGTTTCAATTACTACAAATTTAATTTTAGTTAATTAGGATTGTTTTTGAGTGGTGCGTTTCTGATATGCGTTTCAAAGTTACTAAATTGTTAAGGGCAATGCAATCATAAAAATCAATATTCTTGTTATCGGAATGTAGGTTATTTGTTCTGTCCAAGTTAAGTTTTAGAATATCAGCAAGCTAAGGCTTACCCACCTTAGAATAGTACTACTTATATTTTTTAGAAAAATATGTGGATAACTTTTTTGTCATTAAAACCTTAAAATTCAAGCAGAAATGTTTTTTTAAAAGTAAAAATCTGTGTAAATTTGCGTCCCTTTTGAGGGGTTTCTGATAAATATACTTTCCTGATTACGTCAATTATTTCTTGTATCGTCTTGAAATAAAGTGACTCCCAAAGACGAACAGGTATCAGTTATAATTTTAACCAAGAGGACGGCAGGGAATCGTCCTACAAATTACAAAAAATGAAAAAAGACATTCACCCAAATTACAGACCAGTGGTATTCCACGATTTGTCTGCTGATTTCAAATTCTTAACACAATCATGTGTTAATACAACTGAAACAACTGAATTTGAAGGAGAGACTTATCCTGTTTACAAACTAGAGGTTTCATCTTTATCTCACCCTTTCTATACAGGTAAAAACGTATTACTTGATACAGCAGGTCGTGTTGATAAATTCTACAAACGTTTCGGTGGTAAGAAATAAGTTTGAGAAAACAACAATCAAAAACACCTCTTGGATTTTTTCCAAGAGGTGTTTTTGATTTTATACCAGTCTGAAATCGTTTTGTTAAATAAAGTAACTTGTCTTGAATCTTGGATTTTTTCCAAGAGGTGTTTTGGGTTGTGGGCTGATTGCAAATCAGCTTCCA
>JBMLRK010000085.1:0-5452 GCA_049241065.1 Spirosomataceae bacterium
ATATGCGTGCTGCTAAAGTTGAGCAAGCATTTATTCAAGGGCGTAAAGTGGATTTAGACGATAAGCAAAAGCGATTATACCGCAAATATTCTGAAAAATACGGAACGAAGTAATAACGTTTCTTCTTGCAAAAACATCAAAGGTCGTAGGGTATTCCTATGACCTTTGGTGTTTTTGTGGGATGTGGTTTTGAACAGACTATTCTTCATCATCTGTTCTGTTTTATGATTACAAACTGAAAAGAAGAAGGTCTAAGTGAGGCTTTGCTTAACACTTGAACCAGCGGGGGTAAAAAGCAAAACCGCCTTTAAAACACATTCAACCCCGATTTATGTCTTAACTTATAAGTCTGGACTCATTTCATTTGCTTATTCTTTCTGCTTTTCCCATCTTTAGCTTGGTAATTAATCGCCTTATCCTTAAAAAACTAATCATTCATTTCATGAAAAAGAGCTACTTCTTTATCGTATTCTTAGGCATCTGTTCCTCAACAATCAATCTCACCTTTTCACAACAAAAAGGGACTGGTGCTAATTTCGACCTTTCTACGATTGCCGCTACTCCGCAAAAAGTAGAACTTTCTTTACGCAGTTTTAGAGGGATGCCAACGGCTCATTCACTAGAAAAATATTGTCCTACTCCTGGCGACCAAGGGAATCATGGTACTTGTGTGGCTTTTGCCAATGGCTATGGAATTGCTACCATTTTGTATGCCAAAACACATAATCTTACCGATAAAACACTGATTGATAAATATGCTTTTTCTCCTACTTTCTTGTATGAACAAATCAAGAAAGCGGATGATGCTGACTGTCAAAACGGTGCAGACCCAATTACAGCCTTGCTTATTATGATTGAAAAAGGCGAAGCATTGATGAAAAGTGTTCCCTACAAATGTGGATTACCCATCACGCCAGAAATATCTAAAGAAGCCATCAAATACCGTATTGCCGATGCAGCGATTCTCTACGCATCTGGCATTAAAGAATACGACAAAGCCGAACAAGCAAGAATTGATTTGACTAAGAAAGCTCTTTTGGAAGGTTCGCCTGTTTCTACAGGTTTTAATTTGCCAGAAACATTTTTCAAAATAAAGTCGGATGTTTGGGAGCCTTCTCCGAATGAAGCACTCAACGATTGGAAACACAACGGACACGCTATGGCCATTGTTGGTTATGATGATAATAAAGCTGGCGGCGCATTCAGAGTACTAAATAGCTGGGGAACTAACTGGGCAGACCACGGCTATGTTTGGATCAAATACAAGGATTACGCCAAGTGGTGTATCGTGGCAATTCAGGTTTTTGGAGGGGCAGATACACCTGTTCCTGTAGAAGTACAACCTGCACCAAAGCCTCAGCCCAAACCACAACCACAACCTAAACCAAGCCCAGTACCCGAACAGACTTTTAGTTTGAGTGGCAATATAGAATTCAAACTAAATACAGGTGAAAATATGGCTGTAGGGAAAACTTCTACAAGAAACTTAACGGTTGAAGAAGAATTCCAAGGCCCCAAAGAAGATTTAGTAGCTTATACCATGGCAAGTGCCTACACGAGCGGAACAGCTTTTCGTTTTTTCATGAATGTTGATGCCGAAGCGTATGTGTATGCTTTTGCCACAGATTTAACGGGACAGGTAAATCGAATTTTACCTTTTAATGATAATACGTCAACCCATGTTGGGGCAAACAGTATCATCGCTTTTCCTTCAGATACTAAGGTTATCAAGTTAGATAATCAAAAAGGTACAGACTATCTCTTGATTTTATATGCTGCTGAAAAATTGGATGCCAAAGCCATTGCTGAAAAGATGAACGGTATGACAGGAGCGTTGAGTACCAAAATCAAAACAGTGTTAGGTAATAAACTGATTGATAAGGCTAAAATTACGTATGATACAAATCGTGTTGCTTTTAGTACGAAAGGACATTCAACCCGAAATTTAACGGTTGCTGATGATGCTCCCGCTACGCCAACTACGGGTAGCGTTGTTCCTTTAATGATTGAAATAAAACATAATTAAAATTGCTATCAAGATTACTTAAACCCAACATCATGAAAAAAATCTTAATCTTTTTGCTATTATTCCCGTTAACATTTTTTGCACAAAAACCGCAATTGGTTATCAAATCGGGTTTGCAAAGTGAGGTAATGATGGCTTCGATTTCGCCTGATAATAAAGTAGCTTTAACTGTTGAATCCAACGAAGTACTGATTCTCTGGGAGTTGAGTACGGGCAAACAATTACAAAGTTTTCAGAATATTATGGCTGCTGATTTTAGATTGGACAACAAAACGATTGACGTTGTAACGAACCAATATAAATTTCAAACAATCGACTATGCTGGGAAAGTGATTAGCCAAAGTCCAATCAATAATACAGGTAACAATAAAAGTAATCGTTTAAATTGGTCTTATCATCGAAAATCAAACCTCCTGTTAAGTAATGCTAGTATCTATACTCGTGAAAATGGCTTCAGAGGAACCATACGAATCAATAAATTTGGAATAGAACAAGACTATTCAGATGGACTCAATGTTATTTCAATTCCGAACAGAAACGATGTAACATTGTGTAAAGTACCAAGTGGAGAAATCATCAAAGAACTAAATTTCAATTTAGCTAAAAGCGATTATACAAGTAGTCCAATTCTTGATATAAAATTCACAAAATTCTCTCCAGATGGACGCTACTTGATGGCGGGGAACAACAATTCATTAGAAGTGTTGGATATTAATACGGGGCAAAGTGTATATTCATACATTCACCCCAATGAGTATAAAACGAAATTGTTGAACCTTGCAGGTTTTTCTCCAGATAGTAAAAAAATCTTTGTTCATACTACCAACGAAATAATATTAATCAACCTTGAAACCAAGAAAGATATTTGGCGAATCAAGCAAGGTGGTTTTTATATTAATGAGTATAGTAGTCGAAGAGGTGTAATCCATTTTTCTGATGATGGGAAAAAGATATTACTCGGAACACAAAAAAATCTAAGCCTCCTAAATGCTGAAAATGGACAAACCGTTAGTAAACTATTTGGCGTAACGAATGAAGAAATTTTCTTTCATCAATTTTCTGAATCTTCCAATCAATTACTCATCGAATTTGATAAAAAAGCTGCCATTTGGGATTTGTCTTCTGGTGCAATGCGAAAAGTAATTCAGACTACTCAACCAGCTTTCGAATATCATTTACAACTTAATCAAAAAGGGAATAAAATATATGATTTCTGGACTGAAATAGATTTAGCGAATAATGCTCATAAAGATTTTCTTTACGAAGCAGGAGGAGGCAGACCAAGCAATATGGGCTTATCTTTCGATGATAAATATCTTTTCCATATTGCGTATTACAGAGACCCAAAAATTGAAAATCAGTATAGTGTCAATCAGGATAAATTGGTTGTAGCCGATGTCACAACGAAGAAAATTTTATGGCGGAAAAAAGCGGTTGATAAAGCTGCTTTTGCCCATACTTCTAAACAAATAGCCACGATTAATACGTATGGAGGTTTTACAAGTATAGACTTATTAGACGGAGCTACGGGAAACTTAGTCAAGAAAATTAATTTGCCCAAAAAATATGTTGGTGGTGGAAGGCTTACATTTTCAATGAATGATAAATACCTTACTTGCCAGTCGGGTAATGGACAAATAATCGTTGAAGTCAGCACAGGAAAAACAATAGAAATCCCAGAACTATTACCTAATGGCAATAAAACCTTTTACTCAGCTACTTTTACGGCGGATGAAAATTATTTAATTGCCAGTAACTATGATGGGCAATTACATTTTTACAATATCCAACAACAGCAATGGGATTTATCCAAAACAATAAAAGCCTATAACGACCCCGTAGCAGGTGTAAATCTCAGTAAAAACAATCGTTATTTATTTACCAATGCTCGTGAAAACAATATAAAACTTTGGGATTTACAAACCCGAGAACTCTTAGCGACGTTATACCCAAATCCTTCGACGGGCGAATGGGCAGTTATTACGCCTAATGGGCAGTTTGATGCTTCCGTAAACGCTCAAAAGGACTTATATTTTGTAAAAGGAATTAACTCTTTCCCCTTAGAAATACTGTATGAAAAATATTATACACCAAAATTACTGCCTCGTCTTTTAGCTGGCGAACGTTTCCCTGCCGTAGATGCAGATTTTGATGATTTACACAAAGCACCTATTTGCAAGATTTCTTATGAGCAGAAAACAAGAAACCTTACCGTTGAAGACGATAGCAAGCCAAGCTATGAAAACACTACGGGGCTTGCAGAAATAACGGTAAACGCTACTGCCGAAAACGATAAAATTGATGAAATTAGGCTATTCCATAACGGGAAAATCGTGAATCTAGCTACTCGTGGGTTGTTCGTGACCGATAATACAACGGGAACAGATACCAAGAAATATACCATTAATTTATTAGCTGGGCAGAATGTTTTCAGAGCCATAGCCCTAAACAGCCAGAGAACAGAAAGCCAGCCCGATGAAATTATTGTGAATTATAGAGCTGGAAACCAGTCGAATAACAAACCAAACGTTTCAAAAGATGGCGTTATCATCGACCCTGTTGATAAAAATGCAACTCTCTACTTAGTGGTGGTTGGTATCAATCAATATCAGAATGAGAAATTATCACTCAATTATGCCCTCGCAGATGCTACGGCCTTTAAAGACGAAATTGAAAAAGATGCGAAAACCGTTATTTCGAACGTAAAAACTTATTTCGTTACCGATACTAAGGCTGATAGGAATGGGATTATAAATGCGTTGACGGAAGTACAAAAAACGGCGAAAGCACAAGATGTGTTTGTATTTTATTATGCAGGTCATGGCGTAATTTCGGATAAAAATAAAGAATTTTATCTAGTGCCTACCGATGTGGCAGATTTGAAAAATGTAGATGAAATACTTTTACAGAAAGGCATTTCTTCGAAGCAATTACAAGGTTATGCTGTTAATATTCAGGCACAAAAACAAGTATTTATTTTGGATGCCTGCCAAAGTGCTGGTGCATTTGAGCAACTAATTGCTGCGGATGCCAATCAACAAAAGAGTTTAGCCGTTGTGGCAAGAAGTACGGGTACACATTGGATGGCGGCATCGGGTTCTAAGCAATTCGCCAATGAATTTGCTACACTCGGTCACGGTGCTTTTACGTATGTGTTACTTCAAGCACTGAAAGGACAAGCGGCCAACAATAAAATGATTACGGTAAACGGACTCAAAAACTTTATTCAAGTACAAGTACCCGAACTTATGAAAAAGTACAGCGGAACACCCCAATATCCAGCAAGTTATGGAGTAGGGAACGATTTTCCAGTGGAAATGATGAAGTAAAAGCAGTATTTGATGTTTGTACTTCATTGTATTTATATCTAGTTGTAGGAAGGTTTAGCGAAGCGTTTCTTCTCGAATAAAAATCAAAGGTCGTAGG
>JBMLRK010000086.1:0-7770 GCA_049241065.1 Spirosomataceae bacterium
CTAAAGGTTTTATTAATAGCACTTTGTGCCTCTGTGCCTTTGCAACTCTATGCCTTTTGAGTATAACTATTCTTATTCAAAATAGCCTTAAAGAAAGGTGGCTGTTTTAGGGAGGTGATTTAGGGGGCTAGAAAAAACAAAAAATGCTATTAATCAGGCAGAAAGCTTTAGCTATTTAGTAAAAAGTACTAATTTTGCACCCACAATTTCAGCCAAGTGGTCTGGTAATTTCTCACAAAAACGTTCTTTGCATTATACCCCATGGTCAACAGACGCTTACTCCGCATAAAAGCATTCCAAACAGTTTATGCCTTCCGTACTACGGAACGTGCCAATTATCTACTCGCATTCGATACAATCGCCGACAGTTTTTTACCTGATTTAAGTTTAATGATTCCGAAAGAAGAACAGATGCCCAAGCTAGAAGGCTTGCGTAAGCTGGCTGAAACGCATTTTGAAGAGTTATTCAAAAAAGAGGTAAAAGAAGACCAAATTCCTGTTGAAGCGAAAAGTGCTGCTAAAAAAGCGTTACTGCTTTATAATGAAGCGGTGAAGCGTGACCGTCAGAAATTGACTACTAAAATGGTGGAAGAAGTTGAAACCATTTATGAAGATTATCTTAAAATGTTATTGTTGCTAGTCGAGATTACGGATATTGCCGTATGGGATCAGCAACGTCGTTTGGTTGAAAGTGAACACCAAACTGCTCGTATGGGCAATAACGTCGTTATTAAAGCCCTTCGCAATTTACCTGCCTTTGAATTAGAGTTAATCCGCCACGGAATCAAATGGACGGATGATGACCTAAATACCATCAAGAAATTATTTATCGAAGCCATCCTTGTGGATGAAACTTTTCAAGCATATTTACATGCTTCTGAACATACGTTTGAGGAGGATTTAGCTATTGTAGTGTATATCCTTAAAACCTATGTCTTGAAGCATCACTTAGTTGTAGCTTATTTTGAAGAAAAAGGGTTAAATTGGCAAGAGAATAAAGAAGTCTTGAAAAGCTTAACCACAAAGACGTTCAAAATCGCTACTCCAGAAGAATTAGCATTACAACCTTTGGCGATGAACTGGGAGGAAGATAAAGGCTATTTCATAGACTTGTTCGACAATGCCTTGAACAACGACGCTACTTACGAAGGAATGGTGATGGAGCAAACCAAAAACTGGGAAGCTGATCGTTTAGCCATGACAGATATGTTGATTTTGAAATTGGGTTTAGCAGAGTTAATCAACTTCTCTAGTATTCCAACGAAAGTGACTATTAACGAATTTATTGAGATTGCTAAGAATTATTCAACGCCAAAATCTGGTCAGTTTGTCAATGGTTTATTAGACGTATTATCTCAGAAATTGACCAAAGACGGCGTTATTCGTAAGTCGGGTAGAGGATTAATTGATAATAAATAAGGGTCGCTTTAGTTCTTCTGTTCGGTGATTAGCTTATCAACTTGCACTAAATAAGCGAAGGATACGTTCTCAATAAGAGGCTTCGTACTGACATTCATAAGAAAATTAGTACCGAAGCTTCACCAACTAACAAGATTTTAGATAACTTTGGCATCAAGAAGCCATTCATAAATCGTAAATTAACATGAGCAGAACATCAAAAACCCTTTTGGCATTTTTGTCAGGTGCAGCCGCAGGTGCTGTTTTGGGAATTCTTTATGCACCAGATAAAGGAGAAAACACTCGTAATAAATTGTTTTATCAATTAGAGAAATATCGTGACGACTTGAAAAAGTTGATTACCGATTTAATAGAAGGAAAAGAAGTACAAGAAACAATGGCTAAAACGGAAGGTAAAAAAGTAATTACTGAAACCCGTGAAAAAGCAGAGCGTTTATTGGAAGATGTTGAGTTAATGATGAGTCAGATTAAAGCAAAAGCTGAAAATTAATTTGTTTATAACAATGAAGAAAATCTTATTCCTCGCTTTCGCTCTTTCTCTTTTGTTTGTTGCTTGTAAGAACAAACAGAAAAATGGAGGATATTCCGCAGAAGAATTAAAGCCAACTGCAAGTGCTTTTCCTGTCATGAAAATTGACTCACCTTTTGTGGATTTGGGTACTATCACAGAGGGGGACACAGTTTTTCATACCTACAAATTTACCAATACAGGTAATATGCCTTTAGTACTTACCAACGTGAGTGCTTCTTGTGGTTGTACAACACCGTCTTATTCAACTGACCCTGTGCCTCCTGGAGAAGAAGGTTTCATCAGTGTGAAGTTCAATAGCAAAAACAAAATAGGCAAACTGAATAAAACAGTTACAGCTTATGCCAATACCAAACCAAGTGATATTACACTAGGTTTTAAAATTGAAGTATTGGAAAATAAGAAGAAACCTTTTTAGTTGATTTTTTCGTAGTATTGTATTCGTTCAAAAATAATCGTTTAAACAAACCCTAAAATAACAGTCGATGTTCAATAGTATTTTAGTGCAAGCAGCAGGTGGTATCGGTCAATTTGGTCCCTTGTTAATGATTGGTGGTATGTTTGTGATCATGTACTTTTTCATGATGCGTCCACAACAGAAAAAAGCGAAAGAACAACAAGCTTATGTCGATAACTTGAAAGCTGGCGACAAAGTAGTTACCATTGGTGGCGTACATGGAACAATTGTAACGGTTAGAGATAAGACCGTATTAGTAGAAGTGGATTCAAGCAAGGGTGTAAGAATGACATTTTTGAAATCAGCGATTTCAAAAGATGCTTCTTCTCAACTTGGTGCAGAATAAGATTTAACATTCATGGGGATTGATAAAGGCTTGGCTTCTATCATTCCCCATTCGTTTCTCAAGCACTTTTCCCCCATGAAAGCAAAATCTACAGGATTTGATTTAAAGGCTGTATTTGTAAGCCTTAGTGCCGCATTAATCTTTTGGTTAATGAACGCATTAAACAAGGATGGTTATTCTCAAAAAATCTCCTTTCCCCTACAGGTTAGATACGACGACTCGTTGTATATTCCCCTTCAACCACTACCCGAAAATGTTTTAGTGAATGTATCAGGCAATGGATGGACTTTGCTTCGTAAAGCCTTATCACTACATACATCTCCTATTATTTATCCAATCACCAAACCACTCAAAACAAAATTCTTAAATACCGAATCGTTAACGGATTCATTGAATGAAATGATTCGTGATGTTCGTGTGAATTATGTGGTAGCTGATCATTTTGATATTGAGTTTGATCGTAAAGTATCAAAAACCTTTGCCATCAAAGTCGATAGTTCAAGTATTCCGCTAAAAGATCGTTATGTTGTATCGAGTTTAATTAATATCAACCCCAAAACGATTACGTTGGTTGGCCCCGAATCTGTTTTAGAGGAGTTAGGTGCATTTATCGAAGTAAAAGTGCCTGGCAAAAGATTGCAAGAAAACTACGACGATGAAATTAAGATTGTTTATCCTAAAAATGCACACATTACTTCTAGTAAAGACAAAGTAGAGGTGAGTTTTGAGGTGGCTGAATTATTAAAATAAGCGAATGAAAAAGCCTTTAATCATTGGTATTACAGGGGGAATAGGGGCTGGTAAAAGCCTTGTTTCCCGTGTTTTTGCTTCGTTAGGAATCCCTGTGTACGATGCCGATAGTAGAGCTAAGTGGCTTATTACGAATGATTTAATACTTCGTACTGAAATTACACAACTCTTAGGTGAGCAGGCTTATACGCCAGCAGGTGAATATAATCGTTCGTGGGTGGCATCTCGTGTTTTTGGGAATGTCGAACTACTTCAGCAACTCAATGCGTTGGTGCATCCATCGGTGAAAAATGATGCTCGCCAATGGTTTGCTTCACACGCCAATGCTCCCTTTTTGTTGTACGAAGCAGCTTTGATAAATGCTGCTGCAAAACAGGAATTTCTGGATAAAATTCTCGTGGTCACTGCTTCCTTAGCCGTTCGAATGAAACGAATTCGTCGTCGTGATGAGCGTTCGGACGAGGAGATTCGAGCGATTATTGCTCGTCAGCTCTCAGACGAAGAACGCCTTTCCTTTGCTGATTTTGTCATTGATAACGACGAAAATACGGCGGTTTTACCTCAAGTCCTTGCTCTTTATGCGTCCCTAAAAACGGTGTAATGCCGTGATTGGAAAAGTCCATTCGGGGGTGTATAGCGTGTTTGCTAAATCACTGCTATAATACCAAGCCCCACCTGCGATAGGATTGCGAACAATGTGAATATCTTGTGCAGGCATATAACTTTGTGCTAATAAAAAAATCTTCTCTTTGGTTTTCGGGTGTTGAGCAACATCCATTACGAGCATGGCATGACCATAGCTTTTGGGGTTAGAAACGATAAACACATCGCCAATTGTTAAATCCTGAACATTTTTGAGACTTTTAAGTTCTTTTTCAAAGGTGTAAGTATTGGCATAACTGAACACCATATCGAGGTATTTTCTAAAACCTTCTTTGCTCGAATCTGCCTTTCCTACCTTTTTATATCCCTTATTCGTCATTCGATACCCTTGTCTGTATAAATCATAACGCATGGCTTCTTCACTAAAATTGGCGAATGAAATGTTGCTATAATTTCCGATTGAAAAAAGGTATTCGCTTCGAAGTCTAATTACGGCATCGGCACATTGTTGAAGGTCTTGTGTCCCTCGGTCGATGTTTAAGACAGCTACATGTTGTGCATTGGTTTTCTTGCGTCCATCAAAAAGATAAACGTTTGTACCGTTTGGTTTTAAAGGAAAACTTCTCAGAAAGGCAGCAAAAGAGCCTTTGGTAACTGGAATACGTTCGAAAGCAGGAGGGATGGGAAAGCGACTTTCAATGTTGTTCCCTTGCGGATTGATTTGTTGTCCGAAGGAAGTGAGTACGCTCAAAGAGAGTAATGCAAGTAGGATTCGTTTCATAGTCTTGTGATTTATAATAAAACGAATCCTACGATTACGTAATTGTGTAATAATAAGGGATTTGCTAATATTTTAAATCCAAAATTCATCATTCAAAATTTAGCATTATTACTTGATTTTTTTATTCAACTCAGGTTTATATTTGATAAACCCAAATAAGTGAAGGTAAACCGAACGTGAAATTCTGAAATTGAAAGGCACAACTAAGATCGAAATTATCGTAATTGGTACGATATAATACATCACCGAAGGGTCATTGAAAAGGTAAAAAATAGAAAACCCCATGACGATTAATAGTAAAATCGTAAATCCATAGCTCATGAACATCGCTCCGTACCAAAAGCCTGGTTCTACTTCAAAGCGTAAATTACAGTTGGGGCAGTGCGTGTGCATTTCGTCAAACTTGCTTATTTTCATGCTTGAGTACTTGAACATATTGCCATTTCTACACTGCGGGCAAGTACCATCGAACATGGCAAAGGGTTTCTTTGGTGCGTGTGTTGCCGTTTGGCTATCTTTCTTTTCCATAATTCTTAACTGTGTTATAATGCAAAGATACACATTTATTAGATTCCTATTTTTTTAAGAAGTGTTGTTCAAAGACAGAACCCTGTTGTAAGGAATACTCTAAGGTAGCACTACTGTCTTTATACATCACTGCCTGAAAGGAAAAGGTATCATGTAAATTTTTCCAATCTGCTCGTTCAATGCTTGTTTTAGGCTTTGAAGTTAAGCAACTTCGATAAATTTGACTCCACGTTGGTAGTGAATTGATAGCCAAAAGGAGCAAGATTATCCAATAATAAACGTTTTTCTCCTGTCGATAATTCGTCATAATAAAGGCAATAATAATGATAAAAATCATTAATGCAGGAACAGCAGAACGTACATTTAAGTCATTTGCTTCGCCAATTTGATATAATGGGAGAAGTATTAAAACCAGTGAGGCAATAATGAACAGCGGTTTGAAAGGATGCTTGAATCGACTCAGTAAAAAATACCAGAGAAGCACATTGAAACCGATGTAGAATAGGTAGTACCAGAACCATGTACTTACGCCAGCTTCCCAGATAAAGAAGGTATTGCCATTATTGACTCCTTGAGTACTGACGAAATAAAGGAGTAGGGGAACAAAACCCAGAATAGTGCCTAGGCTAGTGAATAAAACCGCTGGTGAAAAGGTGTGTTGCCAATCTCGTAAAAAGAAATAAAGTACAAAAGGGAATAAACCAATACTTGCTAAGGGACTCCAATAGAGTGTTGCTAACAGCATCAGGAGGAGTTCTTGTAGGTGAATTTTCTTCGACATGTTGGCTTGTAATATAAAACAAGCACCCAAACAAGCTGGCAGAATATGCTGTGGAGCCCATGCAAAACCATCCCAAAAAGGGGGACGCATTAACCAGTATTTATGGAGAATGATATGAAAGGGAGGATTGATATAAGGCTGGAAATCTAGCCAATAAATGATTTTATAGAAACACCACGCATTCGAAAAAAAGAGTAGCGTCAAAATAGCTACAATTCTACCTTTGGAAAGAAAGGTACTAAGCCAAAGAAAGAGGAGGGATGTTCCTAGCGTACTCCAAACCAAGGCAATATAACGACAATAGGTAAGTCCTATTAGTTTTCCTACACTGGCAATAGGAAGGTAATAACCCAAGTAATAACACATATAAACCTTGAATGCAGGATAGTACAACGGCCAAGGCTTGGTAACTAAATCTCTTATTTTTAGGTTATTAGACATAAAATCAAGAGTCTGTGTACGAAACTCGCCAATCCCTACCAATAGATTCAAGGCTAAAGCAATACCGATACTCAGTCCGATTGATAACCCTGAAAGCTTGGGAGAAATAACGCCATTATCAGTTTGAATAATGGTTTTTATACATTGAAACGAGAAGTAGCCAATCAGTACACAGGAGCTAATTCCGTAAGCAGGAGTCAGCCACGTAAGCAAAAAAATGAAGGTCGGAATCAGTAAATAAACAAGCGTACTTATCTTGAGAATTTTAGTCATTGTCGTGTTCTTTTCGAAAGGAATTAGGGGTAAATCCATATTTTTCCTTGAACGCCTTGATAAAATGTGAAACGTTCTCATAACATACATCCAAACTAATTTCGGCTACCGATTTGGAAGAATTTTCGAGCAGTAATCTTGCGTGTTCGAGCCGTTTGTTTTTGAGCCAAACAGCAGGCGTATTATTAAACTGCTTTTCAAAATCTCGTTTGAAACCTGATAAACTTCTACCCGATAAGCGAGATAGTTCTAACATCGAAAGCGGTTTGAGATAATAGCTGTTCATCAAGAAGTTTAAATCAACTTTTTCCCCTTTATAAAGAGCGTATAAAATCGCTTTGAGTTGTCCCGTATGGTCAATTTCAAGTAAATGCAGTAATAATTCTTGAAGTTTTAAGTTCAAAAAGTGGTTTAAATACTGAGTTTTGAGGTTGAAATAAGGAAAAATAGACTCCGTAAATTTGCGTAAACTTTCGGTGATTTCCAGTACAAATAATTCATCCGATTGTGAATTATCTGTTTCTGAATAGTTTTTGAATAAATCAAAATGTCCTGCTACAAAACCCTTTAATAATTTCTCATTAAAGAAAAAAACTAAGCTACGATACTCATTATCAATGGTTTCTTGAATCATGTAGTAACCTCGACGAATGAAAACGACATTTCCTTTTTTGACTAGAATTTCTCTTTCTGCCGAGATAAACTTCTTTTCCCCTTCCAGTACAAAAATCAAGGTATGTTCTTCAAAAAATACCTGATTTCGCATCGGTGGGTCTTGATTTCGATAGGCAACAAAAGTCATGTCTTCAATCTTTAAAGACTGAAACTCGCCATCGTGAATAAAGGAAGGAACTCGAATCAT
>JBMLRK010000087.1:0-2574 GCA_049241065.1 Spirosomataceae bacterium
AAAAATGAAAAAATTAGCATTAGTACATACATCCGCAACTTTAATTCCTGTTTTTCAAGAACTTTGTTCTGAGTTATTGCCTGATGTTCAGGTGTTTAATATTGTGGACGATTGTTTAGTAAAAAACATCATTGCCGCAGGAAGTTTAACGCCAACCATTGCCAAACAAGTGGTTAGCTATGTTCAATCAGCTCAGTTAGGCGGTGCCGATCAGGTATTGGTTACTTGTTCTTCGATTGGGGCAGCCGTAGAAACAGCCGCTACCTTATCGGATATTCCCGTGCTTCGTGTCGATCAGCCGATGGCAGATAAAGCGGTAGCGATGGGTACAAAAATTGGGGTAATTGCTACCTTACCTTCTACATTATTGCCTACGTCGGATTTGGTAGAACGCAGAGCAAAACTAGCAGGAAAAAATATTGAACTAAAAGCGGTGCTATGCGAAGGAGCATTTGATGCCTTAATGGCGGGCAATGCAGCCAAACACGATGAAATGGTGGCAGCAGCTCTGAAAGAATTAAGTACGCAAGTAGATGTGATTTTACTGGCTCAAGCCTCTATGGCTCGTGTTGTAGGAACGTTAGCAGAAGCTGATAAAATCGTTCCTATCTTGGCAAGTCCACGCATTGCTATCGAACATTTAGCGAGTTTATAACGTTTTTTTTCCCTTAGCAGGCGATTGAAGTCACCTGCTAAGGGAAAAAAATGCCGTTGTCTCGCCGTTGTCTGTGTCTTCACAGACAATTAACAGACACAGACAATGGCGTTCGATAATAGTGACTTCTTGAAATCTTTGAACATTGAACTGACCACCACTTAGTACATCATAATCAGATGAAAAAAAAACTTCTCTTCCTACTCTTCCTTGGTCAAATCTCGTATAGCTTTTCTCAGCAGCCTGTCCAGTTAAGTACGGATAAGTTACAGCATTACGTACAGAAATTCAATGACTTAGATAAAGAAGAAGCCGTCATTAATTTTGTTCCTAATAAAGAAGCATTTACATGGCTTTCGACCAACATTCCTTTATTTGACTGCCCCGATTCACTTTTACAGGAAGTCTATTACTATCGTTGGTGGGCATTAAGAAAGCACTTAAAACAAACGCCAGACGGTTTTATTTTTACAGAATTCATCACGAGCGTAAAGCATGCAGGCAAGCATAATGCCATTAGTAGTGCGTTAGGGCATCATATTTACGAAACCCGTTGGTTACATAATCAGCAGTATTCGCAAGACTACATTAATTTTTGGTTACACGTTGACCCGAACCATACCGTACAGCGTTTCCATGCTTTTAGTAGTTGGATTGATGATGCGGTCTATCAGCGTTATTTGGTCAATTTGGATAAAAATTTTCTGGAAAAAAATCTACTTACCTTATCGGATGATTACCATAAATGGGAAACGGAACGCCAGTTACCTAGCGGAATGTTCTACCAATTTGATGTCAAAGATGCCATGGAGGAATCCATTAGTGGGGGTAGAAAAGTCAAAAACGTGCGTCCGACCATCAATAGTTATATGTATGGCAATGCAATTGCCTTGGTTAACATGGCAAAATTACTTGGTAATGACAGCATTCAACGTATTTACCAAGCCAAAGCCGACTTTTTACGCAAAGCCGTAACGGATTCGTTGTGGGACAAAAAAGCAAGTTTCTATAAAGTGAAATTAGAAAAGGAAGGTGTTCTCTGTGATGCTCGTGAAGCCCTTGGTTATATTCCATGGTATTTTAATTTACCAGCCGACAAAGCCAATTTTGTAGCTCAATGGGATCAGTTGGTGGATACCTTAGGCTTTAAAGCTAAGTGGGGAATCACCACGGCAGAACGTCGTCATCCTTTGTTTAGAACGCATGGCTCTGGGCATGGTTGCGAGTGGGACGGAGCGGTTTGGCCTTTTGCTACAAGCCAGACGTTGAAGGGATTAGCGAACGTTTTGACAAATTATAAGCATCATGGGAAAATGACTAAAACCGTTTTTTATGATGAATTACACAAATTTGCATGGTCGCATCAAATGAATGGAAAATTGTATTTGGGAGAATATCAAGACGAAAAAACGGGTGAATGGTTGAAAGGCGATAACCCACGTAGTAAGTTTTATAATCATTCCTCTTTTGCTGATTTAGTGATTAATAATTTAGTAGGACTACAAACTCGTGAAGATAATCTATTGGTTATGAAGCCTCTGATTCCGAATGGGAAATGGGATTGGTTCTGTTTAAGTAATGTCTTATATCATGGGAAAAACCTAACCATTCAGTGGGATAAAACAGGGACACATTACGGAAAAGGAAAAGGCTTCCGTGTCTTTGCCGATGGAAAAGAACTAATGGTTAGTGCAAAATTGAAGGATATTTCGGTGAAAATGTAGAAACAAACATTTCGTATTGTTGAACTTGTTTAAACTTTCGTAGAACCACGTGCGTAAGCAATGAATATATACTGTTTGAGCGCAGCGAGTTTATATATTCTTGAATTTTTTACGGTCCGCCGCTGCGGTTACTTTTTGTTTCAGACGGGAACGCCTAGTTAAAAAGTAAGGCTAAGAATTAATCAAAGAATAGTA
>JBMLRK010000088.1:0-2848 GCA_049241065.1 Spirosomataceae bacterium
ATAGTTACCAACAATTGGATAATGATCTGAATAAGGAATATTCCGCAAGGTCTGAAAATCTACCGCTTCCATTTGATTGCTGTAAAATTGATTATCTATTCGTACAAATCGAGGACTTCGATTAAGCGTTAAACCAAATCCATGACCTGCTTCCTCAAAAGCATTCGACAAACGATCGCTTAAACGACCATACGAATACCCATACGGCATTTCGTTCAAGTCTCCAGTGAGCATAACAGGATAGGGACTTGCTTCTATCAAATCCTCTAGTACCTTCACTTGTTGGGCGTGTGTTACAAAACCCATTTTGAGGGACGAGAATATATCACGACTTTGTTCTTTAACACCCGATACTTCCTTCTCTTTTAGTTTAGAAACCAAGTTAGCCACCCTAATACCCATAGATTGCAACTGGAAATTAATTACTCGGATTGTATCATTCGGAAAAGCGATGTCTGCAATCAAATAACCATTGGTATTTGCCGAGCCAAATTGTTCGTGTTCGCTGTGGATAATGGGATATTTCGAGAACGTTATCAACGTCGTCTCTCCGTGATAGATATTTTTGTGCATGGAAACCCAATAAGGATTATCTTTTTTAATCAAATCTAGTGTATGAAAATCTTCTCGGTCTTCATAATTCAGAAATTCTTGAAAGCACTTAATATCTGCCTTGTATTCGTGTGCAAAGGCTACTCCGCCTCGTGCTTTATCCTGATTTAAAGGAGCTTCTTGTGCATAAAAACCAAATACATTATAATCTAAAATCGTAAAGCTTTGCTCTGACGATTCGATTTTGTTTCCTGACCCTAAAGCAACCGTACGACGAATAAATGGATAACCAATCAGAAGAACGCAGAAGGGTAAAATAGCCCGAGATGGATTCACAAACAACCAAATAAGGGCAATTGAGACACAACCTAGCAAAGCAATCGGCATGGTCATCATCAAAAAACCCGCAATCCAATGGTCAACAATCAGTGAATAAGATAAAAGATAAGTTACCAACGTATAAATACACAGAGGTAAACTACCAAGCCAGAGCAGTGAAGATGCTATTTTTTTAACCATACTTTTGAGAGAGAACAAAGATATACTTACAAAGTAAGGATGTTTTTTTGATTATTTAGCCTAAAAAACAAAAACTTAATACAGATATTGGAAATCTTTCAACAATAAATTGCGAGTTTAGAAAAATATTCATACTTTTGCGTTCCAATTTCAGAAGACACTGATTATCAAGTCTATTACATCGTTAACAAATAACGATTTACACATAACAATAAACGCATTTCTATCATGGCGAAGGTTTGTCAAATTACAGGAAAGAAAACTCAAGTAGGTAATCACGTTTCTCACGCTAACAACAAGACAAAGAGAAAGTTTTTCCCAAATTTACACACTAAGAAATTCTTCTTAGAATCTGAAGGTGTTTGGGTTTCAATGAAAGTATCAGCGAAAGCTATCCGTACTATCAACAAAAATGGTTTCGAAGCAACTTTAGTTGCTGCTGCTCGTAAAGGAACGTTAAGTCTATAGTTCTGAGTATATTTTTCAATGAAGGCCTCTTCGTGGTACGCTACGAAGAGGCTTTTGTGTTTAGACATCAAGATTATGTTAACGAACAACGAAAAACAACGGTATCAAAAACATTTACTCCTCGCTAAAATTGGAGTAGAAGGACAAGAAAAGCTAAAAGCCGCCAGCGTACTTGTTGTTGGAGCTGGAGGATTAGGATGCCCTGTGCTGCTGTATTTAGCTGCCGCAGGCGTTGGACGTATTGCAATGATTGACCAAGATACCGTTGACTTGACGAATCTTCAACGACAAGTGCTTTACGCTGTTCAAGATATTGGTCAGTCCAAAGTATTTGTGGCTGCTCAAAAGTTAAAAGCGTTGAACGACGGCATCGAACTGATTCCAATTCAGGAAAATCTCCATGCAGGCAATGCACAAGAGCATATCCAACAATATGACTTGGTGGTAGATTGTACCGATAACTTTTCTACTCGTTATCTTATTAATGATTGGTGTGTACAACTCAATAAGCCCTTTGTTTATGGAGCCATCCATGAATTTGAAGGACAAGTGTCTGTTTTTAACTTCATCAATACCGAAGGTACACAAGGGCCTACTTATCGCTGTTTGTTCCCAGAACAACCTTCTGAATTAGAGATTCCAAACTGTGCCACAAATGGTGTACTGGGGATTTTGCCTGGAGCATTAGGAATGTATCAGGCAAATGAAGTTGTCAAAATGATTACAGGTATCGGACAGGTGCTTAGTGGCGAACTACTGATGCTTGACTTACTAGAAAACACTTCTCAAAAAATAAAAATTAAGCGACGTTCAGATGCAGAAAGTCTTATTTTTCCTGCTAATGAAAAGGTTGCTCCCATCCATTGCGAACTAAACAATATGTCACCAACCGAAATCAGCGTTGAAGAATTAGCGATTAAACTAGACGAAAAAGAAGATCTTTTTTTGTTAGATGTCCGCAACTTAAACGAGTATGAAATTTGTCATTTGGATAATGCTTTGCTCATCCCAATGAATACGATTCCAGAACATTTAGACAAAATTCCAAAAGACAAACCTGTGGTTGTTTATTGCCATCATGGTATGAGATCGGCCTCTGTAATCCGATACCTTAAACAAGAACATGGTTATACCAACCTTAGTAATCTTGTAGGTGGCATTCATGCTTGGGCAGTAGAAATCGACGAGACAATGGCAGTTTATCAATAGAAATAAAAAAGGATTGGCAACTTTATATCGCCAATCCTTTTTTATTGATAGTTAAGAAGTGATGTTGTGTTTTGGATGTTGAATTGCTAGGTTACTAAAT
>JBMLRK010000089.1:0-18562 GCA_049241065.1 Spirosomataceae bacterium
ACCGATGTAGTTTAATCCCTGAGCAATTGACTTCGTAACCCTAACAGGGTCGTTGACCGCTGTCAGGGTTGCGAAGTCAATCCAACATTCAAAATTCATCATTCAAAATCTTCTTCAAGTGTGCAAGTCCCATCGGGACGAACGAGTTTGTAAGCAGGGATTTTAATCCCTGAGCTGTTCAGCTACCGAACCCATTCCTCCAAACACAAAAAACGGAAGCCCTAATCAGATAGGAAGGCTTCCGTTTAAATACTAAAACATCAACTTAATAAAATAGAGAGATAATTTCAATCCTTAAAATCGCAGAATGGCTTTATCTATTTGGTTTTACTTTCTTTAATTCGTACAATGGAATATGCTTATAACGATTTGGCTAACTGAACTTTTACCGTTTGATTAAAATTGTCTAATGCTGAACTTAGTTTATCAATTAATTCTTCAGAACCTAAATAAGTGACTGTTCGCTGGTGAATACTCGTTGGTAGAATGTCTAAAATTGCTTCGTGTCCGTTTGTCGCTTTTCCACCTGCTTGTTCAATTAGGTAAGCTAGGGGATAACATTCGTACAAAAGACGTAACTTTCCATTGCTTGCTTTACGGGTAGGAGGGTATAAGTAAATACCTCCTTTGAGTAGGTTTCTATGAAAGTCTGCAACCAATGAGCCTATGTAGCGAGCCACACAGCCAGATTCGTTCCGAATGTCTTCGATGAATTGGCGTACTGGATTACTGAATTCATTAAAATAGGCTTCATTTACCGAATAAATATGGCCTACTTTGGGTATGCTCATGGTTGTGTGCGAAAGGAAGTATTCACCTAAAGAGTTTTCATAAGTGAAGGCATTGACTCCTTTGCCTGTGCTATAAACCATGATGGTTGATGAACCGTATAAAATGTAGCCAGCCGCCACTTGTTTGCGTCCACCTTGAAGAAAATCTGCTGCTATGGCAGGTGTTCCAATTGGACTTACACGACGATAAATCGAGAAAATTGTGCCAATCGAAACGTTCACGTCGATGTTGGATGAGCCATCAAGTGGGTCCATTGCCACCACGTATTTTGAGTTTACGTTTCCCGTTTGAATAATCTCATCGTCTTCTTCCGATAAAATTCCTACTACTTGTCCACCATTTACTAAAGCTCTGATGAATCGTATATTGGCAATAATGTCTAGTTTCTGTTGGGACTCTCCTTGAATATTATTGCTTCCAAACGCTCCAGTAATGTCTATTAAGCCAGCACGGTTAATTTCTCGATTAATAATTTTTGAGGCAAGAGCAATGTCTCTTAACAGTTGAGAAAGTTCTCCTGTAGAATAGGGAAAAGCTTCTTGTTGTTTGTTAATAAAGCGGTCGAGGGTAGTACCAACGGGTAGTGCTAAAGAGGTTGAAGCTTGCATAATATGGAACGTTTAAATTTGTTTTTGGATTGAAAATTGAAGGGGGCAGTATCCCCCCTGACCCCCTTCTAAAGCTAATAAGTCTTACCTTCTTATTAGCTGCTCTCTAACCTAACCTCTCAACCTATCAAAGTTCTCTTGAAATGCAATCGCTAAGGCTTTTGCTTTTTCGTCATATTCTTCTTTATTAGCCCATGTATTACGTGGGTTTAGAATGTTTACGGGAACATTCGGACATCTCTCTGGAATTGATAATCCAAAAATTGGATCTTTTTGGAATTCAATTTGTGCAAATTCACCTGATAAGGCTGCTCTAATCATTGAGCGAGTATAGGCAAGTTTCATTCGAGAACCTACGCCATAACCTCCACCAGACCAACCTGTATTGACTAGCCAGACGTTTACGTCACCATTTTTAAGTTTTTCGCCTAATAAGTTGGCATACTTCATTGGGTGAAGGGGTAAAAATGCTGCCCCAAAGCAAGCTGAAAATGTTGCTTGTGGTTCTTTTACGCCCATTTCTGTACCTGCTAACTTAGACGTATAACCTGCCACGAAATAGAACATGGCTTGTTCTACGCTTAGTTTTGAAATTGGAGGTAATACTCCGAAGGCATCTGCGGTTAAGAAGAAAATATTCTTTGCCGATTTTCCTACTGAGGGTACTGCTATATTTGGTATGTAATTAATTGGGTAGGCTGTTCTTGTATTTTCAGTAACGCTTTGGTTGGCGAAATCAACCGTGCTGGTGTCAGCAAAATAGCGTGTGTTTTCTAAGATAGAACCGTAGCGAATTGCTCCGTAAATTTCAGGTTCTTGTTCTTGGCTTAGGTTGACCACTTTTGCATAACAGCCTCCTTCAAAGTTGAAAACTTCGTCGTCAGACCAGCCGTGTTCGTCGTCACCGATTAATTTACGGTATGGGTCTGTCGAAAGTGTTGTTTTTCCCGTACCTGATAAACCAAAGAATAGGGCGGTATCTCCGTCTTTTCCGATGTTAGCAGAACAGTGCATTGCCATTACTTTTTCTTCTTCTGGCAAGACGTAGTTTAATACCGAGAAAATCCCTTTTTTCATTTCACCAGCATAGCCTGTTCCTCCAATCAAAATCACTTTTTTAGTGAAGTCAATGATGGTAAAATTACCTTGGCGAGTTCCGTCTATCTCTGGGTCAGCTTCAAAGGCAGGGACATTTAAAATTGTCCATTCTGGTTCGAAATTGGCTAACTCTTCCTCTTCGGGGGTAATAAATAAATGGTTGCAAAATAAATTATGCCATGCTAGTGTGTTGATTACTAGGATGTTTGTTCTGTATTTTTCACTTGCACAAGCGTAAGCATAACGAGCATATATTTTTTTGTCTGCTACAAAACTGAGCATTTTGCTGTACAAAGCTTCGAATTTATCCGAGTCAAAAGCCTGATTAATTGCACCCCAATCTACTGTATCTGCTGTTTTGTCGTCATATACAATGAACTTGTCTTTTGGTGAACGTCCTGTAAATTTTCCAGTATCGCACATCAAAGCTCCTCTGTCGGTAAGCGTTCCTTCTCCGTTATTGATGGCTTCATCTACTAATTCGGAGATTCGGAGATTCATACAAACATTCGGATGTATTTTTAATACAGGATGCTTAATGACTTCATTGCTGATTGCTTGATTGTCAGTTACTAAGGTTTCATTTTTCATGGCTTAACATGCGGATACATGTGTTTATTTTGAGTTGTACCAATGACAAATAATAACGGTTGAGATGATTACCTATTTGTTATCTTTTTGTTAGCACAAAGATGATTCTGCGTAAAAACAAAAACAAGCGAAAATTCGCCAAATAGAATAATTTTTATGAATTATTGGAAAAGTTATATGAATATTAGTTTTGTGAAGGGTTATTTTTTGAATAAAAAATGTGTTAAAACGACACAAAGTAGCGTTTTAGGAAGCGAAATTTCCGTAGAAAGTAGCAATGCTGTTTTGGTTTTTGGGACGGGGAGGGAGGTGTGCAAAAAGTGTAGCGTCTAATGTTTAAAGCATTTTGTGCCAAATAAAATAGCTGGCACTCGCTTTAATCCGAGCGATGTCCGCTCATAAACTTGTAACTTTTTACACAACCTCCAATATATCGTTGTTTATTCTTCTTCTCTGGAGTCGAAGAAATATTCACGGGGACTTTGTTGAGTCATTTTTTTGAAGGCTCTATTAAAGGCCGTTTTAGAATTAAACCCTACTTCAAAAGCAATGGCAAGCATGGTGTATTGACGATTTTTGGGGTCTTCAAAACGGGTTTTGAATTCTTCTATTCGATACGAGTTAATGAAATCAAAAAAGTTTTTCTCATATACTTCATTGATAATTTTAGAGAGTAAATGAGGTGAAATGTTCAACATTTTAGCCAATTCATTCAGGGTTAGTCCTACGTTCGTATAGGGACGTTCTTCGCTCATAAATGCGTCAACTTTTTCTTTCCAAACTCCGAATGTATCTTCTTTCTCCGATTCTGTTGCAAGGGGTATCGGAGAGGTTTTCGTTTGTGTTGGAATCGAAATGGGAACGTCCGTTGGAGGTAGCGATTCTTCGGGTTTAACTTGTATTTGTTCTCGATGAATTTTGAAAATCTCAGGCTGATGAATCGCAAAATATCCAAGAAAATAAGGAATTGATGAAAAGGCAAGCCAGATAATATCCACACTTTTTTCTGTGATAACCACCGTATTTAAATTTAAAATATCTCCAGAAAATAGCAAAATTCCCGTAACCGCCCAAAGTACTAAACATACTCCTTGAATAGCAATTACAGTGAGTAAGTAGTTGGTATTCTGCTCTTTAGATGCTTCATTTGGATAGTATTTATTGTAGGTATTCAGTGAGTGCCAGCATTTAATCCAGTAAAAAACATTGACTCCCCAGGCAATTCCGCCAGACACTACCGATAAACGATGGAAGTCGGGTGATTGGTTGAGTATTCGGATTAATAACTCTTTTGAATTCATCAATAAATAGGGTATGTACGCCAGTAATTGAAGTGCAGGTAAGATAAAATGAAGCCACCATTTTGCGGGTAGTTTGGGGGTTTTATAGAATAGTTTTTGTAGGTAAAAATAGAACAGTGGAGCATACAGAAATAAGGCAAAGTTGGGGATAAGAAGTAATTTGCTATATTGCTCAGCAATGACTCTATAACCGATCAACGTTTTCATTATCAGCACTAAAGAAGTGAATGCAATGGATATAACAAGCCATTTGTTGGCTTTGCGATTATAGTCCTGCATCGTCGGGATCGCAATAATTAGGAGTATCCCTTGGAACGCAGAAAATAGTAGTAATAAATCGTAAAGAGAAAAAAAGTTAAACGTCCCTGAGAGGTCTTCCCAGCTTTCAATATCTTGGGTAAGTTCTTCTAAATTCACATCAGATTGTCGGTAAATCACCCGATTAGGTCTTGCTTTACCACTCTCTTCGCCTTCTACTGTCGTCCAATCTCCACGAGTAAATTTATACTCAATTTTGGGTAGATTTGTCGTAATCGAAATTCGATACGTACCGTCAAATTGTTTCAGAAGTTTATAGTTTTCATTGCTTGTTTCCCAATTATTAAAATTTCCTGCTAAATAAATAGACGCATCTTTAGGTGTATTTTTAGGAATACTCTTGATATAGAGTCGGTAGGTTGGTTGAGCCTCCCAACCCATAATGGTGTCATGAATCACCTTTGGATTTTGAGCTAATTCGGCATCAAAAGTACGGTTTTCGGTAGAAGCACCTTTGCCAGTACCCTCCACCATAGTCCAATATCCTTGCGTGAATTTATATTCAAAAAAGGCAGGATTTTGAGGTAAATCAATCGTATAATTGCCATTTTCTGCCTTTTTGAGTTCATAATGAGCATCCCCTGGTGACCAATTATTGAAACTTGCTGCCAGAAAAAGTGGTATTTGTTTATCACGATTAGTCTTCGGAAGGGTGACTTCAATATGTAACTGACTCCATGTAATCATGGAGTGACAAAAGAGGAAGATGTAGCTAAGTAGAAATATTTTTTTGCTCATGATGAAGATTGTCTTGGAACTCGTGCGACAAAAGTAAGAATATTTTTCGTTCAAGAATTGTTCCCGTAATTTCTTTGTTTTTTGTGATCAGTTTCGGAGTACTTGACAAATGATAGTTTATAACTTTCTTGCGATAAAACCAGAATCACTGGCTCAGTTGAATTATAGCGACGTACAGTATATAACACTTCAATGAATCCATTTATTTTTCTATATCTTCGTTCGTCCAAATTAACCATTTTATAAAATTGATATGAAAAAGCTCGCTTTTTTGTTAATCCTCTTCTGGATTAGCCTCCTTTCTTCGACTGCTCAGGTGGTAACCACGCTTCCTGAACTGCCCAACGGAGATAAAGAAATAACCCTGATTTTCGATTTAAAACTTGCGAAAGATACCCGTGCTAAAGGTCTTTTAGGCAAAAATTCGGATGTTTATTTGTGGTCAGGTGCAGGCACTACAACCGCAGGAGATGCTTTTGAATATCAACCTGCTGGGCAGACGGATTTCTCAAAACCACTTGACAAAGCCGTGATGACTGCCTTGGGAAACGATGTTTGGAGTATTAAACTTACCCCAAGAACCTATTTTGCTGTTCCTGCTGCTAAGTCAATTAAACGCTTGGGGTTATTGTTAAAAAACGGAGCAGGTACTGCCCAAACGGAAGATTTAGTTATATCGCTTTATGACGCAGCTTTTAGCATTGCATTTTTAAATCCGACTCAGGCAACTACCGTTTTAAAGAAAGGTCAAAATTTACCCATATCTATCAAAACGACTGAAAAAGCTGTTTTGAGTGCAGAACTTAGTGTCGGCTCGCAAGTGATTCCTGCTGGTGCATCGTTGTTTGGCTTTACGAAAGATAGTGTTATTTCATATACTAAGACATTGAATTATAGTGATTTAGAACAATTGGTGTCAACTAATACTAACTCATCTACCATCACCATCAAAGTACAGGCACAAGCAAAAACTAATGTGGCAAGTACACAGATCTCCGTTATGATTCCTCCAAAAAATGTGGTAGAAAATGTGCCAACAGGTTGGTTAGATGGTATCAATTACCTATCCGATACCAAAGTGGGTTTGGTTTTATACGCTCCCCTCAAAGAGTTTGTGTATGTGTTAGGCGATTTTAATAACTGGACAGTATCGCCAACGTATCTGATGAAACGTTCCGTGGATGGTACTCGCTATTGGTTGGAAATGAGCAACTTAGAGAAAGGAAAAGAATATGCTTTTTATTATTTAGTAGATGGTATTCTGAATGTTGCTGATCCTTATTCAGAGAAAATTTTAGATCCGTCTAACGATAAATATATTTCAACGTCCACTTATCCAAATTTAAAGACATTACCTAGCTCTGTAACGACGATTGCATCGGTATTACAGACTGGACAAACGCCTTATACATGGAAGACGACCAATTTTAAGCGTCCTGCCAAAGAAGATTTAGTCATTTATGAATTACATATACGTGATTTTTCGGCTGATAAAAATTACAAAGCGGTTCTTGATACCTTGCCTTATTTGAAAAAATTAGGTATCAATGCCATCGAGTTAATGCCGATTCAAGAGTTTACGGGCAACGACTCATGGGGTTACAATCCGACCTTTTACTTTGCTCCTGATAAAGCGTATGGTACGGCTAACGATTTAAAAGCGTTCGTTGATAAATGCCATGAACAAGGCATTGCAGTCTTGTTAGATATGGTGTTTAATCAGGCGGATTATGAGTTTCCTTACGTAAAAATGTATTGGAATAATACCCAACCGAGTGCCGATTCTCCCTTTTTTAACCAGCAAGCGAAACATCCATTTAATGTATTCTTTGATTTTAATCACGAAAGCGAAGCCACCAAAAACTATGTAAAAAGAGCTAATAATTTTTGGCTTCAAGAATATCATGTAGATGGTTTTAGATTTGATTTAGCAAAAGGGTTTACACAAAAAGTTACGTCTGACGATAGTCAATTTCGTTTATATGATGCCAGCAGGGTAGCTATTTGGAAAAATTATGCGGATGCTATTCGTAAAATAGATACAGATGCGTACCTAATTTTGGAATTGTTTTCTGAGGATGCAGAAGAACGAGAATTTGTCAATTATGGAATGATGGTTTGGGGAAATCAGAACTATGATTTTAGAAATATGGCAAAAGGAGAGAGTGCAAATCCATACCGTTTATCGTATCAAGTGAGAGGAATGACCACGCCAGGGGTCGTAGGCTACATGGAAAGTCATGATGAAGAACGAGTAATGTATGATGTACAACAAAGCGGCAAAACCTCTTCAGCGTATTCAACTCGTGACATTCCAACTGCTTTAGAGAGAGTTAAGGCAAATACTGCTTTATTTATCTCTGTACCTGGCCCTAAAATGATGTGGCAATTTGGAGAAATTGGTTATGACATCAACATTGATTACAATGGTAGAACAGGAGCAAAGCCCCTAAAATGGTCGTACCTAAACGATGCCAATCGTTCAAAATTATATAAGGCAATCGGTGCGATGAACCAACTGAAAACAAAAGAAGCTATTTTTAAAACTAGTGATTTTGATTTAGATGTAGCAGGAATGCAGAAGCGAGTGGTCTTACGTTCGGGCAATAATACGGTGGTGACCATTGGGAATTTTGATATTTCGAGTAAGGCGGTGACGAAGATTTTTCCGAAAGCAGGAAAATGGTATGACTTTTTTACGGGAGCAAGTATTGACGTAACCGATGTTGATTTACCCTTATTTTTGGTAGCAGGAGAGTTTCATATTTTTTCTACCGTTCCTTTCACAAAACCTATTGCAGGCTTAGTTCCGTGGACTGTACCGAGTACTTTAGTGATTACTAGCACTCAGACTGAAAGCTTTGGTGATGTAAAATTATACCCCAATCCTGTACAAGATATGCTGACGATTGAAGTTCCAGAAAATCAGAAAAATGTTAGTTTAACTATTTATGACATTAGTGGGCGTTCTTATCTAACACAGGTATTGAAGGAACAAAAGTCTCAGGTTGCAGTTCAACAACTGGCTTCTGGTGTGTATTTTGCTCATCTTCAAGGAAATAATTTCAAGAAAATCATTAAATTTGTTAAAACAGCACTATAAATAATGCAGGATTATGAATTTCAAATTTTGGATTTAATAATCTAGCTATCAAGAGTTTATAAGAAAATAGGCTAAGTTTATACGAGTACTTATTACTCCATAAAAAAAGGATGTCAACCGATTGGAAGACATCCTTTTTTTGTTAGCGTCCGCTATATTTTGCGATTTTCATAAACAGTTCCTTTGGATTAAAAGGCTTGGTTACGTAATCTGTCATTCCTACTTCAAAAGCTCTATCTTGATTATTTAGTGTAGCAGAAGCCGTCAGAGCGATAATGGGTATTGTGGTATCGTTCTCCCTAATTCTAGCAGTTGCTGTATAACCATCCATTTCAGGCATTTGTAAATCCATCAAGATTACATCATATTTTTTCGCTGCGTATTTTTCGAGGGCAATTAAGCCATTCTCTGCAACATCGTATTGGATTTTCCAGCGAGTAAGAAATTTACCTGCCACTTTTACATTTACTTCATAATCCTCTACTAACAAGATAGTTACACCATCTAATGTTTTTTCGTTTACTTTCTCTGGTTGCACGTTGATATTGTTTTGAACTTCACCAATGGCTAATTTTAAGGTGAAGCTAAAGGTAGAACCTACTCCTTCTTCACTTTGAAGTTCAATTTTACTATCATGTAACTCAAGTAGTTTTTTGGTAATAACCAAGCCGAGTCCAGTACCTCCAAATTTACGAGTAGTGGCAGAATTTGCTTGAGTAAATCGTTCAAAAATGATTTCTTGCTTATCCTCAGGAATACCAATCCCTGTATCGGTTATCGAAACACGAATCTTTGCTCCTTTATCCGTCTTGACCACTAAGGAGGTATTTATTGTAATACTTCCGTTTGAGGTGAATTTTACAGCATTAGAAACAAGATTTGAAATAATTTGGCTAAGTCTAGTGGGATCTCCAACCAAAGAATCAGGGATGTCGTCGTCAAGCATCAGACGAATGATGTTCCCTTTTTCTTCTGCTCTGACCTGATTAGAACGTTTAATATTTGAAACAAGTTGTTTAAAGTCAAATGGAGTAGCTTCTAGTTCCACTTTTCCTGCCTCTATTTTACTAAAGTCTAAAATATTATTGATTAAGAAATATAAGTTATCCGTCGAAAATTGAAGGGTTTTAAGATTATCCATAAAGGCAGGTGGGCATTCTTCCTGTTGCATCAGATAAGTTAGTCCCACCACCGCATTTAAAGGAGTACGGATTTCATGACTCATCATCGAGAGAAATTCAGATTTTGCTTGGTTGGCTTTTTCTGCCATTTCTTTCGCAAGTCTCAATTCTTGTTCAATGATTGCTTTATTCTTTATTTGCTCTTGTAAAAAGGAAACAATATCCAACAAGTTATCTGTATCTTCTTCTGGTAATTCTAAACCTCTATTCGTATCGAGTGTACGAATCGTTTTGATAAGTTTAACAATTGATTCTTTTCTTTGAAAACTCTCTTCTTTTAATTTCTGATTTACTTCAGCAAAATGTTTATCATTTACCGCTGCTAGGTATTCAGCAAATTCTCGTTCTTTTTCAAAGGTATTATAAGTCTCATTTACAGCAAGAAGAAACTCTTGTAGCTTTTCGTCTTGTTGATACGCTTCGGCGGAGAGAATTCTTTTTACCTGCTTATTTAATAATTTATGAAATGCTGCTGAGTTTGTTGACATCTTGTTCTCTAATTTTCGGCAAAAGTCGTAATTGTCATTGTCTGATTATGTAATTCACATTTTGTAGAGGTTGAAGGTGCTAGTTCGCCATAGGAGTAAAATCCTGAAATAAGAGTTTCATCCCCGAAAATCTCTCTAGCGGCCTCAATTTCTTCTTCTGTTCGCTGACCTAGTACTAATTTTCGCCCTACGCAACTAATCAAAATAGCTAATTCAGGTGTTGTTGTTAACCGAGTGACTGCTTGTTCTGCTGCGGTTGCTGAGGCATCAATGATTCGATCAAAATTTGCTTTCATAAAGCGGATAGTTGAACCCGTTGGAACATCTCCAGCAAAGGTCAAACTATTTTTTTCTTCATCAATTGATAGAATTGTTCTAACTACAGGAGATGAATTTGGGGTACTTTGTAATAAAATTGGAAATCTTAGTGCTGCTCCTGGTAGTTCCGCAGCATAACTCCCTAAATATTCTTTGTATAAATCTAGGGCAGGTTTATTATCTATACTATATAAAACATTATATTCCGACTTGGTGATTTCTCTTTCTGGTCCGAAAGCATCCCATCCACCCTGTGTTCCGTGGCCAATAGTGATGTCATCTCCATAAAAGCCAATACCTATAATTTTTCCTTCTTCAGGATTACCATTCAGACCCACCAAGGTTTTCTGAAAACGAGCTTGGTCTCCAGCTAGACCTCCTGTAATTTGGACTTTATAGCTAGTTATCTCGTTTAATGCCTGTGTTAGCTTCGTTCCATTTACTTTGCTACCATCAGAGATAATCATAATTGCTTTAAGATTATTTTCCTCTAGTAAGTCATTAGCAATTTTTGCACCAGCTTGATAACTTTCAATATGATTTTTTATATCAACTTCTAAGGTTCTCACTTTCGTTTTTTCAAATGCAATAGCAGTTGCCACGATCGTATTATCGTGTACACTATCATTGTGAATTTCGCCTGATGTAGAATTGATAACAATGTCGGCATTAGGAAATTCATGATGTAGGAAGTCGTAATGAGTATTTTGCTCAAGTAATTTCCGTTCACCAAAAACTAATACTAATTGAGCTTGATTATCGGGAAAATTGGCGGATACTTTTGATGCAGTCCATGCTTCTTTGTGAAATACTAGTTGTTTTATTTTCATTTGAATAAATAATATTTAGATCAGTGTGCTGTAAATAGTATAAATATAACTAGTAATTATTCAATTTGCAAAAAGTAACAAAAAATCTAAAAGCACTTATTAGACTCTGCTTGGAGTTTAGTAAGTGCTTTCAGATAATAAGAATATTTATAGTGGTTAGGTGCTCTTAATCTGATTTAGATTAAAGCCCGTACTCGTTAGTGTTATTTACCTCCTTTCAAAGGAACAATAATACGCTATCGAGCATTTTTTGTAATTTAAAAAATAAGCCTTGATTTAAAAATTAAATTTTAAAATCAAGGCTTATCCGATACTACTAACTTGGAAAACATTATGTCTTCTGTGTTGTATTTTTTGAGTTACAATATTTCCCTTACTTTAACCCAAAAAACTACTTTTCCTTACTTAATGCTCTTTGATTTTATCCCTTACTTAAAACCAAAGAAATGTACTAAACGTTGACTTTTAAAATTTTTTGTAACTAACTAGTTTGACTTCCCTTTCAAACTAAATTACTCAAATTCATTTTCTTGAACGATTTTTCGTTTCCTTACTTTTTGCTGTTACTGATTCCCTACGTCATTAACAGCCCTTACTTTTTACTTAAACGAATTGAAGATTAATTCTGAATTTTTGATTTAACTTCCCTTTTAAATCAAAAAATATTTTTTTACTTAGACCTATTAAAGCGAGCTTACTGCTGTGTGATTGAGTAATACTGCGTTTAATTGTTAAGTAAATTTACTTGATTAAAATTTAACGTGCAGTTTATTTCGATAAACTGTCGTTTTTTGTCGTTTTTTGGAAGAAACAAACAGGTTTTTGAATTGGCACTTAAAAATACTTGTTTAATAGTAAGGAAATTGGAGGTTTTTGACCGTGCGTAAGGGGGCTATTTTACCTTCAGAAATGTTTTTCCAGCTTGTTTTAGTTGACCATTTGCTTTAATAATTCCGAAAGATTTTTGTGGGTATCGTTGCCATGGATATTTACCAGCTATATCGCCAGGAACGTCCGTGAAATCATATAGCGTCCAAAGTAAATAGGGAATGTTTCCGTTTTGTTTTAAGACTTGTTGAACGTCATGAATATAGCTCTCTTGTTTGGCTTCGTTTCCTCCAAAGGGTACCCATAGTCCACGATAAGTGGACATTCCAAATTCTTCTAACACCAAAGGCTTATTTTTGATTTCGGCTTTCAGTATGAAAATTCCGTCTTCTAACTCTTTTACTGTGCGATAGGAGTGGAATGAAATAAAATCAACATCGTCTTTAAATAAGGTGGCATCTTCTGGATATGCCCAGCCTACTGTCAGGAGGTGATTAGGGTCATATTTTCTTGCTCGGGGTAAAATCCAAGCTAACCACTCTTTGACATCTTCTTCTGGATGGTGTTTGAAATCGAGGTCTGGTTCATTTTTTAAATCCCAAGCAAATACGGCAGGATGCCCTTGAAATCTGTGTAAAATAGTTTCCAGTTGTCTATCCGAAGGGGCAAAATTTAATAGTCGATAATCGCCCATGAAATCGAAAAGTGTGACCAATACTTTTAAATGAGTTCGTTCGGCTATATTCAGAATGTTTTCTAGTTGTAAAAGTCTAATTTCTGGCACTAATCCTTTCTCGAAATCCTGAAAATTGATAAAAATACGTACCGTATTAAAGCCTAATTTATGGATAAGTAAAAAATCTTTTTTGATGACAGTTGAGTCATATTGTGTCCAGAAAAATGACCATGGTGTTTTTTGGGGATAGTAATTAATACCCTTCGGCTGAAAGGGTTTTCCATCAAGTATAAAACGCTTTTTATCGACTGACACAAAATGCGTTTTGTCAACAATTGAATCTTTTTTAGTAAAATCTAGCGGTGAAGGTCGATGTTTTACAAAATGTTTAATACGCCAATATCCATCATCAAGCAACATGACGATGTCATAATCGTCAACAGATTCGGAGGAGACTAATTTAGTTTTTCCCTCAAATAAGCGTTGTTTATGCAAGACTCTTTTATCAGTAAACGAAACGATTTGTCCATCTGCCGAATAAAAATGCAATTTGATATGGTGTTCTAGGTCAGTTTGATGAAGCGTTATTTTCTTTTTGTAAAGTGTATTAATCGCATAGAGTGCCTTCGGGTAGGCAGCAGGCGTGAAGTATTCTTTTAATCCAACTGGTTTACCTGCCATGTAGCTTAATTGCCACTGATAAAGCCCTCTGATATAGTCAGAGACTAACTGTTGGCGAGTAAATACCTCCATTGGCCTACCTGTATTAGGGTCATCTGGAAGCCATTCAATTCGAGGAGTGTGTGCATCAGGTATATTGGGAGGTAAATTTAAGGCACGAGAACGATCAGCACCACTATTGAAATAATACCATGCCTTGCCGATACCACTCAATGCGATGCTCGCAATGATAATAACAATAAAACCAATGTAGGTTCTATGACTTCTTTTTTTCTTGTCGCTGAGGATCATTTTCGGTTTATTACAAATTTTTTACCAATCCCATGTACAACGATTGTAACAGGGTAAATTCCTACAGGAAAGTCTGTAAAATCAAAATAAACATGGCCGTCAACCACCTCTTGAGTAATGGTACTATATTGCTTGTTTTCAAAAATAAGGCTCACTTGAGTGCCGTTTGGAACTAACTGATTTAATTGAGCAATCAGTGGCCCTACATTTAATAGATTGTGATAGGCATCGTAGCGGACGTTAATGTGGTCAATGGGACTAATAAAGTCGAGTAATAAGGTATTACTTTGGCCACCTCCATATACAGATGCCACAATTTCAAGCGTACCCGCTTGTCTGGGGTTTTGGATGCTCAACTCTGCAATTCCTTCAATGGTATAACTATTGAGAAGACGTTTTTTCCCTGATGGTTCTTGACATAAAAAGCTCACAGCCGTTCCTTCTGGCATAATGTTGCTATTGATGTCTCGTAATACAGAGGTTTTAATTTTAAAAAATTGATGGTCATCGGCATAGATACTGTGGCTATCTGCTTTGATGGTGAAATTTACGGGAAAATCGGCTACCTCTAGTAATTCTTTTTCCCGACTCGCTACGCCATTTAGGCTTACCCCAACAAATGTTTTTCCAGCTTTGGTTAACGAAGTGATTTTTTGAAAACTAACTAGATGTTCCGTTTTTGATGCAATTTCTTGCTGTTCGCCATTGGTTCTAAGCAATTCATAAGTGATTGGCGTATTGTCTTTTACTGGATTACCGAATGTATCTGTTGGTATTGCTGTAATCATTGCCCAATCCTTGCCATCGGCTAAAATTGACTTTGACCCTAGGTATGAATCAAGAGGTTCTGCTGCTTTTTTCGGAATTACTTCTAAGGTTTTAGCTACTAGTTCTTTTCCCAAATAACAGACCTTAATGGTTAGAATACCACTTGAACGGGTGAATTTTTTGGAAATTTTCAGACGAACAAGAGAGGTTTTTATTTCTTTTTTAATAACATCCATTCCCCAACTGTTCTGACAAGTAATGATAATGTGTTCGCCATTAGGAATATCTTTTGTCTGGATAGCGACAGTCACCCCAGAACCGACGATTAAGAATTCTGGACAAATGATGTTTGCTTTACCAATAGATGAAACAGGTGTTTCATGCCTACAGCCAGACATAATCCAGCATAGAAGCACTAGCAACATCGTATTGTAATCTATTTTTGGCATAAGCATAACAGACTCTAGGGAAGACAATTGCCAAAAGCATGGATTTAAACGGTTTGGGTAAGCACTCGCCTTTGGTATTAGTCTGATAATAAATTTATTTTAACATGAATTAATATCTTCTTTCTTTTAGACATTAGTATATGGTAGGGTTTCCAATATACGAATTTACGATAATTCGGTAGAAACCTTTACCATTTGGTTGTGGAATGATGTCAAATCTACCTGTATTTAAATAATTAGGTTCAAGGCTTGTTTGTGGTAAACCATTGATGAAAAAGTCTTTTTCGGTCGCAGACACCAACACTTTACTTTTGTCGATGGCTGGTATCGGAATCGAAAAGTGTTCTTTTGCTTGAGGGCGAACAGCATCTCTAAGAAAATAGTGATCTACCCAACGAACAGAACCATCGGGGTCATAGAAAGTCGTTAATAATTGTGGAACACTGACCTCATCTGTCCCATGATTAATAACATCCCCTGACAGTTGCTTATTTATACTAAGTTGCTCTATACCAATATCTCGGTATAAATCCTTATCGGCTACCACTGCCCTGGCAAGTATTTTAAAGTTAGTAGGCTTATGTCTAAACTCAAAAGCTGTAAATTCAGTAGGATTAAACTTCATGGGGTTTACATCTTCTTGTTTTACCCATGCCGTTTGTTCGAATTCTATTCTGAATGGGACAATCTCTTTCGGCAATACCTTATGATTGGTGGTATATTTCGCATTATACTCAACCAATTTCACGTTGTACTTGTCAAATAATTGTGCCTGTATTGTTATATGAGCGGGCAAATGATCCACATTTTGAATTTCTCCCACTACTACATATTCTTTGCCCACTTGTAGTAGTTTGGCGGATAGAATATGAACTTCTGGTCTGTCCAATACATCGTCGTGTTCGGTATTGGCAGTTGTTATTTTTCGTTTTCCTTGACTATGTAAGGCCAGAATCCCCTTTTCTAGGTGTTCGTCTGGGGCTAATGATTTGTCAAATTCAGGTGGAACAATAAACCATTTTCCATCTTTTTCAATGAGCGTGTGTGGGTTCTCGACTGTATAAACCTCCAGTGGTGTAGTCCACGTATTTTTTACAATTACTTTTAATTTATGTGGAAAACGTTCTTTAATCTTTATTTCAATACCCTCTAATTTTCCATAAGAAGCTAGTAATCCATCTTTAACAGAAAGTTGTAAAATGTAGTTATCAAAAGTTAACGCACTAGGTGTAAAGAGTGCAAAAGCCTCTTTGAAGAGCTTGAAATCAAGGTCATGGTAATAGCTTTTTAGTAAGGTATCAGGGTCTTTATGAGGTGTATATAACAAAGATTTAATCCAGAAATAGCTAAAAAACAGCAATACAACGAAAGACCATACAATAATCATCCAAGAATCTTGAGGTTTAAAAGCGTTGTTCTGTCTTTCCTCAAAAAAGTTAAGTAAGTATTTCTTTCTGAACGTGATAATGACAATGATTAGTGTAAAAAATGCGGTAAGCGGCAATACCCCCCACATAATTTTTTGAAACTGTGGCATATCCTTTTTGGGTAAGAAAGAGGGTAACGTTGGCACGTCTGGTTTCTGCCAAATCATAATCCCATTGTCCATCCGTTGAAGGCGTTCCCAACCCGAAAAATAGAGAATAGGGTCATAGAATTTATCGTTCGAAAAGATAAACTTTAGATGATATTTTTCTGAGATGGTCAAGAACTGCTGTAATGAGCCAATCCCTTGAATTCCCTTGAATTTACAGTTCTCAATGCGTTCAATTGGTTCTACGGTTAGCTCAGGTACACGTCTGGCAGAGTGATAATTTCCATCAATCGAAAGTGCCGTTGTTTGAGCCGATAACCACGCCATTTGATCCCCAAAACCGAGGGTCATAAACCGCCAACGATCGTGCTGATCTGTTTCAAGGAATTTTACGATAGGAATAATATCAACGGTAGGGGGTTGTAATGCCTGAGCTTTATGAAAATTGGTAATAAACATGGCCTGAAACCCTATTAAACAAATAGGTATGGCTAGTACCCAGTAATAACCCTTTTTCCTCACTTTGCGAACTATATAGAGTTGTATATCACCTTCAAATAATCGTCTGAAAAAGTCGCCAATGAATGGAATCGCAATGACGGATGCCCAGAACGTAAAACGGTCTAAGGTTAAGATATTAAATGCGTTTTTACCAAGAAGTATGATTGGAAGGGGCGTTGTACCTCCCGTTCCCAAGAGCATTAGCATGGAAAAAGAAAGTCCGAAAAGAATGTTTCTTCGAGTGTACAAACTCTTAAAAACGTAGGGTAACATCAGCAACGAAAAACCTAGCGGAATCACAAAAAACATGATTCCAGAGGAGGCTACTTCAATAAAAGAATCTCGTGAACCATGAGGAATAGAAACCTGCGTAATCGGGTCTGTTTTTGACCAATACCAATAGGGAAAAATGATGATAATCATTTCACATACTACTAAAGGGAAGAAAATAAGGAATTGTTTTATTTTCTTAAAAACCAATAGAATTAGGTCAAAGACGATTCGGAAAAAAGGAGCATCTTCTACCCCCACTTCATCTAATAGTGCTGTTCCAACGATTGGGACAATAAAAAAGACCATCCCAAAAATGGTTGTAACATGGTGTGAAGCTACCGTTACACCCAAAATAGACAGAGCTGTAATGAGTCGTCGCCGTTCGTTTGTTCTAAAATAGGCATACACTTCGGGTAGGGCGTTCATCAAACAGGAAATACCAAAAATTGTCGGTAGTTGTCCATAAATATGAATCGTTTGCACGATGGAGGATGCCACCACCGCAAACATAGCGGCATAACCAGCAGACCGTTTGGGAACAAAAAGCTCCGCAAAGCGATAGACCCCAACGATAAAGAAACAGAGCATCATTAAAGCAGCCATAAAAAAGCCAAACTTCAATCCGCCTATAAATGAAAATAGAGCAATAAGTTGGTGACTAAGAGGAGGATAACTTGTTATTGGGAAACCCGTGTACCAGCGGTATTCCCAGGGTTCGAACCAAGAACGTGCGTAGTGATCTGCAAAAAAGATATGCACGTAGGCATCGTATGTTTTTTCAAGGTTTATCAACAACGCTGAACCATGATAAACAATCGCTAGAACTAGAGCTACGATGAGAAGTTTATCAACTTTTTTGTACATATCGTTATTGACAAAGTAGTTACGAGGATATTAATTGTTAGTTAGTTTACAAAGATACAATCTACACAAAAAATATGAAAGTTTTGAGGATAAAGCCTTTTTTGTGCGTAGGAGGAGATGTTTGTGAGAGCCGCTCTGTTACTTTAGAATATCCGTTTTTTTAGCGTCATGTTCTTAATAAGTACTCGAAGCGATTGATGTTAGTTTCATTTTAATGGAATACGTATGTAAAACTAGAAATAGAATTTATGCAAAACTGAAAGTAGAGTTTATGTAAAACTGAAAGTAGGGTTTATGTAAAATTGAAAGTAGAGTTTATGTAAAATTGAAA
>JBMLRK010000089.1:18662-29026 GCA_049241065.1 Spirosomataceae bacterium
GTTTATGTAAAATTGAAAGTAGAGTTTATGTAAAATTGAAAATGATAGTATATTTGTGCTTTAAATCAGAAACTTATGATAACGAGAACTATTATTAAAGCGATTGGTGAGGCTATTCAATATTATCCAGTGATTGCTCTTACTGGACCTAGGCAATCAGGGAAAACGACGTTATTGAAGTCACTCTTTCAGGGTTATCGTTATGTTTCTTTAGAGAATCCAGATTTGAGGTCTTTTGCTGAACAAGATCCCAATGGATTTCTAACGCAATATAACGAGCGAGTGATATTCGATGAAGTACAGCGAGTACCTACCTTGTTTTCCTATATTCAAACCTTAGTGGATGAATCGAAACAAATGGGGCAATTCGTCCTTTCTGGCTCTCAAAATTTTAACTTAATGGCAAATATTACTCAGAGCCTAGCTGGTAGAGTTGCTTTGTTTAAACTATTGCCATTTGATATGGAAGAGCTAACAGCTTCTGGACTCATGGAACATGATTATTGCTCAATGATTCAGAAGGGGGCTTATCCTGCTATATATGACCGTAAAATTCCGACTAACATTTTTTACGCTAATTATATTGAGACCTACGTTCAACGAGATTTAACAGAATTATTGAATGTAAAAGACATCCGTCTTTTTAGGACTTTTTTGAAACTATGTGCAAGTAGGGTTGGGCAATTATTGAATCTTACGAGTTTATCTAACGAAGCTGGCATTAGTCTTCCTACGGTTAAATCATGGTTATCCATTCTGGAAAGTAGTTATATTGTGTATCAGCTTTCCCCTTTTTATAACAGTTTTAACAAACGATTAGTAAAAAGTACTAAGCTGTATTTTTATGACACGGGTTTAGTTAGTTTTTTACTTGGACTTTCAAGCGGAGAGGCTGTTAGAGACAGTGAATTTAAAGGGGCATTATTCGAGAATTTAGTGATTAATGAGTATGTCAAGCAAAATATGCACCGCAATACACATCATGAGTTTTATTATTGGAGAGATTCTAACGGACATGAGGTAGATTTGATGGTGAGTAATCAAAATCGTTATGATATTGTTGAGATTAAAGCAACGAGTACTGTTTTACCTAAACTTTTTATAGGATTAGATCATCTGAAAGAAATAGGAGGGAATACGATAGACCGAAAAATTTTGGTTTATGGAGGTGAAGAAACTCAAACAAGAACAGCCTACCAAATTTGGGCTTGGAAACAATTACAACTAGATTTTTAGAAGTAAGTGATGGTAGTTGACTGAACAAAAAAAGGAGACATCTCTAATGAAAATGTCTCCTTTTTTGCCAATTACTAAATGAATTGTGAAATAAAATTAACGCCTTATGCTAGTGGATTTAATCCAAAATTTAACATCCAAAATTCAACATTGCCCCCACCTTATCGCAAGTTCTTTTTGGCATTTTTAGCGTCAATAATTACCTGCATTTTGCTTACAGCGGAGGTGGTAAACCACCCTATTGCCTCTTTTGTTGAACTACTATTTACGTTTGTAATGTTGGTTGGAATATGCGTAGGAGGAGTTGCAAACAATCCTGCATTATTCAATTCGGTTCTTAAACGTGTCCAAAAATCATAATTCCCTTCCGAAATAGAGTAAAGTTCTACACGAACTGTATCTTTTTCTGCATATAATTCGGGTGAAATAGAGAAACGAACAGGCAGATAGAAAGGTACATTATCGGCTCCTGTGGTTTTTTGTAAGGCTGCGTCGTAAGAAACCGTAACGCTTTGATTAGGAGTTACGTATTTACCATTACGATATGCTTTAATTCGGTAGCAATCGCCTAACCCTTTTAAATCCTTTGCAAAAAATTCAACATCATAGCCCTTTGTAAGTTTCCCGTCTGAAGTCGATTGCCCTGGGCGAGCGTTTTCGGTGTATTGATATTGTACCGAGTCAATTTTTGGTACATTTCTCAATTCAGAAACGGATTTGTAGGTTTCTCCCTCGCTCGTAATTTGAAGTGTATAGGTTTTTCCAATAATACCTAATGCTTGTTGAGCGTTGGCAGGTTTCCAAACGTAGTTACCCGTGTTGGTTAAATCCTTAAATTCAAAGACTTTTCCATCGCTGTCTGTAATCGTAACTGTAGCTCCTTTTACGTAGGTTACAGCACTGTTATTGAAATAATTCTGTGATTTTGAAAGCGTTACCACTTGTTCAACCCCAGGTTCATTCGTAATAATGGCATCTACCACCAAGCGGATAGGGCCATTTGGTCCTTGCATATCAATTACGTCCGTACACGAGGTAAGTACGAAAGGAATGAGTAAAAGAAATAAAATATGTTTGATATTTGTCTTCATGTTTTCAATTAGCTTATTGTTCAAAATATAGGCTGCGATAGAACTTTTTGGAACTGAACCTTATCGGTTTGCAAAACCTGTAAGGTTTTTGTAGAAATAAGTTATATCGCAGGCTATAAGTATTATTTCATCTTAGAATTTCATATTATAAGTAACAGCAGGAACGAATGTTCCGATAACGGAGAATTGAACCGCTTGAGTTTTGACAGCATCCTCTGCGGTTACTCGTTTAATTTCATCTTGTTGTTGCGTATAAATTGAGAACGGATTACGTCTGTTGTACAAGTTGTAAATCGAGAATACCCATTCTGATTCACCTTTACCAAATAAGGCTTTCTTGTTTTTCTTAGTTGCCGAAACATCCAAACGGTGATACGATGGTACACGTAGATTTCCTCTAGTTCCTGCATTGATAATGGATAAAGGTAAACCTTGGTACAATGCTTTTCCTTCTGGTAGCGTATAAGGCACACCCGTAACATACGTGAAGTTAGAACCGAACGACCATTTTTTGTTGAATTCGTATTGAGCAACAAGGTTTACGGTATTTGTACGATCATAACGATTTGGGTACCATTCTCCCTTGTTCAATCCTGCAATCTGGCGTTCAGAACGTTGTAATGTATAGCTCAACCAACCCGTTAATTTCCCTCTGTTTTTCTTAACGAATAACTCAAGTCCGTATGCTCTTCCATCGCCAAACATGAGGTCTTTTTCTACTGTTGGATTTAAGAATAATTGGGCTCCATCGGCATAATCAATCTGATTTTGGAGTTTTTTATAATAAATTTCTGCCGAAGCTTCATACATATTGTCAGCATAGTTTTTGAAGAAACCCAAGGCAACTTGGTCAACTATCTGAGGTTTAATATTATTGGTACTTGGTGTCCAAACATCTAAAGGGGTCGAAGCCGCCGTGTTCGATAACAAGTGAATGTATTGTGCCAAACGGTTGTAGCTTAGTTTAATGGAACTATTGTCGCTTAAATTAAGGTTCGCCGAGAAACGAGGTTCCCAGTTACCGTAGGTTTGTAAGGTTTGTCCTGGGGTATTTGGCGAAGTGATTAAATCATAACCCGAAGTATATGAGTCAGAAATACCTACGTATTTACGCTGATAATAGACACTGTCTTGGCTCGAATACGAATACGAAGAGTAGCGAATACCGTATTGTAAGGTCAGTTTTGGGCTAACTTTCCACTCATTACCAATGTATGCTGACAATTCGAGGGCATTTTTACTTTTTTGACCAAAGCTTCTCGCAATCCCTTCTGAAGTAGCCGTAGCTTCTCCTGGTTTGAAATCGTATGTCAGCACTTGCCCACCAAAGGTTAGGGTATTGTCTGGCGAGATATAGTAGGTAAAATCTGGTTTATAACTATAATTGACAATATTTGAACGCCATTTGAAGGAGTTATTTGGACGTTTGTTATTTAAGTCACTGTCAAGGTAATAATCGTAATTACTATAAAATGCCGTATTGTTTAAGAACAATTTGTTACTGAAAATATGATTCCAGCGAGCAGATAACGTGCTATTACCCCAGTTAAATCCGAAATCTTGTCCGAATACATCACGTCCAAAATATCCTGATAAGAAAACCGTATTTTTCTGATTGATGTTGTAGTTCACTTTGGCAGTTAAATCATAAAAATTAAACTGAGACCCTGCCGAACTACCTGTTAAGAAGGGTTTTGCCAAGATGTCAATATATGAACGGCGAGCCGCTACAATGAAGGATGCTTTATCTTTAACGATAGGTGCTTCGATAGACAAACGGCTAAATATTAGCCCAATACCGCCATTTACTTCGAGTTGTTTGGCGTTTCCTTCTTTCATTTTTACATCTAAAATAGAAGAACCACGTCCGCCATATTGTGCTGGAATTCCCCCTTTTATCAACTTTACGTCTTTTACCGCATCAGGATTAAAGACTGAGAAGAATCCGAAAAGGTGAGAGGAGTTATACACAGGTGCATCGTCTAGGAGAATCAAGTTTTGGTCGATACCGCCCCCACGAACGTTGAAACCACTTGCTCCTTCGCCCGCAGTTGTTACCCCAGGTAGTAATTGAATGGCACGTACCAAATCGACTTCACCCAGAAGGGCAGGAATCTTTTTGATGGTTTTCATCTCTACCCGATTTACAGACATTTCAACGGCTTTTACGTTATTATCTTCCTTTTCGGCTCTTACAACAACTTCAGCAAGCTCTTGCCCATCTTCTTGAAGTTCGATGTTGAGTTCTACGCTTTTATCGTTTAAGTTGATTGTCTTGATGTTTTTACGATACCCTACTGAGGTGGCAACTAGGGTATAGTTTCCTTTGGGTAAAGTCAAGGAGTAAAAACCGTAAGTGTTGGTTGTAGTCCCTGTCAGTAACTCTTTGATGAAGATAGACGCTCCGATTAATCCTTCTCCGTTCTTTGCATCTTTGATGTAACCGCTAACGGTAACTTTTTGGGCTTGCATACTAAGCGGAAAAAGGAGTAGTAGGAGTGTTCTTTTAATAAGTTTTTTCATGAAATTTAACAATTGGTTATTTGGTAATGAATTAATTGACTTAGTGGATATAACGAAAGGAAGGCGAATAAAGTTCGAATAGTACAAGTTTAGCTCCTTCGGATAAATACCCTTTTACTTTTATAATGAACGGTGATAGCGTGATACCGTGAATCAGTTCTTTGACAAGTAGTCTCTCGAAAACCCCTATTAATAACAGCAAAAAAGAATTTTTATTTTGAAGAATATTCGTTTTGTTCAATTTCTAATTTTACATCTGGGCTGTATTAAGAAAATCCTTATTGACCTTTTGAATTATAGAAAAGCATTTTTGTAAGCTATTTTAATATGTAATATATTTCCGATTTTTGTATTTGTGATTTTATGGAAATTGTCTAATTTTTTGAGTTTGTCGTGATGATACTATGACTTGAATCCTTTTCTGCTTCTGTATGCTAGTGTAACTGTCTGATTGTTAAAATAGTAGGTAATATATTTCCGAAAATAAAAATATTTCAATTATTTTTTATCAATTCGGCAATATGTTTCCGATTGTATTTTTTTATTCAAAAAAAAGATTACACCTTTGTTTCGAAAATGAGATAAATCATGGAATTAATACAACTAGGACATATCATTCGAGACAAAAGAAACGAACTCGATTTGACACAAGAAATGCTAAGTCTGCAAAGCGATGTAGCAATCAAAACAATTCATTCGATTGAATTGGGAAAAGCGAATCCTTCTGTAAAAACACTTTCCAAGTTGCTAGACACCTTGAAGCTTTCACTTATTGTCATCAACAGAAAGATTAACTAATCTAAACAAAACATCAACAATTATTTATCATGGAACAAGCCATCAGTTACGAACGAATTCCGACCATCATTTATAGTAATTCAGAAGATGCTTCTCGTGCCGTTGCACAAGAAATAGCAGCTATTATTCGTAAAAAAGCCTTAGACGGTCAGCCAGCAGTATTGGGTCTAGCAACAGGTTCAACACCGAAAAAAGTGTATGCTGAATTAATTAGAATGCACAAAGAGGAGGGACTTAGTTTTCAAAATGTAGTAACGTATAACTTAGATGAGTACTACCCAATGGAACCTGATGCCGTACAAAGTTATGTACGCTTTATGCGTGAGCAGTTATTTGACCATGTGGATATTCCGAAAGGAAATTGGCATTTACCTGATGGTACGTTACCCTTGGAAAAAGTAGCTGATTTTTGCCGTGACTACGAAGCTCAGATTGAACGCTATGGGGGATTAGATTTCCAACTTTTAGGAATTGGTCGTAACGGACACGTTGGATTTAATGAACCAGGGTCGTTGATTAATTCTAAAACTCGTTTGATGACCCTTGATTTAACTACTCGTATTGATGCCGCAGGGGATTTTGGTGGGTTAGCCAACGTCTCTAAAAAGGCAATCACGATGGGGATTCAGAAAATCATGCAAGCCAAACGAGTAGTCTTGCTTGCTTGGGGTGAACACAAAGCTCAAAACGTTGCAAAAGCGGTAGAAGGATTAGTAACTGCTGATGTTCCTGCTTCTTGTTTACAATTGCATGAAAATGCTTCGTTTATGATTGATACGGCGGCGGCTTCTCAGTTGACACGTATGAAAACACCTTGGTTGGTGGACAGCGTGAATTGGGATAAGGCGATGATTAAAAAAGCTGTTATTTATTTAGCTCTTGAAGTGAAGAAACCTGTCTTGAAATTAACAAACAGCGATTATAACGAAAATGGTTTGTCTGATTTGTTAGCGTTATACGGACAGGCTTATGATATTAACATTGAGGTTTTCAATAACTTACAACATACGATTACGGGCTGGCCAGGCGGAAAACCGAATGCAGATGATTCTAACCGTCCAGAGAGAGCGTATCCGAATAAGAAAAAAGTCTTGATTTTTAGCCCGCACCCAGACGATGATATTATCTCAATGGGGGGAACATTCCAGCGTTTACACGATCAAGGTCACGAAGTACACGTAGCTTATCAAACATCTGGTAACATTGCCGTAGCGGATGACGAAGCCCTTCGTTTTGCTGAATTTGTCATTGATTTTAACAGCTCTTTTGAAGCCAACAACCCCGTAGCGAATCGTGTGTATAAAGAGGCAGTTCGTTTCTTGAAAAATAAAAAAGATTCGGAAGTTGATATTGCAGAAGTAAGAGAAATTAAAGGCTTGATTCGTCGTGGTGAAGCAAAAAATACCTGTCGTTACGTTGGGATTCCGAAAGAACAAATACACTTCTTAGATTTACCTTTCTACGAAACAGGGATGGTTCAGAAAAAGCCATTGAGCGAAGAGGATGTTGAGATTGTTGCGAAGTTAATCGAAGAAATTCAACCGCATCAAATTTATGCTGCTGGAGATTTAGCCGATCCACACGGAACGCACAAGGTTTGTTTAGATGCCATCATGGAAGCAGTACACCGCTTAAAACATCGTGAGTTTATGAGTAATTGCTGGGTGTGGTTGTACAAAGGAGCTTGGCAAGAATGGGACATCGACCAAATTGAAATGGCTGTTCCAATGTCTCCAGATCAAGTATTGAAAAAACGTTACGGTATTTTCAAGCACCAATCACAAAAAGACGGTGTGCCTTTCCAAGGAACAGATGCTCGTGAGTTCTGGCAACGTGCAGAAGACAGAAATCAGAATACGGCTGATATTTATAACCAATTAGGTTTAGCCGAATACGAAGCAATGGAAGCTTTCGTTCGTTGGAGATTCTAGTAGCGTAGCCAACAAAGAAAGACTAGTAATAGACATAACAATTATCCCACTTCATACAACAAACGAAAGGTTACTTAAACCAGATTCCTTTTGCAATGAGGTAAGGAATAAGCAGCCACAATAATCCTTTTATTAGGAAAAATAAGAACCCTACTAGGCCCATTTTCTTGAGCCACGAGTAGGGTTCTTTGTTTGATGAGGGTTTGTTCGACATATTTCTTTGGGTTTTCTTGACAACGACAACTAACCTCGAAATGTTTCATTGGATGGCTTATTTGTGATGAAAGTCGTCATTATTCCTTGTTAACGAATTTCTTCTTGGTTTGGTAAACCATCTTTCAAGATAATTCGTTAGTCAAGCAGAAGCGTATAAACGGCTGTAACACTTAATTTAAAATGAGAAAGTTTTTCCTGATAATCAACCTATTCATTGTCTTTTACTTGCTTTTTGCTCAAAGCTGTATGCGAATGCGAAAAAGCGATGCAGAGGCTCAAAAAGAGTTTCGCCAGTCGGGAGTAACCCTCAAAACTGAAACTAGTGATATGCAGGGATTTCCTTTGCACTATGCTCAAACAGGAAGTGATACGGTTCAAACACTCTTGTTCGTACATGGTTCGCCTGGTAGCTGGTCTGCTTTTGAAAATTACTTAAAAAATAAAACTTTACAAGCTCGTTATCGCATCATCTCAATTGACCGCCCAGGTTTTGGTTATAGCGATTTTGGAAATGCTAAAAACCTAAGCGAACAGGCAATAATTATTGCCAAGTTCATGGACAAAATAGATAACCATCGTCCAGTAACCATTGTAGGACATAGCTTAGGAGGTCCTTTAGTCGTAAAGTTATCTGCTCTTCGTCCGCAATTGATAAAAAAGACCGTCATCTTAGCAGGAGCATTAGACCCATCTGCCGAAGCACCTGAAAAATGGCGACCGTGGCTTTTTAAAACGCCATTGAATTGGTTTGTTCCTGGTGCTTTAAGACCAAGTAACCAAGAATTGTGGTTCTTGAAACAAGACCTAAAAGAGATGACAGGCGATTTTGGAAAAATTCATACACCCGTGTATATTTTTCATGGGAAAAAAGACGTACTTGTTCCTTATAGTAATGTGGCCTACGCCCAAAAAATGTTGACAAATGCGAGTGAAGTTCGGGTAACGACCTTTGAGAACGAAAATCATTTTATCGTTTGGACACAAGAGGCGGCTATCACTCAGTTTTTATTATCCTTGTAATTTCTCATCACGATTCTGAATCGAAGATGCCGACTAAACGCTGCTTCGTATCGGAATGCCTCAGAAATCCAATTATTTTGCGTAAATTGCAGACTATTTCAGTATCAACACAGCACTAAGAAGGACTTTTCGCTTGCTTAGTACAAAACGAATTCCTTTTCATTAAAGACCGATGACTAAGAACTTGTAAATTTAATTCGGTCTTTATGTTGCATCTTTTACTTTTTATGAATGAATAAAAGGTAACTCATGCACAAATTAGTTAGCTAATGTTATTTGAAAATTTGAATTTAATAGAGCCAATCCTCAAGGCTTTAAAAGAGGAGGGATACACCAAGCCAACCCCCATTCAAGCACAGGCAATACCGCATATTTTAAACAAAAAAGACATCTTAGGATGCGCCCAAACGGGAACTGGAAAGACGGCAGCCTTTGCCATTCCGATGATTCAATTATTAAGTCAAGATAAAAGCACTTCGTTCCGTAATCGTCCTATTCGTGGTTTAATCTTAACGCCTACTCGTGAATTAGCTATCCAAATTGGCGAAAGTTTTGAGAGTTATGGCCGTTTTACCAATTTAAGACATCGAGTGATTTTTGGGGGAGTAAGTCAGCATCATCAAGTAGAAGCCCTTCGTAATGGGGTTGATATTTTGATTGCTACGCCAGGTCGTTTGTTAGATTTAATGAATCAAGGCTTTATCTCCTTGAGCCAGTTGACTTTCTTCGTTTTGGATGAAGCCGACCGTATGTTAGATATGGGTTTTGTGCATGACGTAAAAAAGGTGATTACCAAATTGCCAGCCAAACGTCAGTCGTTGTTTTTCTCAGCAACGATGCCCCCTGCCATTGTAAAATTAGCAGATACCATTTTAGTAAACCCTGCCAAGGTAGAAGTAGCACCCGTTTCGAGTACCGCAGATACGATTAATCAAGTAGTTTATTTCATTGATAAAGTGAATAAAATGGCTTTATTAGTTGATTTGTTGAAAGACAAAAAAATCGAACGTGTATTAGTTTTTACCCGTACCAAACACGGAGCGGATAAGGTGGTAAAAGACTTAGTAAAAGTGAATATTAATGCACAAGCAATTCACGGAAATAAGTCGCAAAATGCCCGTCAGAATGCACTAAATAATTTTAAAGCAAAAATTACTCGTGTGTTAGTAGCGACCGATATTGCCGCAAGAGGGATTGACATTAGCGAATTAACGCACGTAATCAATTACGAATTACCCAACATTCCAGAGTCGTACGTACACAGAATTGGTCGTACAGGTAGAGCAGAAGCAAGCGGAATCGCCATCGCTTTCTGTGATGCAGAAGAGAAGGAATATTTAAGAGATATTCAGAAAGTTATTGGGAAGCAAATTCCTGTAATTGAGAATCACCCCTATCCGTTAACGAATCATACCGTAACGAAAGAAGCACCTAAGAAGCAACAAGCTCGTCGCCCATCAGGTAACGGAAATGCTGGAAGTGCCAACCGAAACAGCGGAGGAAGTAGTGCAGGAAAAAGTGGTAATAGTTTTAGTAAAAGAGACAATAC
>JBMLRK010000090.1:0-1355 GCA_049241065.1 Spirosomataceae bacterium
ACCTTTGAACATTTAACTTTAAACTGACGACTACTTAACTACTTATAATTTATACTTGAAGAGTAGATTTCCATCTTTATCAAATCGGACAGTGTAAGTGCTTGTTCCTTGCTTCACTTCAAGTTGATAATGATTGATTTGGTCGGTCGTTGGATTTGAATCTTTTTGATAATAAGGTTCGTACACAGCTCTAATCGTATTGATTGTCCACGTAGTAAACAGGGCATTTAATTCGGTTTTAAAGGAATTGGGTAAGTCGTTAGCTGTTAAGGTTGCCATTCGAATAATAGCTACATTATCTTGAATGCCCTCTTCATCCACTAATAAATATAACTCTTTATCTCCTTTTTTAACAGCAATGTAGTGCGTTTTGTTTTTACCAAAATATTGCTCAGAGGCAGCATAGTCAACACTAGTACTAGCCAAATAATTCTTGATGTAGTTGCTGGCATCTGTTGGTAAACTATTTTTTGACAGGGTATTATAAGAAACCTCATTTTCGATTGCCGAACACCATTGTAGAATCTCACCAGTTGAAGACAAAATAATTTCTGCTGCTTGGGCATTACCCGCCTCTAAGGTTCTAAAATTTAGTAGCAATTGAAAATTGCCACTGTTTAATTTATATAGAATAATACTGGCTGAGTTGAGTTGATTATTCGTAAAAAACTGTCTGACGATACTCGGAATACTGTTGTCGTAAGTGATTACTTCCGTACTAGAAAAACTTACACTCAGGATATTAGCTGGAAAAATAACTTCCTCTTTTACAAAGTTGAAGGAGGTGTCGTAATATAAATTAATACTGTTTCCGCCACTATTCTGGATGGTTAATTTGTATCCAGTGCTCTGGGGCGTAGATTTTACAATGTCATAAAATTTTATAATTTGTGCAGCAGGATATTTGGCTGTAAGGTGTTGCTTAATTGAAGGAGGAAGTGCTTTACTTACGCCTACCAATTCATTTAAATCAACAATTTCGCCTTGATAATCAATGAGTGATAAGATTTTACCCGAAGCCGAACTAAAATCGCTTTGCCATGTTTTGCTTTCTTCTAAAGGTTTGAAGACAAAGGAAGAAACATTCGGGTAGAGCTGTTTCATTACTTCGGTTGTCGCCTGTGGAATGCTTGGTGTTGGAATTATCTGGGACTCATTGACTACTTTGTCGCAACTGCTTAGAGCGATAACTAAGTAACCAACGTAGCAAAAGTTTCTTACGAATTTTGCCAATAGGGGTTTCTCTATGTCATTGTTTAATCTCATATATTTTTAGTATAATCGAATTTAGTTCGACTATTTTCAGATGGGTAATTCATAAACCAACTTACATAAACAAAGACGGAATTTACTAG
>JBMLRK010000091.1:0-3361 GCA_049241065.1 Spirosomataceae bacterium
TTTAATTGTTCGATAAGATTTTGATTTTTCATCTTTATTCAGGTATAAATTCAAATTTATCCATAGTTGCTATTATTATCTCTTTACAATCTTTCGCATTTTAAAATCATATTGATACTCTAATATGCTGTTGTTAATGATTAAGGAAATGGCTTCTTCGATTACTTCAATTGGTGCTACAAACCATTCTCTTGGGCTGTAACTAATACCGTTACTATCAAAGATATTTAGGTCTAGGCATACCTCTCCTAAAAACTTATGAACTAGCTGTTCAAGCTTTTGAGAATTGAAATTGGCACATTTATAGGTGCGGACGATTTGTACTTCGTCCATCAAAAATGTAGGATCATTTTTGGCATTTTTGATTCTGTTTTCGACGCTATCGCTTGTAAATCCAATTTTATATAAATCTGAAATGGAGGCTACTTCAGGTTTCTTACTCATGGATTTTAACACATAGATATAACCCGAAAACATATCATGTTCATTGAAAAAATTGGCAGTGTCATCTACATTTTCTGTAATTACTTTCCCGTTTTCGTAGAGAATCTTTTCTACTGATCGTTTAAGCATATTGGATTCAGTGCCGTTTTCAAAAATACACCTAGTCCGTCCGTCTTCACGAACTCGTGTACCATCTGGTTTGTAATGCTCTTTTGTAGTGATGTTAATTTTTTCTAAATAGAAAATAACACCATTATGTACATAGAAAGCGCCTTCTTGCAGATTTCGCTGACTGAAATCTACCATTTTACGTTTCCCTTCACGCAAGTCTTTTTGTACTTGTACAAAGAGCGGCTCAAACTTGTTAAAGTCAAGACATGGTTTTCTGCGGGCAACAAAGTCAGATTCTGCACGACTTTTGTCGGGCAATGTCACATGTTTTAAGTCAAATATTCCAAGGGTATCTTCCTCTATAAGACCAAAGTTATCGAGCGATAAAATATCGTCTAAGGAATTTATTTCTGGTAGTTCCTCTTCTTGGATGTCTAATATTCCAAATCGGTCATATTTTCGTAATTGAGTAATTTTTTCGGTATTTTCTCGGATAGATTTTAACCTTGAAGCCAACAGACGTTCTTGAATTTCGCCTGTATTTTGTGGCTCTCGGAGGTTTTTTTCATAAAAATCTAGGATGTTCTGAAAAGATGTCACTAATCGCTCATCTGCTGTGATGGGTGTACTCGTAATTGCTTTGATAGGTTCTTCTATCAAATTAAAATCGTCATCGGCTAGTATGTCATCAAGTGATAGGTATTTTTTACGATTCTCCATTGGCAGCTTTCTTTTTTCTGGCGTATTCGTTGAGCTTAATTACGGCTTCTGCTAACCTGCGTTCCAGAGGGTCGATGGCACTTAGCTCTGGTTTGCGTCTGCGTACCTGAATAAATTCTTTGATTTTTGGATAAAGAATAAGTAATTCTTCTTCGGTCATTTCTATACGAGTTGACTCAATCACCTCTTGAATTACTTTTAGCACTTGTGAAGTAACTGATTTAGAAAGTACCTCAAATGCTTTTTGAAATGGGTTTACTTGGTCTATTAAATCAATATGTAAATCATCGATATTGACAAACCTTCCAGCCATACGGATAAATCGCTTGTCTGTACCTTCTGAGAGAGGTGTATTATCAGACTCGTAACTCGTGGGTGTTTCCATTAAGTTACTCAACTCTTTGGCTTCCGATTCGCTCAAATCTGGATATACTTGACGAATCACTTTGGGTACTAATTCTGTTTCAATAACAGTTTGAGGAATGGCGTTTTGAATCGCTTCCTTTACTTCTGGGTCTGCTTTGATGGCTTTGTGAATGGCGTTCACGTCTATCATCAGATTGTTTTTGATGACTGAATCTAATACTACATATTGTCGCACTTCTTCCAATTCTTCCTTACTCAGCTCTGGATATTTAGCTTGTATAATTTTAGGAATCAGAACGGTATTAATCACCTCGGCATCAACATTACCAGGCATGGCTTTGAGCATTACGGGGTCTTGTAAAATCGTCGCCTTGAGGTCATTGAGGTCTGATTCTACAATAGCTTTTACTTTTACAGTACTGGGTGCTTTAAAGCCTTTGATATGCAATTCGCCTTTTTGGGGCTTTTCGTCATCTGTTTTAGTTTTAAACTTAAAGCTTGGTGCCAGCACTTGCTCCATCAACAGCGATGCGGTGATGGCCTTTAACATATTGTTTACTGAAAGTTTTACTTCATCGTCTTGTGCATCTGGTTGAGCTATCAGGTTGGTAAATTGTGCGTGCGTTTTGTTACTACTGTCACGGGTACAACGCCCAATGATTTGGATAATCTCTGTGAGCGAACCTCTATATCCTACCGTAAGGGCGTGTTCGCAGTAGGGCCAATCGAAGCCCTCTTTTGCCATACCCAAGGCAATGATTAAATCCATATCATCGGGCGAATGGATGCCTTCTCGCAAATAAGTCTGGATTTTATCTCTGTCTTTGGGGTTATCATTGACCAAATCGGCTACTTTGATGATTTTTCCGTCAGCATGTCGCTTTACCGAAATAACACGTGTAGCTTCATCCACTTCAATCACATCACCAATCATATCAATAATCGTATCTACTTCTTGGTGCTTTTGCTTGGTTGACTCACCAGAATTGACGTTGGGAATATGTAAAATGGTTTTCTTATCCGTATCTAGTATTGCTCCGATGGCTGAGGTGTATTTACCCTGATAGAAATGGTAGCCGATGCCCAATGACTTTAGATAAGTATAACCATTGAGCTGTTCGTAATAATTATAGGTAACATTGGTAAAACGTGCTTCCTCGGTAGGACTCAAGACTGGCACGCTGTCGCCTCTGAAATAAGAGCCTGTCATAGCTACGATATGAGCCGATGAGTTATTCATAATACCTCGAAGTACCTCTCCTAAGCGGTTGTCGCCGTCGGCAGATACGTGGTGAAACTCGTCGATGGCAACCAACGTATCGTTAAAGTCTTCGTTGTGGAGTTCCTCACAGGCAAAACGAAAGGTAGCATGCGTACAAATCAAGATACTTTCATCGCTTTTCAAGAAAGCTTTAAAGGTATCTACTTTGCTACGACTACCGTCTGAGCCTGCTGTACAAAGGTTATATTTAGGATTAGGTGTCCAGTCATGATGAAATCCATATTTGCGTAAATCTGTCTTTCCAAATGAGCCACCAATAGATTTTTCGGGAACAGCGACGATTACTTTTTTGATACCTTGATTCACCAATTTATCTAAGGCAATAAACATCAATGCCCTCGACTTACCCGAAGCTGGAGGGGCTTTTAATAATAGGTATTGTGCATGGCGTGCTTGATACGCTTTGGCTTGCATTTCACGCATTCCTAAAGGATTGGT
>JBMLRK010000092.1:0-5187 GCA_049241065.1 Spirosomataceae bacterium
AGCGATACGAATCCGACGGTTACGGTCAGGGTTTTCCTGTGGCTGAGTTTCTTCCTTTGCCGTTGACTGTTCTTGTTTGACAACTTTAGGTTCACCACCGTATTGCAATAAGTAATTGAGCTTTTGAAACTCTTTAGATCGGTCTATTGCCCCTTTACCTTCCACGGCATAGCGTTCTTTCTGCTCTTTGACCATTTGCCAAACCTCCTGTTTTCCTTCATCGGTAGCTAAATGGTTTAATTTAAGCGAAAAGGCATTTACCTCAAGTTTGGTATCCTCTATCAAACGATTCACGTCTTCAGGAGCGTAGCCTTTTGGAACGAGTAAGGTACGTTCTGTTTTCTTGACAAAAGAAACGGTAGAACGAAAGTCGTCTAATAGATTTTGTCGTTTGTATTCCTCCCATGTATTAGTTGAGAAATTATATTTCGAGTTAAGGAAAAAGTACTTTTTCAATAAGGAAATCAGCTCTTTATCCTCTTGAATTGTTCCTGTAACAAAGGAGGAAACATTGTCCTGAAACTCCACTAAATCTCTTAATTTCTCTGCATTTTCTTTGGCTATTTTCTCCCCATTTTTAGGTAAAAAGCTTTTTTCCAAACGCTGGATTAACTGTACAAATGGCGTGTCAATCGTTTTCAAAAAATCAATCAATTGACTTCTCAACGATACATACGCCTCATAACGAACCTTGTACGTATTAAGAGCTTGTAAGTTGATTTCGTTCACCGTGATTTTACGAGTCAGCTCACGAGTCAAGACATCCATTTTTAAACCTACTAAGATTTCCAACTTAGAAAATAGGGCCATCTTAATCTCCTCTGGGTCAAGAGCCTCTTGGTCTAACACGTTTCCACGACCTGCTTTGTACCAAATGTCATTCACACGAGCCGTTTTTTCTTCCAATTTCTGAAAGACGAAAATGTCCATCGAGTCTTGGACTAAAGGCATAACTACACGAACGTAGTCAAATAAATTACCTTGTCGCCAGATACGTCCTTCTACCTGTTTAATGGCCGTCGGATTCCAGTCTGGAGTAAGCAAGTATAAACACGTTCCTCTACGCTGTAAATCAATCCCTTCTCGAATAGTGGCCGTGCCGATAATCACCTTTACCACCCCATCTAAAAACGCCTCTTTAATTCGTTCTTTCTTATCAACCGAAATGTCTGAAGTAATGATTTCGACCTCGTTTAAGGTTGAGCCTTGATACTTGACCGCCTCTTTAAAACCTACATCCGAGTTCAAATAGCGTTGAATATGTTCAAAGAACTCTTTACCTCTATTACAATAAATCACCTGTCCTGAAACCGCTTCCCCACGTTCTTCGTGCCACTGTTTGACCGAACGAATGCAGCTCATGGTATATTCAATTTTAGGCGAATTTTCCACGAATTCATCAGGGTCAATATCCGTGTCTCCATCTACTAAATACGGACTCAAGGCATTGTCCAAATTCTGATTGAGTAGCCTACCAATATCACCCAACGAAGCCTTATGCCTCCCCATTTTTTCCACCGTGTTTTTAAACTGAGCTTCGATGGACGTTTGATTTTGTCGCTGTTCTAAGGTGGGACGGATGTAGGTTAAAATCTGTTCCTCCTTTGCCAGTGGCATCGTTCTACCTTGTTCGTCCATCTTTTTCAAGCGAGGCAAGTTGATTTTAGTCGGACGTTTTACCCCTGCATCTTCACCCGTTTTGTAGAGAATATGCGAATAAATCAACTTCTGAAGGATTTGTCGGTTAGCGTATTGCTTGACCACATAATCCATTCCGATACTACCATCTGCTTTGTTTACATACTCTAAACCCTGTTTGACAAAGGCACACATGAAGTTGTTTAAGTTGGCTAACTTCATGTCCTTCATGGTATTATAGCCCACTAATGAAAGCATGGCGTAAATCTCCACAGGTGAATTGGTGAATGGCGTTGCGGTTAAAAGCAACACATTACCACGGTGCAAGCGTTCTAACTGATTGCAGATAGCAAACGCCTTAATTCCCAGTTCCGAAGTTTGGGAAGAAAGCTGATAACGAGCGTTTCCTTCTTCATCGGCTTTAACGGCACTAAAGATATTTTTACAAGCGTGAGCTTCGTCAATAACCAGATAATCAATTCCGATAGTCGTAAAATCGACGATTGAACCCTTATTAATTTTAGCTAGACCCTCACTCATGGACTCCTGAAACTTCGCTTCGTCTCTGCTGCTAATAAAATTGCTTTGTTGCAGGATAGAAAACAGCTCATTGAAGGTAGATGAACCGCTATTATTTCGGCCATCAATCCCCAATTTGCGGAAACCTTCATACGTCAACATCGTGATCGAATTCTCAGGTAAATAGCTGCTTAACGACTTACCATCCGCATAGAGTTTCCCGTTTTTCTCCGATACCACATTAGCTCCTAAATTGTAAAAATCATTGAGCGTAACATCCGTAAAGGACAAGACCCCATGTATTTTCTCACCCGTTTTCTCGTTGGTATAGCCAAAGATTTCCCGAATCCACTTGCGATAAGTTTGATTAGGAACGACGATACACGGACGTTTACATTTACCCTGTTGCAAAGCATTGGCGAGTGTGATAATGGCACTCATGGTTTTACCCACCCCCACGTCATACGCTAAAATCCCACTCCCTACAATTTCCATGTAGGCGATACTTTCCTTTTGGGCTTCCGAAAACTGTAAGGCATCCTTTTTGAAGAAAGCCGAACAGGTAAAGCCAATCGGTACTTTTTTATAGTTAATGTCAGCGACACCGTTGTATGTTTTGTTAAAAATACCGTCTAAGATAACCGTATCTTCATAGGTCAGAGCTTCGTTCAAGAACTTTGCAAAAAGTTCTTCGCCTTCCTGTGGAGCGTACTTTTCGATGGTGTCTTTTTCTTCATCGCTGAGTTTAGAAGAAAGACGGTCTTTATCTAAATAGTACTTCTCAATCTCATACGCCTTGACTTCGTTAAAAACCGATTCCGACTGAGCGTGTAACCAGAATCGAAAGGCATCACGCAAGGAAAGTCTAGGTACTTCGGAATCTAGTTCCCATCGGACACGCATTTCCCGTTTTTCCGTGTTCGATTTCCAAGAAAGTGCATTCCAGAAACGAACGTCCCGATTGACCTCCTTAGCCAAATCAAAGTCCACATCCTCCCGAAAAGCTGAAATACTGAATAGCTTGCGGTTACGAGCTAGTTCCGAGATGGCAAGGATAATCGGACGTTCCCGTGGGTCAGCATTTTGAACCGAAAGGATAGGAGGTTTGGCATCGTTGATGACCTTTACATGATTTTGATAAATCTCTTCTCCGAACTGTTCAACGATAAAATCCTTATCCTTTTTTAAGGCTTCTTCCCGAAGGTACATATTGCCAAAAGTGAAATAGCACAGCGGCAAATAGATTCCTGAAGAGAAGAATAACGCACCCTTTAAGACCAATTTCTTAATACTTTCAGAGGACGAATTGTTACTTGTTTCCTGTTCTCCGATAAAGTCCACGTGATCCTTGTTGACGTACTGTTTGTGGCCTTCAGGAGTCGTAAAGACCAGATACACCACCTTGTCATAGGTGTTGGTGTATTTGGTAGGAGTCCCAATTTCAAGCCCTTTTTTTACCTTGGCAATCGGTCTAAAGTGATTATCCCGAATTTCCGTATCGGTATTGGTAACAAGCTTGATAAGGTTTTTAGAAGAAGCAGCTGCACGCTTTTCTTCTTTGATAAAATACTTTTCCCATCCGTTCATGGGAGTACCTTGCGAGCGTTTGAACCAGACATACGCCTGTTTTTCCTCAAAGCTCAATGCCGAATTGTGTAGTCTATCAATGTCGTCGAAAGAAAGGGTATCACCTTCTTTGTACAGCTTTTGTTGACTGGCTTCGATAGCCTGTTCAATGATGACGCTGTTGACTTCAATGTTTTGTACTGCCTGTACGCCAAGTGAGGGTACAGCTCCCAAGCCTAAACCAGCTAAGAAATGTCGTTTCATTGTGTAGATTATTAAATGTGTAGTGTTCTGATTTTTTGATTTTCAAAGCGAAGTCAGCCTGTTAGACTTCGCTTTGAGCGTAAGCGTAGAGAGCCAATTTAGCCCTAGCGATACGCATTCGCCTAATTCGTTTTAGGCTTGTGTAAATGGTGTTTTGAACGTCTTCTTTGGTCGCCTTTATCTTAATTGGAAAAGCTGCTGAAGTAACGATTTCCTCTTTGCCGCATACCTTTTCAGGGTGTAAGAAAAAGTACGTAGCATAGCTTAATTGCTCGTTTAAGCTCAAAGGACTGTTATCCTGAGTAGCAACAAGCGGTTGTAATGCTTTTGCTTCGTTTTCGTACTCAGGAGGCAAAAAGCCCCTTTTTAGAATGCTATACGGAGTGACCTTAAAGCGACCACGTTCTTCTTCCTTTCGGTGTCGATGCTCTAATTCGTTAAAGAGAGCAATGCGAGTTCTGGCATCGGCATTAGTTGGTTGCGGCATCGGATTCTAAGTTATTGATGGCAGTTTGTAGGCTAATTCGCTGTTTAATCACCATACTAATCAGCGTATCCTGAATGTTGGCGTAGCCTTCTTGGGTGCTGCATCGGCTGAAAAGGTAGGGATGCGAGCTTGGAGTAATGGCTGTGAGCTTCGTGTGAATCTCCTTTTGTAATTGTTCTTGCAAGGTCATGTTGGTCATGTTTTTTGAAAGATTAAGATGTCGGTAGGAACATCGGTGTTTTTAAATACACTAGGTAATCGGTAGGCATCAACCAATTTGCAGAGTTTCCCCATGTCGTCCTTGGTTTTGGCATACTTATCGTTGGTACTGGCAAAGGCACTAGCGGTGATGTAGCACATCAAACCACCCTGTTTAAGTACTTTTAAGCCCTGTAACATAAAAAGCTGTTCAATTTGGTTGACTCCCTGAATATTGAAATAGGCAGAATACTGATTTTTCCAGATACCATAAGGAGGATTTCCGATGACTAAATCCATCGGTTCGAGCCATGTTTGGTCGGCATTCAAGTTTTTGGGAAAGGTATGCCAGAAAGCCCCTTTCTTTTGTAAGAAAGCCGTTTCAAAGAAGTCTGCATGGATAGTAGCGTCTGGCACTAATTTCTTAGCCATGTTTGCCAGCTCCATATCCCGTTCAAAAGCCGTGAACTTCATGTTCAAATCCGTAGGAGCGTAGTGCATGAAGCGACCAGAAC
>JBMLRK010000093.1:0-7354 GCA_049241065.1 Spirosomataceae bacterium
CTCGCTACGCTCAAACAGTATATATTCATTGCTTACGCCAGTGGTTCTACGAAAGGTTAAACAGGTTCAAGAAATAACATTCAAGAAAACAACTCTTAGACAGAATGACTTCAGTAATAATGGTTAGCATGTGACCTTAGCAATAGTTAGCCTATCAGTGATAGACAAATCTTTGCTGTGTTGACCCTGTATCAGGCACAAGATTCATGCCAGAAATAGATAAATGTTAATACTCACGTATTTGATTTCACAATTTTATCTTATGCCATAAAAAAGACTCACAAATGATTAAAATAAAGGATAATCGACACATGACACATCTGCAACTCTACGACACTGAAGCAAATAACATCATTAAAATAAAACTATTATCTTTATAGATATAATAGGACTATTTCTGCTTAGAGATTTTCACTCTTGTCCTTAGCGTATTATTAGCTTTGTTTTTCTCTTTATAAATCCCCAAAGGATCTATTTCAATTTCGAGTATGTACTCACCAGAAGGTAATCCTTTAGGTAGCTGAAGGTATTGACCTTCGTACATTAATCCATACGTATCATACCCGCCTACACTGATTCCCTGCATTTTTGCTTTACAACTTGTGTAGTTTCCTAAGCCATAATTAGATAAATTTTTCTGCCCATAAACAGTACCGCCAATGGCACACAAACTATCTCCATTATTACATATTCCTGAATCAAAAAGGCAAAAGCTAATCTTTCTTCCCTTGGTTATCAGAGTTCGCTTTACTTTCCGATTTTTAAGCACCGTTTCTTTTATCAATCTAAATTCTACCCAATCGTCCACGTGATAATGATCATGCCCGGGTTTGTCATCAAAATAATTTGTGCCAGACTTCCGTTCAGTCCATATTAAGTTGTCACCTTGCTTTTTGTATATCCGCTGATATAATAGTTGACGTGGATAACTTCCGTCTGGACATTTAGTCGTAGAATCCACCTTTTTATCACCGCATACCCATTCTTGTTTCCCATACGTTTCCATAGGACCATCACCGATATTAGCGATAGATGCCGCAAACCTCAATTGCCCTGAATAATTCGGGTCATTGTAGGGATACTCTTTCAACTGGAATTCCGTAAACTTCGGCACCATTACGAGATCAGGAAGTAGTTCGCATAATGACTTACCATCGGGACACTTACAAGAATAACCATTTTCAAAGGAACAGGGACTCAAATCCTCGTTGGGTGTAGGATTTTGTTCAAACTGCAATGAGAAATAGTTTAGCGTACCTGTTTCGCCCTTTTTTAAGTCCCGAATCAACAAGGTCCATAAGCCATTTGGATTCTGCCCATTATTTAAAAAACTAAATCTACCGTCAGGAATATATTCTCCTTCCACAAAAGGAGGTGTTCCTCTGTGAATATATCCTGAAAAACCATTCGAACGAAAACACACATCTGTATAATTTCGTCCATAGTCTCCCCCATTTCTATTAGTCAACCAAATGGATGTTCCGTCGGGACTTCTGAGTTCTAATTTTAGATCAGATACTCTCGGGTGGAGGATATTAACGCAGACTTTAGATATGCCAAATCTAGTATTTACTTGTGAAGGGAGACCTTTAACAGATACCGAGAAAGAATCTAATTGAAAATCGGAATGAAAATCGGAAATCCCCCCTCCTTTTCCCAAAAAAGTTTGAGCCGATAAATCAAGGGAAAAAACCAATAGAAAAAGTAGGATAATCCAACGAAAAGGAAAAACGATACGAGATAAATTCATAAACGAATTGATGTTAGTTCGATAAAACTGATAAGTATGGTTAGATACAAACAACCGAATTTACTGGGTTTAACTAATATAGAAAAATGAGCGTTAGGTATAAATGACAAGTATCATTTTTTCATTTTAAACACAAAAAAGCCCAACACCAATGGCATTGAGCTTTCTGAATTATAATCCTTACTTTGTTATCGTTAAAATTAATAGCTATACCAAAAGTGATGGTAGTATTAATTTGTAAAATGCAATCCAAATCTTATCAAATAATAATTTCTGTAATATTGACTAGCTAAATATATAAAGTATAAATACTATTAAGACTAACCTTTATCAAGAGCTTTCAGCAATAACGTATTTGTATCCTAAAAACTTATGCAATATATGATTATTTTATGACTTCTAAAAACATGAGTAGCAAATTTATATAGCTTTTTTTTACAAAAAATAGCAAAAAATGGGCTTTACTCTAAAAACTATAACCCAGATGCTTCATACAAATCGGGACGACGTTCACGAGTTCGACGCACTGACTCTTCGAATCGCCATTCATTAATTTTTGCCTCGTGACCAGACAACAAAATATCTGGCACTCTTGTTCCTTCAAAATCAGCGGGACGAGTATAAACGGGTGGTGCTAACAAATTATCTTGAAAAGAATCTGTTAAAGCTGATGTTTCATCGTTCAAAACGCCAGGGATTAAGCGGATAATTGCGTCTGCACAAACTGCCGCTGCTAATTCTCCACCAGATAACACATAATCACCAATCGAAATTTCTTTTGTGATAAATAAATCTCGAACTCGTTGATCAACACCTTTGTAATGTCCACATAAAAACATCAAATTACCACCTAAAGATAGCTGATTCGCAATTCCTTGATTAAAGCGTTCTCCGTCAGGGGTCATATAGATAACCTCATCATAAGCCCGTTCGCTCTGTAAATGGCGAATACAGCGTGCAATAGGTTCTATTGCCATAACCATGCCAGCTCCTCCGCCAAAGGCATAATCATCTACTTGTTTTTGTTTGGATAGAGAATAATCCCTTATATCATGTAAAACAACCTCTACATGCCCTGCTTCTTGACCACGCTTTAAGATAGAGTGAGCAAAGAAACTTTCCATCAATTTCGGAACAACCGAGAGAATATCTATACGCATTGTATCTTATGTCTAGTCTTCTAAATAAACGTCTAGCAAACCTTCTGGCAATGCTACAGTCAGCGTTTTAGCCTGCTTATCAGCCGTCAATACAATATCGTCATTTATCGGAATTAATACCTCTTTAGCTTTATAGGACATAACCAATAAATCCTGTGCTTGCATGGAGTAAATCGTTTGGACAAGTCCTAACTCTCCCAGCGTAGTATCTATCACCTGAAAACCTACAATTTCATGATAATAGAACTGATCATTACCTTCTAAAGATGGTAATACTTCAAGCGGTAGAAAAGCCTGTAAATTAACCATTTTTTCGGCCTGCTCAAAGGTTTCAACATCTTCAAAACGTACAATAGCACGATTTCCTCTAAGTTGATATTCTTCTATAAAAAACGGAATTAACTCCCCTTTTACATCTAAAAAAACACTTTCTAAGTCTTCGTAATCTTCTGGAAAGTCAACATCTAACCATAAGATTACTTCGCCTTTTATACCATGTGTTTTGGTTATTTTACCTAGTTCGTAACAATTATCCTTAGTCATAACGAAGAAACTGCACAATAGTCACATTTATTATGCAAAATTAACAATTGATATTAAAAAAAAATGATACAAATCTATTAATAATAACAGATTTGTATCATTTTCTAAAGGTTTTCCTTGAAAATTACTCAGCTGATTCAGTAACTTCTGCAGACTCTTCAGAAGATTCTTCTTGAGCTGGAGCTTCCTCAACTGTGTTTTTCTTAAGAATTGCAGCAGCACGAGCAGCATTGAATTCAATTTCTTTTGCAAGACGAGCAGCTTTTTCAGCAACACGTGAAGCATCCAATGAATCTGCGGCTCCTGATATTTTCGTATCTTTTGTTGCTTTCCATTCTGCGAACTTAGCGTCAGCAGCTTCTTGAGCAATTGCTCCTTTGTTAACACCTACTTGTAAGTGTTTTCTCAACAATACGCCTTTCAATGACAAGATAGAACGAGTAGTATCCGTAGGTTGCGCTCCGTTCATTACCCATTTGAACGCTTTATCTTCGTTTAAAAGGATAGTAGCAGGGTTTACGTTCGGATTGTAAGTCCCGATTTTTTCGATAAATTTACCGTCACGAGGAGATCTAGCATCTGCAACAACGATGTCGTACATAGCTAATTTCTTACGTCCACGACGTGCTAATCTAATTTTAACAGCCATTATTCTACGATTTAGTGAAGGAACCCGTCCTTCGGTTATGGTATTTGTAAATTGGAGTGCAAAGATAATGAAAAATAGGCACTTGACAATTAGGTTTTTGAAAAATTATTTAGAATTTGTCAATTATATTCTATAAACATTAAATATTGCCGTACCTTTGTGGTTGAAAATGGTCGTCTTATCGCCTCTGCTTGCAGGGGAGGAAAGTCTGGACAGCGTAGAGCATCATGCTTCCTAACGGGAAGGCACGTATTTGGCGACGAATCCGTGACAGCTAGTGCCACAGAAAATTACCGCCCGCAAGGGTAAGGGTGAAAAGGTAGCGTAAGAGACTACCGCCTTAATGGTGACATTGAGGGCAGAGGTAAACCTCATGAGATGAAAGACCAAATAGGTCGGCAAGCAAAGGCGTAAGCTAATGTAAAGGGCTGCTCGTTCGTGCCGACGGGTAGGTTGATAGAGCGTATCGGTGACGATACGTCGAGATAAATGATAAGACGGTTTTTAGCAATAAAAACTGACAGAATCCGGCTTATAGACCATTTTTATTTTTAAGCTTATTTGATGTACAAGAGTAAATCTAGTACACCAAATAAGCTTTTTTATTTACTACAGGTTTCTACAAACCATCCACTTTTACATTCAATTTACCCGAAGCATTAATTACTGCTATAATCGAGTTGGGAGTCATGTACACTTTATCTGGACTTAAATCGGTTAAGTTTCCACTCATGGCTACCCCTTTCGAAACTGTCTTATTCAAATTCGCTTGCACTTGCTTCTTCATTTCATCCACTTGTCCTGCAATGTTGAAGGTCAGTGCTTGTTGCATATTTTTTGCAAACACGCCTTGGAACATCCAATTGGCTGTTCTCAACAGGAGGTTACGGGTATCTAAATCGTAATCAAAGTTTTCAAGATAGATCGACTTCGTTACAGGATTATAAGTCGGTATGCCTTTGAAATACACACTCCCATTGATACTTCCTTTCAAGCCTGCTTTGATAACCATTTTATCGGCTTGTCCATAAATATCAATATCCGTCACTTGGACATTGTATTTTCCATCTTTAAAAGAGAAATTTTGTCCAATCAAAGTATCTGCCGTTAATTTAGCAGCTTCGTTATGCGGGATTTCAGCAATAATTCCTACTTTAAAATCATCAGGAACACTTTGAACAATCTTTAAATCAGGGATGGTTGTCGCCAAATTCACTACTGGCTTTGCCCCTGTCACCGTTTCGGTATAAGCTTTAATAACGATACTCGATTTGATACGATTGTTAATCGTGGTTAACGGAGTCATCTGTAATTCAACAGGGGTTACTTTTAGCCAAGTTCTGTATTTATCCGAAAGCATATAGGGTTGCATAGCCGTATTCCATGCTTGTAACACATATTTTTTGATGTCTATGTTCTTTTTAACGGCATCATCTAAAGCCTTCAACATACCATCCTGTTTTGAATTTAACGCTCTTTCTACTAAACCAGCCACCGAAATCTCTATCCCAGCCAAACGAACTGTTGGTTTTTTCACCCATTCATAACCAATCGGAAAGGATTGTACATTTGCCTGCCAATTGGGAGAAAGCGAAAAGCGAGTCCCAAACTTCACATTTAAGTCAAATTGTAGCTCTTGAGGGGGAATACTCATTCCCATCACTTTATAGCCTACTCTTGTCCAAATTTTCAAAGGAACATTAAACGTGAAAGCATCCTCCTGAGGAGTAACAACGATATTTTCTCGCTTCCAAACTTTACACATAAAGTTGTCTGAGTTGTTATCGTCCATGCTATTGTCTTCAAAGACTAAGTCTTTAATGTTCGCATTGATTTGTCGTTCGACATCCGCCACGGTAATCTCAAAAGGGATTCCAATGGTTGAAAGGTATTTTTCCACTTGCTTGCCATTATTGGTGTACGATTCTTTTGGTGCCGCTGGATTGGATGTCGTCGTGGCAGTCGAAGTGCCTTTAGAACCAGCACAAGCCTGTAACATAAAACCAATTGAAGCAACACAAATCACTCTCTTTAAAAGTAACATTGGGAAATGGAGTTTAGTATCTGAAATTAACTAAGGCTTATGAAGCACTAGTTCGAAAACGATTAGTTTACTAAAATATTACTTGATTTTCACTTTCGTAGCTCCGTAGCCAAACTTTTCTTTTTGAGCATCCTCGTAATATTTCACGTTTTTATGACCAGAAAGACGCTTGTGAAGTTCATTTCTCAACGTACCATTTCCGACCCCGTGAATAAATACGATTTCGTCCATGCCATTAGCTACTGCGGCTTCAAACTTGCGTTCAAAGATTGTTAACTGCAATTCCAACATCTGACGGTTCGACATCGTTGAATGGTCATTAGTCAATTCTTCAATATGCAAATCAACTGATTGAGAGGGTTTGGCTGGTAGCTTCAAGGGTTCAAGTTTCTCCTGCTTATCAAACATCTTTTCAATGATTTTATCAGGCTCAATCTTTACGGGTGTAACCGCATCTTCGGCATCCAACTGAAATAAATGAGCATCTTTGTTTAACAAAGGAGCTTTTTGGATATTTTTAAAAAACGTAGTTACTCTAAATTTCATTTTTTTCACCAACGGTTCTTTTAAATTCATAAAAGCCAAACGGAAGAAAAAAGCCTGAAACGTAAATGTACCCCATTGTTCAAAATCTTTCACTAACACATCTTGTACTTTGATATGGGTTTTGGGTTTTAATACCCCCGATGCCAAACCTTTATGGTGTGGATCAGTCCCAACTGACAGCATAAAAGGCAATTCCCAATCTGTATTGTTAATTAAATGTTGAGAAAGTTCTCTGTCATTTAATGGAACAAATGCCATGTATAGCCCTTTATTAGCCAAAATTTCGGGTGCTGTGGAATTGCCCGTAAACGTTCGTGCTTGTCCTAAGTCACGCTGAGGAGCAAAGGTTTGCGTAGCTACTTTTCCAGTATTAAATACTTTTTTCTCTAATTCATTAATCAAGACAGCTTCTGAGCGTTGAACAGGGATTTTAAAACCATCTTCAATCTCTACTTCAATACAGTTATTGGGTAATAACTTTGTAATAATCCCCTCTTCACGCCCGTGTACGAGCCTTACTTTATCGCCAATATTCATAATTCCGTTTTTTATGTTGTTGCAAGCAAAGTTAAGGACTGCATTTCCAATTCGCAAAGAAGAATAATCAGACAGAAATATAAGTCAGTTTTTGCCCTATAAAAACTTGTGTAAAACTTCATTTT
>JBMLRK010000093.1:7454-13345 GCA_049241065.1 Spirosomataceae bacterium
GACAGAAATATAAGTCAGTTTTTGCCCTATAAAAACTTGTGTAAAACTTCATTTTAACTTATTATTGCAAACAAATACCTATTACCCAATCAGAATTGTTTTACACAAATTAAGTAAAAACCAACATGGAAAAAACGGGAGAAATTCTACTTTATCAGGCCGAAGATGGTCAAACAACACTTAATGTTCAATTAGAAAAAGATACGGTTTGGCTTACACAAGCACAAATGGCAGATTTATTTGATTTAGATCGAAGTGTTATGACAAAGCACATTCGCAATATCTTCAAAAGTGAAGAACTAGAAGAGAATTCAGTATGTGCAATTTATGCACATACTGCCAATGATGGCAAAAAGTACAAAACCAAGTTTTACAATTTAGACATGATTTTGTCGGTTGGCTATCGAGCAAACTCCAAGAAAGCCACCCAATTTAGAATTTGGGCAAATAAAATTCTAAAACAGTATCTCATTAAAGGTTATGCGATACAAGATAAAATTAAAGTCGAACAGTATGAAAATTTACGTCAAACGGTTAGCTTATTAGCAAATGTGTTAGAGCGTAAAGAACTGTCTGCCGATGAAGCGACAGGCTTACTAAAAGTCGTGACGGACTTTGCTTATGCCTTAGATGTATTAGACAAATATGACCATCAGGTACTGAACATTGAAAACACTTCTACGGAGCAGTACTTCACCATTACCTATTCAGAAGCAATTGAAGCTATCAGAAGCTTAGGAAGTAAATTTGGTAGTAGTACACTCTTTGGAAACGAAAAAGACAACTCTTTCAAAGGCTCAATTGCTACGATTTACCAGTCATTTGGAGGGGTTGACTTATATCCAAGTGTGGAAGAAAAAGCGGCTAATTTGCTGTACTTCGTCGTTAAAAATCACTCGTTTAGTGATGGCAATAAACGTATTGCAGCCTTCTTATTTGTCTGGTTTTTAGAGCGAAACAAGTTACTTTACACCCCAACAGGCAGCAAGCGAATTGCAGATAATGCCCTTGTTGCATTAACACTAATGATTGCCGAAAGTAAACCCGATGAAAAAGATATGATGGTACGAGTTGTGGTCAGTTTGATTAACGGAAATAATTAAGATAAGTGCGTACAGGGAAGTGCTAAGAATCTTTTATCTTGAAAGAATTATGAATCATTTTTCCAAATAAACGCTTATGAAAAAACTACTTGTTTTAATTATTTTATGCTTCAGCTTTTATGTCCCCTCTGCAACGAGTCAAACCGAAAAAACGGTGGATGTATCTGTTGATTTCTCGAAAAAGGGAAAAATATACCGCCCAATCTGGACATGGTTTGGTTATGATGAACCAAACTACACCTATATGAAAGATGGGAAAAAATTACTATCAGACATTGCTACTTTTGCCAAACAACCTGTCTATGTACGAGCTCATAACTTGTTGAGTACGGGCGATGGAACACCTGCTCTAAAATGGGGTTCGACCAATGCCTACACAGAAGATGCTCAAGGGAATCCTATTTATCAATGGAATATTGTAGACAGTATTTTTGACACGTATGTCCAACGAAAAATGAAGCCTTTAGTCCAAATTGGTTTCATGCCTAAAGCCTTATCTACGCATCCAGAACCCTATCAACACGCTTGGAAACCAGGGATTTCTTATCGTGAAATTGAAACAGGTTGGGCATACCCACCAAACGACTATAAGAAATGGGGTAATTTAGCATACGAATGGACCAAACACTGTGTGGAACGTTACGGGAAAGCGGAAGTGGAATCGTGGTATTGGGAAGTTTGGAATGAGCCGGATGGAGTCTATTGGAAAGGATCGTGGGAGGATTTCTATAAACTCTACGATTACGCAGCCGATGGGGTTAAAAGAGCATTACCCACAGCCAAAATCGGAGGATGCAATACAACAGGCGGTGGAATGAAATTCTTAAAAGGATTTTTAGACCATTGTTTGACAGGTAAAAATTATGTAACAGGACAAATTGGTTCGCCACTTGATGCCGTTTTATTCCATGCCAAAGGTTCGCCTAAATTTGTGAATGGAAGGGTGGTAATGAGTATCAAAAATCAGTTGGCTGATATTGATAGAAATCTAAAGCTAATTCATAGTTACCCAGCCATCAAGGATTTACCCATCATCATTGGCGAGTCTGACCCCGAAGGATGTGCGGCTTGTGGCATGAGTACCAATCCTGAAAATGCCTACCGAAATGGTACGATGTACTCTAGCTATACAGCAGCTTCTTTTGCTCGTAAATTTGAGTTAATGGATAAATACGACAGCAATCTACTTGGGGCTGTTTCGTGGTCTTTTGAGTTTGAAAATCAACCTTGGTTTGCAGGTTTTAGAGACTTGGCTACCAATGGAGTTAACAAACCTGTATTGAACGTTTTTAAGATGTTTGCAATGATGAAAGGCGATATTATTCCACACGAGAATGATGGAAAATATGCCCTTCAAACGATGTTAGATAATAGTGTGCGTGAGAAAAATGATGTAGGCTCTTTTATCACAAAAGGGGAACATTCCGCCGCTATTATGCTTTGGAATTATCATGATAAAGATTCATTAAGTCGTGATGTAAAGGTAAATCTGGCCTTACAACAACTGGCAATTCCTACGAAAAGTGCTACAATGACGGAGTATAGAATCGACCAAGAACACAGTAATTCGTATAATGCTTGGCAGAAAATGGGTAGCCCACAAAACCCAACAACAGCTCAAATTGAAGCGTTACATAAAGCCTCTGAATTAATGACCGTTGGAAAAACAAAAAAACTGATACTTAATAAGCAAGCAGCTCAATTAACTATCAGTTTACCAAGTCAAGCAGTATCGTTGATTTATATTCGTTGGTAATATTCCTTTTTTTCCTTTTAGAGTGCGACTAAAGTCGTACTCTAAAAGGAAAAAAAGTCTTTACTCCTTCACCACTTTTGTGCTCCATTCACCCTGCTTGTTTTTAAGGGTTAAAATATAGACTCCTTTAGGCAAATCGCTAAGGTTAACGATTTCATCTTCGTTAAAGTTTCGATGTAACTCTTTCACTTTTTTTCCTAAAATATCTTGTAAAATAACCTGTGTTGTTCCTACATTACCGTATAAATTTTTAATGGTTATCGCTTCGTTGGCAGGATTGGGATAGACCGAATACGGTTGTCCTAATGTAGGTTCTACTGCTAAAGGATTCGCTACCATAATGGCATTGCCCACACTTGTTCCAAGTCCACATACATTGCTGACCGATTCTATTTTAAAGTTGGTTCCCGTCAGTAGCGTTGCTTTGATATCCGTCAACAACTGAGTAATTTTTTGCTCTGCTAAAGAACTAATTTTAACCGTTGCTGGTAGTGTGCCTTTTACCTGTAAACGAAGCGTAAAAGCCGAAGAAAAGGCATTATTAGCCGTATTTACCAAACTTGCCTCCGCTGATTTGTTAATCGTGAAATTCGCTGACATTGCCTCGTTAAACAAATCGCTGTTAGGTCTCACTCGTAAGCGATAATTTGCCCCTTCCGAAAGCGTATCTGGCAATAGAATAGCCATAGTTGTTCCTACTGCTTGGGTGAATTTAACAGGTTTATTAAAGCTTCCATTTTTGTCCGAAAGCTCTGTCACGAACGTCCATTTATCAAAGGTGGTATTCAGCAATTCAACGTTGACATTGAGGGGTTTTCCTGCACAAACCGTTTGATTTGCTGCTAAACTCGTCGTAATTTGAGGACGTGGACTAACCGTAACTGTCGAAGCATCCAACTGCCCCACCCCACACACATTACTGAGTGATTCGAGCTTAAAACTAGCACCATTGGTTATTGGAATTACGTTTTCGGTTATCAATTGAGTTATCTTTTGTTCTGCCAAATTACTCACCTTTAAGGTTGCAGGAAGCGTCCCTTTTACTTGAATCCGTAGCGTCAAAGATGGTGTAAATGGATTCGATAGTTGATTCAATAATTTTGCCTCTGCAACCCGATTCACGGTAAACGAAACCGAAGGACTTTCTATAAACAAATCACTGTTGGGACGTACTCGCAAACGATAGCGTGAACTTTCTGACAAGGTATCAGGCAATTGAACACTGGTAATTGCTCCTACTGTTCCCGTTAGCTTGGTAGGCTTAGCGAAATCTCCTGCTTTGTCTGAAAGTTCAATCGTATAAGCCCATTTGTCAAAGGTGGTATTCGTTAATGTAACGTTGAAATTCAAGGTCCTGCCCGCACAAATACTTGTATTAGGAGCAACACTGCTAACAATTTGAGGTTGTGCATTAACCGTTACCTCAAATTTGTCACTTAAAAAACCAAGAGAATCACTCACCGTATAGGTAGCACTTTGAGCAGGAACAAAGGAGATAGTTCGCTGATTTTTAACTCCATTCGACCAAACAAAAGTCCCATTCCAAGAAGCGGATAAGTTCACTTTTTCACCAGAATTAATCGCTATTTTAGTTACCTTATTAACGTTTTTGAACATCGTAAATTTATCTCGAATCAGTCCGTCGGCACATACCCATTGTCCATCCAGTCTATTTTCTTGAATATCTAGTAATAAAGAGCCTCCCATATCAATATTGGAATAAACCGAAGCAGGATGAGCATCGGGACGACCGTTCCAATCGAGTCTTCCCGCAGAACCTACGACCATATACATCGTTCCTTCATTTTTATTGATAATGGGCGGAGCATCTTTCTCATAGCGTGCTGTGGTATTTTGCACTACGTGAGTTGCCACAGAAAAGGTTTCTGATTGACCCGTATGTCCTTTCATCAGGTACGAACGCTCATAAGAGTGACTGTGTCCGCTGAGAACTAAATCGACCTTATATTTATCAAACAATGGCACTAAGACTTGACGAATGAGACGTAAATCGGCCTCTCCGTCTGAATCATGGGAACGCTTCGTATAGGGAGGATGGTGTAAACAAACGACTGTCCAAAGGGAGGAATTGGCCGCAAGGTCTTTTCTCAACCATTTATACTGTTTACTAAGCGTATCCGCTAGTCCATAAAGACCGTCGTCTAATCCATAAGAATCTAATGCGATGAAATGTATATTCCCATAATTATAGGAATAATAGGCTTCCGTTTCAGAAGGGACACCCCCACTTTCACCTTTTGTTGGTACAGTCACCATATCAAAATAAGGAATCTTTCGATCTTGTTTTGCCGTGGCAGAGCCATAATATTCATGATTACCGAGTAGTGGCATGATAGCCATATTTCCAAAAATTTCACTACCGTAATAATCAAATACTTGGGTCTGATATTCTTCTTCTGTTCCGCAACAATAAGCATTATCACCCAACCATACCCAGAGATTGGTATTCTCTTTCCTATTTTTCAGAAATTGCTTTCTCACCGCCGCCTGATTATCAACATATTTTGCAGTTGACAAATCACCAAAATCGCCCATTGTCCAGATTCGTAGCGGTTTGGTCGTTGTTGGCTCAGGAGAAGTGACAAAATAATAGGACGTTCCTTCTGCTAATACCTTATCTTTTGTACCAACCGTATAAACATATTTGGTATCAGCTAATAAACCTGTTAAAGTAATAATATGCTCTGTTTGAAGCGTATTGTCCACCTTTTCATAAACCACCACACTAGGAACATTCGGATTTACATACGTTACCTTAGCCGTCGTAGCGACATCGGTACGCCAACGAATGGTAATCGAATTTTGAGTAGGTTGTTGTAGATAAGGAGTTCTCGTCAGCTTTTGAGCATGAATAGTTACTACAATAAAGAAACTGAGAAAACTAAAAAGAAGAAATTTCATGGGATTGTATCATTTACAAGTATTTCAGAAAATTAGCCCTTTCTTTCGTAACAGCCAAATATGGAAGAGATTATAAAAACAAAAAGCGGTTCTACTTTCGTAAAACCGCT
>JBMLRK010000094.1:0-1332 GCA_049241065.1 Spirosomataceae bacterium
CAACACTATTAACTCGAATGAGTCAACTGAAATACTTCTTTCAATATATTTTCTTCGACTTCGTCAAAGGTTTTTCCACGGCGTTCAAAAACGGCTCTTGCTACTTGATTTGCTTTACGAATGTGGTATGTTTTGAAGGTTTCGCCTCCTCCCCACGAAAACGAAGGAATGTGTCTTGCTTGAAACTCTGCTCCAAAAATATTGCAATTTACACCAACCACTGTTCCCGTATTAAACATGGTATTAATCCCACATTTGGAATGGTCGCCCATGATAATTCCTACAAATTGCAAACCTGTATTTTCATAGCGATTGGTTGCGTAACTCCACAATTCTACTTTTGTATAATCATTTTTCAGGTTAGAATTATTGGTATCTGCTCCCCAGTTACACCATTCTCCAATCACAGCATTACCCATAAAACCCTCATGTCCTTTGTTTGAATTAGCAAACATAACGGCATTACTCACCTCTCCCCCAACTTTACAAGAAGGCCCAATAGTGGTATTCGGACGCATTTTACCGCCTACATTTACCGCCGAACCATCCAAAATGGCAAACGGCCCTTGAATATGCGTACCTTCCATGATGGTTACATTTTTACCAATATAAATAGGGCCATTTTCTGCATTTAACGAAGCCGCTTTGATGTTCGCTCCTTCTTCAATAAAGATTTGTGATTCGTTATAATAAGCCGTAAAACGGTCTGTTATCGGCTCAGACGTTCTTCCTTTGGTGATTCTAGCAAAATCGGCTCTAAGTTGCTCGCCATTGTGAGCGAAAATATCGGTTACATGGCGAATAATACGTACCTCTCCATCAAACGTATTCACGGCAATATCTGCGATGTCTTCCAAAGGTGTGGCTTTGCGATAAGCCAATAATATTCCCTCTTTTTCGAGCCCTTCGCCCATTTGTAAGGCAATCACGGCACGCACTAAAGTATCCGACGGACACACGGCTCCGTTGATATAAACAGAATCGGGTGCGTGTTTGCAAGGGTATTTTGTCTGCAAATAAGCCTCTGTCAAATAGCTAATGCTCTCTTTCAGATAGCCTTCCCACTTTTTACTGATGGTCTGAATACCTACACGCATTTCAGCGGTAGGACGAGTAAATGCCAAGGGTAATAAATGAGGACGAATCGCAGCGTCGTCGAATAAAATATAATTCATAAAAATAGTTTAAGCGAGTAATAAATAGTGATGCAAAATTATGAATTAGGGCTGTACGAAGGATTGAAACATAGCATTTTCTGACAAATTTGGTAAAATCCTTTTTTGACGATGGGCTAATACCCATCGCTAAGATATATCGCCCTTTCAGGGCTAA
>JBMLRK010000095.1:0-11355 GCA_049241065.1 Spirosomataceae bacterium
GTCGTGGTCACTTTGGTATGGCTATCACAGTATTTGTTGATGAACCAGAAGATTACAAAGCTTGGTGTTTACAACAAAAACCATTCTTAGCTCAAAATCCTGACTATTTAGCGAAAGTTCCAGAAAAATTGAAAGCAAAAGCTCAAAAGTATATTCCAGCAGAAGCACCAGCAGAAGCAGATAGTACTCAGGCGGCTGCTCCAGAGGCTGCAACAGCAATGGCACAATAAGTTTGTTAAGATAAAGAAAAGAGAAATTATTCAGAAAGAATAAATTTTAATATTATGGCAACTGCGACATTACATGCACACGATGTTCATGAACACGAACATGAGCATCACGAATTGGGCTTCGTAAGAAAATACATTTTCTCTGAAGACCACAAAACCATTGCAAAACAATATTTAATTACGGGTATCATCTGGGCATTCTTCGGTGGTGCATTGTCAATTATCTTCCGTTTGCAATTAGGTTTCCCTGATTTGAACTTAGATTGGTTAAAGCCAGTGTTAGGTCAATGGATTGTAGAGGGTAAACTTGAAAAAGAATTTTACTTGGCTCTTGTAACAATGCACGGTACTATCATGGTATTCTTTGTATTGACAGCGGGTTTATCAGGAACATTCTCCAACTTTTTGATTCCATTGCAGATTGGTGCAAGAGATATGGCCTCAGGATTTCTTAATATGTTATCTTATTGGTTCTTCTTCTTGTCATCGGTTATCATGTTCTGTTCATTATTCCTAGAAACAGGTCCTGCTTCTGGTGGTTGGGTTATTTATCCTCCATTAAGTGCATTACCTCAGGCAATGCCAGGTTCTGGCTTGGGGATGACTATGTGGTTAACAAGTATGACATTCTTCATCGTTTCATCTTTGATGGGTGGTATCAACTACATCTCTACGGTAATCAACTTACGTACTAGAGGTATGTCATTTACAAAAATGCCTTTGACAATCTGGGCGTTTTTCTTAACTGCTGTATTGGGTTTATTATCATTCCCAGTATTGTTATCTGCTGCATTGTTATTGATTTTTGACCGTAGCTTTGGTACGTCATTCTATTTATCTGAGATTTATATCGGTGGAGAAGCGTTACCAAACGTAGGTGGTTCTGCAATTTTGTATCAGCACTTATTCTGGTTCTTAGGACACCCAGAAGTATATATTGTATTATTGCCAGCTTTAGGTATTACATCAGAAGTTATTGCTACGAACTCTCGTAAGCCAATCTTCGGATACCGTGCAATGATTGGTTCAATGATGGGTATCACTGTATTAGCGTTTATCGTATGGGCTCACCACATGTTCGTAACAGGTATGAATCCATTCTTAGGATCTGTATTTATGTTATTGACATTAATCATTGCAGTTCCTTCAGCGGTTAAGTCATTCAACTATATCACAACATTATGGAAAGGTAATATCATCTTTACTCCAGCAATGTTGTTCTCTATTGGTTTGGTTTCGTTATTCATCTCAGGTGGTGTTACTGGTATTATCTTAGGTAACTCTGCATTGGATATTAACTTACATGATACGTATTTCGTAGTAGCTCACTTCCACTTAGTAATGGGTGCTGCTTCATTCTTTGGTTTGATGGCAGGTGTTTACCACTGGTTCCCTAAGATGTTCGGTAGAATGATGAATCCTACTTTGGGTTATATTCACTTCTGGGCAACATTCGTAGGTGTTTACTGTGTGTTCTTCCCAATGCACTATATCGGTATTGCTGGTTTCCCTCGTCGTTATTATTCATTTACAGCGTTAGCTAACAATGCGGCAGAGTCATTCGTTGATATGAACATGTTTATTTCAATTGCTGCAATCTTGACGTTCACGTCTCAAGTAGTGTTTGTAATTAACTTTGTTTATGCAATCTTCAAAGGAAAAACAGCTCCGCAAAACCCTTGGAATTCTACTACGCTTGAATGGACTACTCCAGTAAATCCTGGACATGGTAACTGGGAAGGTGAAATTCCTGCGGTTTACCGTTGGCCTTATGATTATAGCAAGCCAGGTTCTGCTGTTGACTTTATCCCTCAAAATGTTCCGTATTCAGCAACACCTGAGTCGAACTTACCAGAGGAAAATGAAGAAATTGCAAACGAGAAAGAAATTGAAAGTTTATTAGACTCTCAAAACGCCGTTTACAATATCTAATATTGAATTACTTTAAGCCTCTACCACTAATTGTGGTGGTAGAGGCTTAATTTTAAAATAAGTAAAAATTATATTGTTGAATGGTATCATCAATTTGATTCTTACTATTCATTCTTTCTTCTTCGACAGCTTTATCCATCATGCTTTTTAGAAAATTAGGGATTGTAACGATTATCACCGTTTATCTTTTAGTCTTAGCGGGAGGTATCGTCAGAAGTACAGGTTCTGGAATGGGATGTCCTGACTGGCCCAAATGCTTTGGAAGGTATATTCCACCAACAGAAGTTTCTGAACTTCCTGCCAATTATCAAGAAATTTATGCGGAAAAGTTACACGGAGAAGTTGTTTTTAACCCAGTAAAAACGTGGATTGAATACATCAATCGTTTACTAGGTGCTTTTACTGGAGTTTTAGTATTTGCTGTCTTTTTGGCATCCTTTGCATATTGGAAGAAAGACAGAATGTTAGTTTGGCTTTCGTTATTATCAGTATTATTAATCGGTGCGAATGCCGTTTTAGGAAAGTTTGTAGTAGATTCATTTTTGAAACCTGGAGTTGTTACGGCACACATGATGCTGGCAATTTTGGTAGTATTTGTTTTATTATATGCCATTGCAAGAGCGTGGTCGGAGGTGGTAAAGGTAGAAGATGTTATTAATCGAGTGAAAGTTACTCGTATTGTTATTTTTGTGTTAGTTTGTTCCACGTTACAGGTGTTATTAGGAACACAAGTTCGTGAAGCTATTGACAGTATTGTTGCAAATCCAGTTTTTGGATATGATCGATATACTTGGATTGAGCAATTAGGACTGTCCTTTTATATTCACCGTTCATTTTCATTAGTTATATTTGGATTGAACGTACATTTAATTTTGACGTTGAAAAAGAGTATCCAACAGCAAGGCATAGTTTATAAGTTTATGATTGCATTAGTTGGTTTAGTTATAATTGAAATTTTAAGTGGGGCTTTGATGGCTTATTTTGGTGTGCCAGCATTTTTACAGCCTTTACATCTTACACTAGCTATCATTTCGTTAGGAATACAGTTTATAGTCTTGCTACTTCTAAATTCAGATACAGTTTTTAAAAGAGTAAACAATTAAATTGTAAGAGTAAATCATGATTACAACTGATAATAATATTTCGATAAGTGTGGCTGGGAAAATAAAGGCTTATTATGAGCTTCTTAAATTTAGACTTTCGGCACTCGTTGCTTTTTCTGGTGCTTTTGGCTATTCATTAGCGGTAGAAACCATTAATTGGGAACGATTAACACTCATTAGCTTAGCAGGTTTCTTAATAACTGGTGCAGCTAATATTGTAAACCAAATCATAGAAAAGGATTTGGATAAACTTATGAAAAGAACACAGAACCGTCCATTACCAACTGGAAGGTTAACTGTGAAAGAGGCACAATTGTTTTGCTTAATTCTTTTTATAATTTCAACCTATATTTTGTTCTTTGAATTCAACTACAAAGCAGGTGTGTTGGGAGTAGTCTCATTTCTACTGTATGGTTTTGTTTATACTCCGTTGAAGCGAGTAGGGCCTATATCTGTACTTGTAGGTGCATTTCCTGGTGCATTTCCTCCAATGATTGGCTGGTTAGCGGCTACCAATTCGTTTGGTTTAGAACCTGGTATATTGTTTGCAATTCAGTTTTTCTGGCAGTTCCCTCACTTTTGGGCGATTGCTTGGGTAGCTGATGAAGATTATTGCCGTGCAGGTTTTAAAATGTTACCCAACAATGGACATAAAGATCTTCGTACTGCAATTACAATTATGATTTATACAATCTTCCTTGTTCCATGTGCGTTTGTCCCGCATTTATTGCACATGACAGGTGAGGTTTCGGCAATGGTTGCTGTATTAGTAAGTGTAATGTTCTTATCTCAAACATTTTATCTAATGTTAAAACCTACTGATAAGGCGGCATTAATGATGATGTTCGGTTCGTTTTTATACTTACCAGTATTACAAATCGCCTTTTTGATGGATAAACTTTAATTTAAGAAACAAAACATTATGACACAGGAACATTTGCAAAATATTGATTTGAGTGAAGAACCAGCAAAACAACTTTCTGTAAATCCTCAAAAGTTTATGCTTTGGCTTGCCATCGTCTCAATTGCGATGATGTTTGCAGGGTGGACTTCGGGTTACTTAGTGAGAAAAGCAGAAGGTAACTGGCATGAGTTTGAATTACCAAGTATATTCATGTACTCTACTGCGATATTAATAGTAAGTAGTATTTTTATGCACATTGCCGTTTTAGCAGCAAAAAAAGATAATTTCAATACACTGAGAATAGCAATTTCTATTACTTTTGCATTTGGAATTGCTTTTTTAATAATGCAATGGTGGGGCTTTGCCGACTTAGTTCAAAATCAACTGCATTTCTCAGGGTCGGATGTTGCATCCTCTTGGATTTATGTGTTTGTTGGGATTCACGGATTACACATTATTTCTGGATTAGTCGTTTTATTGGTTTCGTTAGTATCAGCATTCCGTCTTTCGATTAATGCCAAAAGTTTAACTAGAATTCAGCTATGTGCTACTTATTGGCACTTTTTGGATATATTGTGGTTGTATTTATTCTTTTTCTTGTTTATTAATCGATAAGAAAATAGATATATTTTACCTTTAATGATTATTTGTATTTTTTAACCAAAAATTAAAGAAATGTCTTCAATTCACGCAGCACCAGCTGTTCCTGAGAAAATGACGTGGGCGGGTGGTTCAAAACCTTTGAACGCTAGTTATGGAAAACTAATGATGTGGTTTTTCTTACTATCAGATACTTTTTCTTTTTCAGCTTTATTGATTACTTACGGTACGATTCGTTATAGTCAAAAAGCATGGGAAGGCGCACATGAGGCGTTTTTCTTCTCTACTGGTCACTGGCCAATTCCTGAAGAAGTATTCGCAGCAATGCCGTTTTATCATGGTCACGCTCCTTTAGTTTTTGTGGGTATCATGACGTTTATTTTGATTTTTAGTTCGGTAACAATGGTACTTGCTGTAGAAGCAGGTCACAGAAATGACCGTGCTGCTGTTGAAAAATGGATGCTTTGGACAATCGTTGGTGGTTTTACTTTCTTAGGCTCTCAAGCTTGGGAATGGTCTCACTTTATCGCTGGTCCTCATGATTTAGCTTTAGCGGCTAAAGATGCACTTGGAAATCCAATTGAGGGAGCAAATCTTACTCGTAACCCTTATGGCCCTCCTGCATTTGCTGACTTGTTTTTCTTTATCACAGGTTTCCACGGAACACACGTGTTCTCTGGTGTGATTTTAAATATCTTGATTTTCTTTAACACAGCCACTGGATTGTACCAACGTCGTGGACATTACGAAATGGTTGAAAAAGTAGGTCTTTACTGGCACTTTGTAGATTTAGTGTGGGTATTCGTATTTACATTCTTCTACTTAGTTTAAGAGAACACAAAAATATTAAATGAAGGTATTGGATAAGTTCATTATTCAATACCTTTAATTAGCTAATTTTTAAATTATCAAATTAAAATAATGGCTTCACACGCACATTCACACGAAACGGAAGAACAGGTAATTGCTCCTGCTCAGACAGGTCCAATCTGGAAAACTTTTTACATCCTTTGCATCTTAACAGCAATCGAGTTCTTAATCGCATTCACAATGCCAGCTAATGGCTTGAGAGTTGCTATCTATGTAGGTATGACTTTGGTTAAAGCATTCTATATTGTTGGTGAATTCATGCACTTAAAACACGAAGTTAAGACGCTTATTTGGTCTTTATTACTTCCTGTTGTTTTTGTATGCTGGTTATTAATCGCTCTTTTTTACGAAGGAAGCCACTTATACATCGGCAGATAATTGGAGTTTGATTTAAGATAAACGCATCAAACGATACCGTTATGCAAAAAAATATCAAAGCTGGAATTCTAATCGCTGTATTAGCAATTCCAGCTTTATTTTATTTATTCCTAAAGGGAGTTGGTGAAAACCATTATAAACTTCCTAAGATGATTCCTGTCATAGACTCGACTTCTGGAGAGGTGAAACTAACAAAGAATCCGAATCCTAAGTGGGATGAACCAGAAATGGATACGGTGTTTCATACCATTCCAGCTTGGACGTTGACGGATGAAAATGCTCGTCCTTTTTCAAGTAGTTCGTTAAAAGGTAAGATTTACGTAGCTGATTTCTTCTTTACTCGTTGTGAATCAATTTGTCCTAAAATGTCTTCTGAATTAACACGACTTCAGGACGTTTTTGTGAATAACGAGGATATTCAGATTGTATCCTTTTCGGTTGATCCTTCCAATGATACACCAGAAAAGTTGAAACAATATGCTAAAGAATACGATGCAGTGGCAGGGAAATGGCACTTTATGACGGGTACAAGAGAGCAAATTTATCCCTTGGCGATAAAAGGTTATTATATTCCTGTAGCTGATGCTTCTGATTATGATAAAGCAATTAAGTCGCCCAATGAAACATTTATCCACTCAGAGAAGTTAATATTGGTAGATAAAGAAGGGTATATTCGAGGCTTTTACGATGGGACTGATAAAAAAGATGTTGATCGCTTAATTCTTGAAATTCGAGTTCTTCGAAAAATTTACGAAACAGGAAACTAAAATTTGATCGTATGGCTTCATTTTCAATTGAAAAAAACGCTAAAAATGATAAGTTAGTAACCATCTTATCATTAGCGATTCCGTTAGCAGTGGCCCTGTTAATTGGAATTCGCCAAAAAATAGATTTGGGTACTTGGACAAAGGTGCTTCCTCACGTAATTGGCTTATTGAATACAACAACGTCCATTACGCTAATTGCAGGTTTTATCTTTATTAAGAACAAAGATATTCAGAAGCATAGACAAATGATGATGCTTTCATTTGCTCAGGGGGCATTATTTTTGGTACTATATATTTTGTACCATATTTCAAACCCAAATACTCCGTATGGAGGTGAAGGTGTTCTGAGAGGTGTTTATTATTTCCTCCTTGTGAGCCATATTCTACTGTCAGTAGGTGTTGTATGGTTTGTATTAAGAGCGGTATATTTTGCGTTAAGCAACCAAATTGAGGCACACAAGAAAATTGTAAAGTGGACATTTCCACTTTGGCTTTATGTATCGGTTACGGGCGTTATTGTTTATCTAATGATTGCACCTTATTACGCATAAAATTTCAACAAATGAAAAAGCTATTAATAACTGCAGTATTGATACTGCTAACGAAATTAGTTCCTTTTGCCCAATGTGCTATGTGTCGGATGACGGTAGAAAGTACGGTTTCAAATGGTAGAAGTCAAATTGCTTCCAATTTGAATACGGGTATTTTATACTTGTTGGTTTCTCCATATTTAGCCGTTGTGGTCGTTGGGTATTTGTGGTGGATGAAGAGCAAAAAAGGACTTTCGCCAAGAGACATTATGCGAATGAATCTTAAAAAAGCATTCAAATAAAAAATCCCTGCATCGTTGTATTGGTGCAGGGATTTTTTATTCAATGGAAGCAATAAAATTTAGAACTGTTCAGTAGAAGCAAAAAAGAATGAGCCTTCAATAGTAGCGTTCTCGTCTGAATCTGAACCATGAATTGCGTTGGCAGTCATTGATTTGGCAAAACGTTTTCTGATTGTGCCTTCTTCAGCCTTACTTGGGTCAGTCGCTCCAATTAACGCACGGAAATCAGCAACAGCGTTATCTTTTTCCAAAATCATTGGTACAATTGGCCCTGAAGACATATAGGCACATAAATCGTTGTAAAAAGGTCTCTCAGCGTGTACTTCGTAAAATTTTCCAGCCAAACTTGGTGTTAATAAAGCTTTCTTCATTGCTACTACTCTGAATCCTGCTTCTTCAATCATGGCAATAATTGCTCCGATGTTTCCGTCTGCTACTGCATCGGGTTTAATCATCGTAAATGTTCTATTGGTAGTCATGTTATGTATGTAGGTTATAATGTAATCTTGATTGTAAATGTACTATTCAAAGGTCTAACTTCCAACGTTTTTGAGGATAGAATCGTGCTGTTTTGGGGGCTACGAACCATTGTTTCCGCAAAAATGTTGAGGTGATAAATTATAAACTGTAAACTATTGGCTAACTTTGTATCTTTAGAGCGTTGACAATAGCTGAAATATAAGGTCAAAGGCTTCGTGTTTATGAATTAATTGCTTGATTTTTAGTGATTTGATATTTTAAGCAATCTTCAACAACAGTAAGATGTTATAGGGTAAATCAAATCATTCAATCGCAACGTTTTATTTTTGTTAACAACAGGACTATCATGCAAAATCTTGATGCCTTTCGGGAACTCATTAGTAGTCCGAAAAATATTGTCATTACGACTCACTACAAACCTGATGCAGATGCACTTGGTTCATCCTTAGGTTTATCTGGATATTTAAAGAAGAAAGGTCATCATGTTACGGTAATTACCCCATCTGACTATCCAAAATTTATCGCTTGGATGCCAGGTAATGAAGACGTTGTCAACTACGAAGATTATCGTAATCAAAAAAAAACACAGCAAATTATTGCTGATGCAGATGTTATTTTTTGTTTAGACTTCTCTGTGATGGATCGCATTGAGGCAATGGCACAACCTGTGCGTGCATCGAAGGCGGTCAAAGTGATGATAGACCACCATACTTTTCCAGAAAGTTTTGCGGAATTTGTTTACCACGACACCAATGCAGCCGCAACCGCTCAGTTGATTTTTCAATTAATTGAATTGCTAGGAGATAAAGACTTATTGGATGTAGCTATTGGAGAATGTCTCTATGCAGGGCTTATGACAGATACGGGGTCGTTCAGACATCCATGTACCACTCCAGCAGTCCATAGAATTGTTGCGGATATTATGGAACTTGGCGTAAATACCAATTTGGTACACCGTAGAGTCTATGATTGCACTTCTTTCGAAAGGTTACGATTCCTAGGATATATTTTAGGCGAAAAAATGGTAGTTTTGCCTGAGTATCGTGTTGCATACTTCGTCATTACTGCTGAAGAACAAAAACGCTTCCATTCTCAAACGGGAGATACAGAAGGAATTGTTAATTATGGGTTACAAATTGACGGTATTGTCATGTCGGTAATTATTGTTGAAAGACCTGATGCCGTAAAAATGTCGTTCCGTTCGGTGGAAGAGTTCCCCGTAAATCGTTTGGCTTCGGCTCATTTCAATGGGGGAGGGCATAAAAATGCCTCAGGAGCAAAGACTGTAGGCATTGGACTACAAGCAACAATTGATAAATTATTGTCAATTTTGCCTTCTTACAAAGATGAATTATTGGCAGTACCCAATTAAGTACAACTTGAATTTGGGGAGTAAGACACAATAATAATAAGGAAATTGACTTAATAAAGAATAAAACTAATAAAAAACTAAGAAAAATGCTTAAAAGAATTAGCGGAGTATTACTTGCTGCCAGTATGGTAGTTGCGTGTAACAAAAATCGTACAGAGGTAGTTGAGGGCGTTAAAATTCAGTTTCATAACCATGACGACAAAGCGAAGAAATTAAAAGATGGAGACATCGTTACTTTTACCGCTAAAATTTATAATGCAGCCGATTCATTACTTCAAGAATCACCTGCCGATAATCCTGCTCGTGCCATGATTCAGCCAAAAGGCGGAATGGGCTTTAAAGGTAGTTTTGAAGATGGTCTTCGTTTGTTAGCTTTGGGTGATAGTGCAACCATTCACGTACCAGTGGATTCATTAGCTAAAGGTGGTGGTCAATTGCCTCCATTTATCAAAAAAGGAACAGATTTGAAATACTCTGTGAAGATTGTGAAAGTACAGTCTAAAGCAGAATTTGAAAAAGAAATGGCTGCTAAAGCTGCTAAAGATAAAGTAGATGCAGATGGTCGTAAGGCTCAAATCCCTGCGTTAATCGAGGCTTTCGTGAAGAAATCTGGTGTTGCATTCAAAAAAACTGCATCAGGTTTATTTTATGCAATCAGCCAACCAGGTGCAGGTGCTAGTCCAAAAGCAGGTGATGTATGTAAATGTATGTACAAAGGAACGTTCTTAGACGGTAAAGTATTTGACGAAAGCAAGCAACCTGTAGATATGCCAATTGGTCAAATGATTCCTGGTTTTAACGAGGCATTGACATTAATGAAAAAAGGTGGTAAAGGAACCTTTATCATTCCTCCTGCAATCGGTTATGGTGAAGCAGCACAAGGACCAATCCCAGGAAACTCTGTATTGGTATTTGAAGTTGAAATTCTTGATTTCAAAGCAGGTGGCAACCCAGCGATGGGCGGAATGGGAATGGACGAACATGGACACGCTCATTAATCTGTAAGCATACCACGAAAAGGTGTTGAGATAGGGCTTAAATCCTGTATCTCAACACCTTTTTGTATCAAAAGGGCTTAGCTTAGACAAATTAACAGTTTTTAACACAGCATTTAATAATACACAGTTGTAAATTGCGTTTTGAAATAATCAACTGTAGAAACTCAATGAATAAATACAACTTATTTAAATTTTTTGGCTTACTTGGTGTCGTAGGATTGCTAAGTGCTTGTCTTTCAAAGGTGACTTTTGAAGAAGGGTTAGTAACTACTCAAAATGAAGCCGCAATTCAGGCTTACATTAAAAGTAAAAACCTGACCATGACACAGTCGGGAACAGGTTTGTATTATACCATCACGAAAGCTAAAGCTGATGGACGTACCTGCGTTAGTGCCGATACCATTCGTTTACAGTACGTTATTTCACTTTTAGATGGTACGAAAGTTGATAGTTCGACGAAGGCGAATCCATATAAATTTGTTTATTCAGTAGCTTCCCCTATATTGTTCAAAAAACTAATTCCTTTAATGAAGGAAGGAGAACAAGCAACTTTTATCATTTCGTCTGAATTAGCAGGAGGAAGCCAAGCATTTTCGCTACAAAATATCCCAGCAAACTCACCGCTTCGTATTGACATCACGTATTATTATACCTCTAGTGAAGAAGCTGATATTGACCGCTATGTACGTGATACGATTATCAATAAATTGAAATATACACTTACTGAAAAAGTAGATTTTGGAATTCGTTATTTCAGAACCACAGAAGGCACAGGAGATTATCCAGCTTCTGGCAAAATAGCAAAGGTGAAATATACAGGATACTTGTTAAATGGGACAAAGTTTGACTCTAACTATGGCAAAAATACCGATGGGACAGAAAAGGATTC
>JBMLRK010000095.1:11455-14430 GCA_049241065.1 Spirosomataceae bacterium
TTTGACCTTGAAATTATAGACTTTAAAGACAAATAGTCGAAAATGAAAAAACTCTCATATTTATTAGCCTGCTGTTTTCTTGTTTGGATGTCCTCATGTGTCTCTAATGTAGATTCAGGTTCGGATGCACAATTTAAGGCAAATGTAGCCACAACTGAAAAATACATTCAGACGAAAGGGCTTTCGATGCAAACAGAAACAAGCACGGAAGGCGTTTATTATACTATTAGCAATGCGTCAAGCACTGCTCGAACTGCCAATACCGCTGAAATTGCAACGGTTAGCTATACCTTCTCTAAGTTAAGTGATGGCTCTATTGTGGATAGTGCTGCTGTAATGAGTTTACCTTATAATGTAAATAACACTTTGTTAGATTATGTTATTTCAAAACTAAAAGTGGGCAGTAGTGCAACTTTTTTGTTTGCTCAACTTTCTACGATGTCTGAGCCAGTACGTTTAGATATTTCGTTGAAATCTATTCAAAATGCAGACGAGTTAATGGCTAGTTATATTGCTAAAAACTATCCAACAACAGCATTTACCACAACAGATTCGGGCTTAAAGTTTTTCAAAACAGTAGAGAAACCAAAGCAAGATACGGCTGTCGTAACTGGCAAAAATATAACCGTTAAATATACAGGTAGCTTATTATATGCTGTAAGAAAAGTAAATGCAACTACTAATGCAACTTATTATACGCCTGTATTTGATTCAGGCTCGTTTACCTACGTTGCAGGAAGTGGTACACTTATTAAAGGTTTTGAAGAAGGTGTTTTGAAAATGAAACTTGGTGAAAAAGCCTTGTTGTTGATGCCTTCTTCGATTGCTTATGGTACAAAAGGAGCACTCAATTCGAGTACGGGATATTATTCGATTCCACCGAGTTCGCCGCTACTTTTTGAAGTAGAGGTAACTGCTATTAAATAAAAAACGAAACTCTTTTTAGTCAAAAAGCCTTTTCTTAAATGAGAAGGCTTTTTGAATTTAAACTTTTAATCAAATGATGAAATTATGCTTCGCAACAAATAATGCTCATAAAGTTGCAGAGATTCAAGCACAATTAGGGGCAAGTTTTGAGCTTTTAAGCCTTAAAGCAATTGGCTGTGAGGAAGAATTGGCCGAAACAGGTACAACCCTAGAAGCTAACTCACTTCAAAAAGCTCAATATGTTTTCGATAACTATCAAATCAATTGTTTTGCAGATGATACAGGTTTAGAAGTGGAAGCACTATCGGGTGAACCTGGGGTTTACTCTGCTCGCTATGCAGGAGAACATCGTAATTCAACTGATAACATGGCTTTGTTGTTATCCAAATTAGAAGGTAAAACGAATAGAAATGCTCAATTTAGAACGGTGATTACGCTAATTCAAGCAGGAGTAATGACACAGTTTGAAGGAATTGTAGAAGGAACAATTATTGAAGAACTAAAAGGGACAGAAGGTTTTGGATATGATCCAATTTTTATTCCGAATGGTTATGATAGAACCTTTGCAGAAATGAGCATGGAGGAAAAAGGTCAGATTTCTCACAGAGGTAGAGCATTTCAGAAATTAATTGCATACCTAGGATAGGTATAGAGTAGGGGAAAAGAATGATAAAAATGTCTTTAGAATATGATTGATATACTTGACCGATATTAATTGTACCCCAATAAAAACCTGTTAGTTAAAATACTACATTTGTCTTCTTATTGCTTTTCAGTATTGATAGCTACTCATTTGTGTAAAATATGAATTATAATCATTTTATTAAAGTACTCACAATCGCTTTATTGGCTTTTGTAACTTATACCGTACAAGCTCAGTATGTTGTTACTGGGCGTGTAACAGATGCCAAAAACGGTGACCCCTTACCTTTCGCAACGGTGGGTATTAAAGGCCTAAATGTGGGTACACAAACAAACTTTGAGGGGTTATTTACCCTTAAAGCTAAAGTAATTGGCGACAGCATTTTTGTGAGTTCTGTAGGCTACAAAACTCGTGTAAAACTACTGGATAAAACTGCAAAAACACAAGTAATTGATTTTCAACTTCAAGGAGAGGCTAAGTCGTTAGATGAAGTGGTCGTGTATTCTGGCGAAAATCCTGCGTTTAAGATTTTACGTAAAGTCCGAGAAAATGTTGAAAAGAACGACCGTAAGCGTTTGAATGCTTATGAGTATGATTCGTATTCAAAAATGGAGCTAGATGTGGATAACATTTCCGATAAATTCAAAAAACGGAAAGTAATGAAGCAAATAGAAGGTGCTATTGCAAAATTTGAAAAACTAGCAGGAGAAGACGGAAAGGCGGTTATTCCTACGTTTATTTCTGAAACAATTTCAAAATTCTACTATCGTGAAAGTCCTACTCGTAAGAAGGAGATGATTTTGAAAAATAACGTAAAAGGTGTTGGGGTAAAAGAGGGTGGATTTGTTTCTCAGTTGGTTGGTGGGAATTTGTTTGCTAATTATAACTTCTATGACAACTTTGTTCCCTTTGTTGGAAAAGACATCATCTCGCCAATTGGTGATAACTGGAAAGGTACTTACAAATGGTATTTGGCAGATACAGTAGATGTAGATGGGCATTTTTGTTATGGACTAGAGTTCGACCCTAAGAATGATAAAGACTTAGTTTTTGTCGGGAAGGCTTACATTGACACTGCTTCTTATGCCTTAGTGCAAATTGATGCAACGGTAGGCAAAGAAGCGAATATCAACTTCATTGATAAAATCAAGATTTCCCAAGAATTAGAGCAGACTTCGGATGGAGCATGGTTGCCATCTAAGGTACGTTTCTTAGTCGATTTAGCCGAAGTATCGAAAGGGTCTGCGGGTATGCTTTTGAAAATGTATATTTCGAACAAGGATTTTGTGGTAAATAAGCCTAAAGACTTGAGTTTTTATGATATTCCATCTGAAACAGCCGAAGACTCTAAAGAAACAGACCCAGAGTTCTGGGTTAGGGCTCGACATGAACCGATGTCAGGTCA
>JBMLRK010000096.1:0-5986 GCA_049241065.1 Spirosomataceae bacterium
AGATAACTATTTTAACATAACACTCTAAAAAAACAATGAAAAAATTTAATAAAAACTCCGTAATAATTTTTTGGGCAATAATGACCGTGTTTTATCTAGTCCAAAACTTTATGGCAATTGAAAAGTGGACTACGAAAAATATATTGTTAGCAATAGGAGTTTCCGTTTTAACAGGACTACTTAATGGATTTATATTTGGTTTAACAGCAGGTTTGTTTAAGAAATCTAAGGATGTTGACGAGATAAGTTCAATTGATTTAAACGATCATGAAATAATTAAACTACAAACTCCTGCAAATCATTTTAAAGGACCTGAGGTAGTAGGGGGAGTCTTGTTTCTAACCAATCAGCGGTTAGTTTTTAAATCACATAAGATAAATATTCAAGTCCACGAATTGTCAATACCATTATTGGAAATAAGAGAAGCATATAAACATAAAAGATTAGGTATAATTGACAATGGTTTAACTATCAATACAATAAGTAACAAGGGTGAGAAATTTATCGTAGAAAAAAATGACGAATGGGTGAAATATTTAAGATTGCCCATTAGTGCTTGATTCCTATCAAGGGATTCCAATCCTGTAACAGTAGATAAGATTTTCAATCCCCTTCCAACCTTTCAGCCCCTAGCTGTATCTTTCAGCAAAAGATAATCTGCTAACTTATTGACAACATGAAAAATCCTATTTTAACTTCGCTTTTGTTAGGTCTGTTTTTAATGACTATTGGGTTATTAGCCTGTAATACAAAGGTAAATCCTGTGGAGGAGGTTACACGGTTTTCCTTAAAAGGAAGTCAGGCAAAAGAGGTAATGCTGTACGGGCAAAACTATACTTTTCAGGTTACTAACATAGATGATTTGCGATGCACGATGAATCCAACTGCTTTTGGACTCTATGGAATTCGGGTTTATCTCGATGTGAAAAGCAAAGCAGGGGTACAGCACTTAGAGTTGTTTTCGAGTAGGTGTGACAAGAGAAGTATGGGAGATACCCTCACTTTTTTTGATAACGAAAACACAACGGCTTCCCAAGGAACAACAGTAAATACCTCGGGGTTTAGCTTGGGACTTTTTGATGCTACTCCATTGCAACAAGTAAGCGCTCAGTCTAATCAATACCCTTTATCTTCCTACGAAATTGTATTGATTACGAAAAGTAACTAAAAACAAGAACAGTCAACTTTTCAAAAGTTGATTATTCTGTTTATTAAAATATATCCCTATAAGTTTTTAAAATCAGTAACTTTGCTTCATGGAAGCATTATATACAGACGACCAAATATTTATCCCGATAATCTCGGATTATGGCTTCAAGGCTACTTTTGGCAATGAAGCGAATACGCTATTTTTGCGTAGGGCTTTGCAAGCACTAATCAAGTCAGCAATACCAATCAAAGAGGTGAAATTTGACAAAAATACCTTTGAAGGCATTACTCAAGATGGACGTAGTGGTATTTTTGATTTAGCTTGTACAGACGAAAATGATAATCATTTTATCGTAGAAATGCAGTACGGCGACGCACCGTATTTTGTACAACGCATGAAATTTTACGCTTTGCACAAGTTCAATGCGATGGTAAAACGTGGAAAATTTGACTACGGAACGCTGACAAAAATCTATTGTGTAGCTATTCTGGCAAATGATATTTTACCTTATCCTCAATTTCATACTGTTGCAAACCTACGAAATGAGCAAGGTGAACTTTTTGATGACCAAATGACGTTTATTACAGTAGAATTAGATAAATTTACGTTGCAAGAAGTTGATTGTCAGACAGATTTACAAAAACTGATATTTACAATGAAAACGATACATACTCATACATTTACTAATCCTATACAATTTCCTAAGTTTTGGGACGAGGATTGGCTTAAAGTCGCTATTGATGAGTTGGACAGTCGTAAAATGACTCCTGATGAAAAAGCATCATTAGAGATTCTGATTGCTCGTAATGCAGAATCGGTAAAAGCGGAGAGTAAAAAGATTAAAGAAGCAGAGGAAAGAAAATCTTATGAATTCGTAGTAAGTCTAATGCAACAAACAGACTTTGACGATAACAAAATAGCAATACTAGCAAACGTTTCAGTGGACTTTGTTAAATCTGCCAGACAGATTCTTTTCACTAAATAACATTTGGTATTTTTACTCATTCCTATCAAGTACGAGCTAATAACAGAATCTCAATCCAGCACCATTAGTAGCAAGAAAACAAGCCTAGTCAACTCCCCCAAAGTTGACTAGGTTGCTTATCCCCATAGACTAGCCACGGGGATGAAATCCAAAATTCAAAATCCAACACTCAAAATCACCTACATCACTTCTTTGCCCATCAAATTACCATAACGGTGATAGTTGTGGGAAATGCTTTGTTCGGTTACGTAATTCAATAACTCGATTCTGCCTACTGCTAGTGGCGTGTCGCTGTATAAGTGAATGGCGTGTTGGTGGGCATTTTTAATTAAGTCGCTTGGTAGGGTATCGTAGTTCAAGACACGATAGACGATTTCATGACTCCATTGGTCGGCTAAGTCATTCCACGAAGCAAGCGTTTTTACCTTGATTCCTACACTTTCCCAAAGGGCTTTGTTTGCTAGGGCTTTGTCGCTCACCAATTCTAGGGCAACCGATAGCGTTTCTGCTACCAAAGCTACCAACGCAATGTCCACGGCAGGAGTGGTTTCATCAACGGTACACACAATTTTTGTCGGTAGTAAGTAGCGGAATAAGTTGTACTGACCACGGATATGGGCAAAATCAACTTCTTCTTCAAACGTCTTTTCAAACGCTTTCGGAATATTTGTCAGGGCAAAGCTAAACGCCTGCTTATCTTCTGGACTTAATACAGAAGCGATTTTATCCCATTTTCCAAAACTGCCTACGGTTGAATTCGTCAAATTAACCTTTGGTTTCAAGAATTGAGCAACGTAGTTAGGGCCACCTGCTTTCATGCCTTCTCCAAAACAAGATGCTTTGATACCGCCAAATGGTTGACGTTGTACAATAGCTCCTGTTGTTGAGCGGTTGATGTATAAATTACCTGCTTTCATGGTTGCTTTCCAGTAGGCAATTTCTTCTTCGTCTAAGGACTCCAATCCAGAGGTTAGTCCATACGGCGTACCGTTGGCTAGTTGCAAAGCGTGTGTTAAATCGCTGGCTTGCATAACTGCCAATACAGGGCCAAAAAGCTCTTGTGTATAAATCGGGTCGTTGATGTCGATGCCCCAAAGTACGCCTAAAGTCATGGTATAACCGTCGATAGTCGGTTTAATTAACCACTTGTCGGCATACTGCGTAATCACTTCTTGAAGGCGTTCGTTTGGCGGAACAGACAAGCTACTTACCGACGCTTTCAAATCCCAAGGAGTACCAATTTTTTTACTCGTTACGGTATCGACTAACAGATTTTTGAAATACGGGTCTTCAAACACTTCTTTTTCAAGAATCAATAAAGACGTAGCCGAACATTTTTGTCCTGCATTTCCAAAAGCAGATTGTACGATATTTTTCACCGCCTGTTCACGGTCGGCAAGGGCAGTTACGATGGTGACGTTTTTTCCCCCTGTTTCGGCAAATAAGTGTAAGTCTGGGTTACGTTGCAATAAGAACTGAGCCGTTTGCGTAGAGCCTGTCAAGATAACCGCATCAAATACATTTCCTTCCGACAAGAACTTGTCTAACGAACTTTCATCAGCAGGTAAGAAGTACAAAGCATCTTTCGGGATACCGCCTTCCCAAAGACATTCACACATCACGTAGGCACAAGCGGCTGCGTTCATGGATGGTTTTAGGATAACGACATTCCCCGCAGCTAATGAGGCTAATACGCCCCCTGCGGCAATGGCAATCGGAAAATTCCAAGGCGGTAATACCAAGTTTACGCCTCCTTTTTGGTAGCTAAGGTTAGGTTCTGCCGTCCATTGAAGTGCCGATTCGGCATAATAATTAGCAAAGTCAATTGCCTCAGATACTTCGGGGTCAAGCTCTTTGATAAGTTTGCCCACTTCTGCCATGCCTACGCCAATTAAGTCTGCACGTCTTTTTTGCATACATAAAGCCGCATTTTTCAGTAAGGTAGCACGTTCTTCTACGGTTTTTCCATGCCAAGAAGAAGCATGAGCAACGTCTAACACATATTGATAATCGTCGGCTTCGGCTAGTTCATATTTCCAAGGCATCATACCCTTGAAATTCTCTTGTTCAATCGTCTGGCGATTTGCTTTTTCGATTGAAACAGGAACTACGGATTTGCCTAGAATTTGGGTTGTATCTTCCCAAGTAGCTACGATGTTATTTGCCCATTCACGGTTAGGTGCTAATACCCAGTCGGTATCCGCTACGTTGTCAAATCCCTTTTGTGGAATGACAAAGGTTTCTTCCAAACGGTTTTGTTTTCTGTTTTGCTCATTGGAAACCGTACTTGCTAAGGCTAAAGAATTTAAAAACTGTCCTTCCAAGTCATTCCATTTGTTAGAAGTAGGGTCAAGTTCAAAACCTTCTTTCAAGAAATTACCATTGGCAGTTCCTTCGTCCAGACGGCGTACCAAATAAGCAATGGCACTCATGAAATTGTCTTTATCCACCAAAGGCGTATATAAAATCACTTGCACGCCCTCTTTCAAGATTGCCTGACTTAATGGCCCCGCCATGCCTTCTAGCATTTCAAAATCAACGCATTTTTCTAATTTGTTGGCTTTCACCAACGAAATCGCATAAGCCAAATCAAAGACATTATGCGAGGCAACGCCTATATGTACGCTTTCGCAAGATTCCTGAGTGAGCGTTTTGTGAAGCATTTTTTTGTAATTGGCATCGCTCTCAATTTTCTCTGAGTACGTCACCAATTCCCAACCGAAAAGGGATGATTCTACCTTTTCCATTTCCATATTCGCCCCTTTTACGATACGAATTTTGATGGGTGCTCCCCCTGCCGCCACTCGTTGTTTGGCGAAGTCTTGTAAAATTTCAAGGTAATGATACGTATCAGGAATATAAGCCTGTAATACAATCCCCGCACGGAGATTTTTGAATTGAGGTTTCGACAAGGTACGCATGAAGACATCTACCGTAAGCGACAAGTCACGGTATTCTTCCATGTCCAAATTGATAAATTTCCAGATGCCTGTTTTGGCATGAACCTCCATCAATTTGTCATAAAGTTCGGTTAAACGTACTTCCAAATCGTTGAGCGTTGCCTCATAAGCCAAGGAATCAATTTGGGAATAGATGGTCGAAATTTTTACCGATACATAGTTAATGTCGGAACTGTCTAATAATTTTTTATAATTATCTAAACGATGAAGGGCTTCTTCTTCACCCAAAAGGGCTTCTCCGATAAGGTTGATATTCAGACGAATATCTTCGGCAGTACGTGTTTTATTGAGTTTAGCAAAACTGCTACTGTCTTTCACGAAAACGACCGACTGCGTAATTTGTGAAATTTTAAGTTGCATAAACGGGATACTAATGCCCGAAAAACGGTAGCCAATCCATTGGAAAAGCTTCATCATTTGCTGTTCGAGTCCGCTGAAAATATGCCAACTTTCTTGGTGTTGAGCCAAGAGTTTACGCACAAAATTGGCGGTTGCTTGGTACGAATTAGAACGGAAAGCAACGTCCAGCAAGTGAATCAGAAAGGGTTTGTCGTGGGGATTTTCGAGTAAAGGACGTAGCCGTTTACCAAATGTTTGAGATGCTTTGTCCGCTAAAACAGCAGCTTGAAGTTTTTTTGCCAACAGCAAAGCCTGGCGAACTTCTTGTTCGTTTAACATACGATTAAATGTTAAGGCAGTCGATAAGGACGAAATGTACGTCTTAACGATTGCTTTTGTTTGATGATGAATGATTAAGTAAAGGACAAGCCTTTTGATGAAGTAAGCAAGATGGCCAAAGGGCTATCAAACCTGATAATTCCCAATTTACTATGCTTTTTGGAAGAAATAAACAGATTGAACAAATAAATATTTGAAGGAGGTTTTAGGTAT
>JBMLRK010000097.1:0-1076 GCA_049241065.1 Spirosomataceae bacterium
GGAAAAGGATTTTATGATTACGAATAGATACTAAGACACAATTAACCATTTATAAAGATGATTTCAAGAGTTATTACCGTCCTAATTTTTCTGCTTATGTGTGCTGACATTCAGGCACAACAAACACTAATAAGAGCGTTCCAGCCTGCTAATGTGGTGAACAAAATCCCCTATGGGAATAATCCAGAAGCAGGGCATTATGTACAAACAAAGGATGCTAAAATCTATTACGAGGTGTACGGGAAAGGGCAACCGATTGTGTTATTGCATGGAGGTTTATTTGGCTCAACCGTTGAATTTGCTGATTTTATTGACCAATTGAAACAGAATTTTCAAGTAATTGCGATTTCTACTCGGGGACATGGTAAATCAGAATTAGGAACAGAACCGCTTACCCTTGAGCAAAGAGCTACCGATGCTATGACGGTTATCAATGCTGTTACCAAAGACAGCGTTATTGTGCTTGGTTTTAGCGATGGAGGATATTCGGCTTACAGATTAGGAGCAATGTATCCAGAACGAGTGAAGAAAATGATTGTCATTGGTGCAGGCGAAGTTCGCCCAGGACTAAGAGAATTTAAGTTTACAGCAAAAATGGCAATTGAAATGGATAAACCTTTTTGGGAGCAACAATTAAAATTGATGCCAGAGCCCAACCGAGTGGAAGATTTGTTTACACAAGTAGCCAATTGTTACAACAATGTTACGGTGAGTAAAGAATTATTGAGTACAATAAAATGTCCTGTTTTGGTAATGGCTGGTGATAAAGACGGCGGAAATCCTGTGGAGCGTGTAGTCAGTGCTGCAAGATTTATTCCTAATCATCAAATCAGTATCATTCCAAATACAGGGCATGGATGTCATAACGACAATTTTGCGGCTAGTTGGGCTAGTATTGTACCTTTTTTGAAGAATTAGGCAAAGCAAACCGCTAGTCTAGTTAGAAATCATCTTTTAGTTAAGCCTCAAATCATTGGGGTCAATTGCTAAAAGATGATTTCTTTTTTGCTTGAAATGCAAATATGAAACATCCTAGTGGTTATTGTAGGGTAAGAGCAAAACTACTTTATTCTTTT
>JBMLRK010000098.1:0-26320 GCA_049241065.1 Spirosomataceae bacterium
ATCGAAAGCTGTGAAATAGGCATAAAATTAAAGACCATCACAACCAGTCAAATCCTATAACATGGGGAACAAATATGTCTGCAATGCGACTCGAAAACCTTTCTAAACCTTATTAAAACTAGCAAATCATTTATTATCTTTGCAACGATGCAACGAAAACTAATTCTTTCAAGCCCTCTCTTAGAGATCACCATAAGTCGTCTCTGTCAAGAATTGATAGAGACCCATCAGGATTTTACCAATTCTGTTATCATAGGCTTACAGCCTAGAGGTATCTTTTTTGCCAAACGAATCCAACAGGAATTACTGAATATCACAGGAAAAAACATTCCTCTTGGTCAACTAGATGCAACTTTCTATCGAGACGATTTTCGTCGTAGAGAACCCCTAAAACCTAACGCTACTAAAATTCCATTCTTAATTGAAGGAAAAAGTGTCATCTTGATTGATGATGTATTAGCGACTGGGCGAATGGTGCGTGCGGCTTTAGATGCCATGACAGCCTTCGGAAGACCCGACAAGGTTGAATTATGTGTATTAATTGACCGAATCTACAACCGAGATCTTCCTGTTACTGCTGATTATGTAGGAAAAAAGGTAAATACCATCAGCTCCGAAAAAGTACTTGTCGAGTGGAAAGAACAAGGACATGAAGAAGACAGAATTTGGTTAATGACCAATTAATTTTTAGCCTAACAAGACATGCAAAAACTAAGTACCCGACATCTATTGGGCATAAAAGACCTTACTCCAGACGATATTGAACTCATCATGGCTACGGCTACGGAGTTCAAGGAGGTAATCAATCGTCCTATCAAAAAAGTGCCTTCATTGCGTGATGTTACCATCGCCAATGTATTTTTTGAAAACTCAACTCGTACACGTCTCTCCTTTGAATTGGCTGAAAAACGTTTATCGGCTGATACTCTTAGTTTTTCAGCAGCGGGAAGTTCAGTAAAAAAAGGAGAAACCTTACTGGATACAGTCAATAATATTTTGGCAATGAAAGTAGATATGATTGTGATGCGTCATGCTAGTCCAGGAGCACCTCATTTCTTGTCAAAACACATCAATGCCAATATTGTCAATGCAGGTGACGGCACACACGAACACCCAACGCAAGCCTTATTAGACTCGTTCTCGATGCGTGAACGCTTAGGGACAGATTTAGTAGGAAAAAAAGTAGCGATTATCGGTGACATCCTTCACTCAAGAGTTGCCCTTTCTAATATCTTTGCACTCAAAAAACAAGGAGCAGAAGTAATGCTTTGTGGCCCGTCAACGTTAATTCCTCGTTACATTACGGAATTAGGTGTAAAGGTATCTCACAACGTTCGTGAAGCCTTAGCATGGTGCGATGTAGCCAATGTCTTACGTATTCAATTAGAACGCCAGCATATCAAGTATTTTCCGTCGCTTCGAGAATATTCGCTTTATTTCGGAATTAATAAACGAATGCTAGATGAACTAGACAAAGAAATCGTGTTGATGCACCCAGGCCCTATCAATCGTGGTGTAGAATTAAGTTCAGATGCAGCAGATTCTCATCACTCCATTATTCTTGACCAAGTCGAAAATGGAGTTGCTACTCGGATGGCCGTTTTATACTTGTTAGCAGCACAAAACTAAGAATACCCATTCCATAATAAAGGCTTTTGAGTTGAACTCAAAAGCCTTTATTACGTTAAAAACAATTAAAGTAACACTAGTCTAAGTAAAGTAAGTTATTATTTCGAATAGCATTCACTACTCTTAATGGATAATCTCCTTCTCCCGTAATTTTTTTACCCGTATATCCTCTCTTTACAATTTCAGTTAAAAAATCACTGATTGCAGCCTCTTTGTTCCCTCCATTAGCGATATTCTGTTGGTATTTTCTAGTGGCCGACGAATAATCGTTTTTCCATTTACCCGTTTTATGCAAGAACAATTCTTCAACCATAAAGGTGATACATTCTCTACGAGAACTAAACCTACGATACCAATTATCGGTACGCTGGGTTGCATCTTTCCACGGCTTATGACCCTCATAAGGTTGTTCAACTAATTGATAGGCAATCTCATTATTAGGTTTGCCCCAATATTTCAATCCAAAAATATTGTTCGCATTGACGGCAACTTTACTTGTCCCATAACCACTTTCTAACACCGCCATTCCTACAATTACACTTGCAGGAACGTTATATCTTCTGGCCAAAGCGATAGCATCATCTTTGATGTCCTCAATAAAGATTCTACGCTCTTCCGCAGGAACAGGACTTTTGTCAGTACGTGTATATCTAGGAGCATTCGGATTATAGGTCAATGTAGCCGCTGTCGGGATAACACCCTCATTTCCTACTACTAAATCCCCTTCTAAAACGACAGGTTCATTTTTGGTGATACCGACAAAAGTCATTTTTTTAGAACCATTAAATTTAAAGGTAAACGACGCAACTCCCCTATTAGCTACAATCTGGCAACTCGTTATTACATTTCCATTTGCTTTAACTTTTACCTCTTTTATTTCATTGCCAGCAATGATCGCAAAGAATACATTCGTTCCACGACTTACACGACCATAATACTTAACTGTGAGGGCTTTGTTATCAGCACTATAAGGATTTGCTTGAGTGTGTTCGGTTGCCAAAAATAAGCAACACACCAATGACGCAGCAAGACAAAGTCTTGTGACAAAAAGAAAAAATTTCATAAAAAATAACGTTAGGGTTCATTCTTTCAAACAGGCGTTTGCTTTTGAGAGACGAGTCTTAGGCGGACATCGAAGAATGAACAGATTTTTAAAGTGACACTACTAAGGATTTATATTAACAAGTTTTTAACTACTTAAATCTCGAACATAAATCGAGCCAACAATTCAATTGAGATATAGAATTAGATACAACATTGTAAAATCATTGATAAACGTCGATTTTATATAACTTTTCCCATAAAATAAAATTCAAACAAAAAAAGGAATCCTAGTTACTAGGATTCCTTCGTAAGCCACAAAAATTATACCAAATGTAGAAAATAAATGAACAATACCGATTTACTACTAAATATTAATAAATAGTTGTTTCAAGTTTAGAGCTACTTGAGAAGCAGCAAAGCGTTTTACATACATTTTGCCTTGCCTGCTACGCTCTAGCTTTTCTGCGGCAGATTCCTGCTCTAATAAATACCTCATTTTCGATAATAAGTCAGTTTCATCATAAGGATTTGCGTAAAGACAAGCTTCGCCTCCAGCTTCTTCTAAACAAGACCCAGTGGCTGCTACAACAGGGATTCCGCTATGCAATGCCTCTACAATAGGAATACCAAAGCCTTCAAAAACAGAAGGATACACAAATAAAGAAGCTCCTTGATACAAGGCTGGCAAATCCTGAAAGGATACGTTATTAATTATCCGAACACCTTGTATTTGATGTTGACTAAGATAATCCTCTATTTGACTCTGATACTTACCTTTTCCACCTACCAATACCAATTCATAAACATCTTGCTTCCAAGAAGCAAACGCTTTGACTAAGGTTAGCTGATTTTTACGCTCTGTAAACGTAGAAACGCATAGTATATACGGTTTTGATACCTGATACGTACTTACGGTCTTTTGAATAATTTCTGGAGTAAATTCACGGTGAAAGCTCTCGTCACAATCTTGATAAATAACTTTTACTTTAGCGGGATTCGTTCCATAAAACTGCACAATATCTCGTTTTGTTTGTTCACTAACCGCCACAATGCAGTCGGCCATAGCACAAGCCAATTTGAACTTAACTCGATAAATTAACCGATCAAAGAAGGGATACATACTCGGATACCGCAAAAAAATCAAATCATGAATGGTAACCACCGACTTGATTCCATTCGCTTTCAAACCAAAAGGTAATTCATTACTTAATCCATGATAAATGGACACTCCTTCCTGCTTCAATTGCTTACTAATCGAATAGGTCCTCCACAAAGCTCTCCAATAACCTTTTTTAGGAGTACGAACAGCAATATTACCCGATTCATTCCATTTAATTTTACCAACTTTTGGAGTATAAGCCAAATAGTCCCATTCTGGTACATATCTTTGCAAGGCATCTAGGATAAAGCGACTATAATTTCCTAAACCTGTATTATTATTAAATGCTCGTTTGGCATCAAATCCAATTTTCATGAATATGTAAGTTTCTTCGTTATTATTTTTTCAAGCTTAAATCATCCAAGTATGCCTATCCTCTATCAAAACAAACATTGCTATAATATTTTAGTTATTTCACTATACTGCGTAACTTTGCAGACTTATTTAAAACAACTCAATACGTTATACTAGGTTGTAAACAAGGATGCACGTTGTAGTTTTTCGTCGTTATAAACTCTGAGTAGTCAAAAAAACCATCACATTAACGCATACAACACTAGAATAATCATTCATTTTTAAGGTATTCTCCGCAAAGTTAGGGAAAATAATACTTAATAGATGGTTCAAAAAAAGAATGGAAGGAATTCAAGAATATACATTGCCCAACGGCATACGCATCGTACACCGTCAAGTAACTCACACAGCCATTTCACATATCGGTATCATGCTAGATATGGGAAGCAGAGATGAAAAAGCCCATCAACAAGGACTTGCTCATTTCTGGGAACACATGGCTTTTAAGGGGACAAACAAAAGAAGTTCATTACAAATCATCAACCGTCTCGAAAATGTTGGAGGCGAACTTAATGCGTACACCACTAAGGAAAAAATCTGTTTCCACGCTTCTGTACTCAGCCCACATTACGAAAGGGCACTCGATTTATTAGCTGACATCACGTTTCATTCTACTTTCCCAGAAAAACCTCTTGAACGGGAAAGAGGTGTAATTTTGGAAGAAATGTCGATGTACGTCGATTCGCCAGAAGATGCTATCCAAGATGACTTTGACGAAATCATTTTTGCCAATCATCAACTCGGAAAAAATATTTTGGGTAATCAAGAAAGTGTAAATGGTTTTACAAGAGAAGATTTATTCAATTTTATCCACGAAAATCTGGATACCGAACGGATTATTTTTTCTTCGGTTGGTAATATTCCCTTCGCTAAAGTGGTGAAAATGGCCACCAAATATTTGGGAGATATTCCTTATAAAAAAGCGAACTTGATTCGTGTAGCCCCTACCAACTATGAGGTGCAACGTGTTAATATCGACAAGAGTATAAGTCAGGCTCATGTTGCCATCGGACGAACGGCTTATTCTTTAACCGATGCTAACCGCTTGCCTTTCTTTACTTTAATCAATATTTTGGGCGGGCCTGGAATGAATTCTCGATTAAACTTGGCTGTTCGTGAAAAAAATGGACTCGTTTATTCCATTGATGCAGCTTATACCCCCTTTATAGACACGGGCTATTGGGGAATCTATTTTGCAACCGAACCAAAACAATTACAAAAAAGCCTGCACCTAATTCATAAAGAGTTAAAAAAGCTTCGTGAACAAGCACTTTCAAAAACTCAGTTACATCATACGAAAGAGCAGTTGATGGGACAATTAGCCATGTCAGAAGAGGGAAATATGAGCTTTATGCTGATGATGGCAAAGAGTTTGTTAGATATAAATAGAATCGACAGCTTGGAAAGTATTTTCCAACACCTGCAAACGGTTACATCCTCTCAATTACAAGACTTAGCCAATGAAATGTTCATCGAAGATAATTTGAGCTATCTCACATTTTTACCAGATAATACGGACGATAATTAAGTAGAATAGCATTCGGGCTATTACAACAAATGTTAACCATGACAAAAGAACAACTTTTTGAACAAATCAAGCAAAAACAATCCTATTTATGTGTTGGGTTAGACACGGATATTCAAAAAATCCCACAGCATCTTCTCGACTATGAAGATCCAATTTTTGAATTTAACCGTCAAATTATAGACGCAACTAAACAATATGCCGTTGCCTATAAACCCAATATTGCTTTTTATGAAGCACTAGGAGCAAAAGGTTGGGAAAGTCTTCAAAAAACGTTGGAATATATTCCAAATGACTGTTTTACAATAGCGGATGCTAAACGAGGTGATATTGGCAATACTTCTGGTTTATATGCCAGAGCTTTCTTTGACAAAAAAGCATCTGGACTTGAATTCGATTCGGTAACGGTTGCCCCCTATATGGGCGAAGATTCTGTCACTCCATTCCTTGAGTTCCCAAACAAATGGGTAATCTTATTGGCTCTTACTTCCAATCTTGGGAGCAAAGATTTCCAGAACTTACAAGTCGGAGAACGTCAACTATTTGAAGAAGTGCTTGTTCGTTCTCAAGAATGGGCAACGGATCAACAATTAATGTATGTCGTTGGAGCAACCAAAGCAGCCATGCTTACCCAAATACGTCAATTAGCTCCCAATCATTTTTTATTAGTCCCTGGCGTAGGAGCTCAGGGAGGAAGCTTGGAAGAAGTTTCCAAATACGGTATGAATTCCACTTGTGGTCTTTTAGTAAATTCATCAAGAGGAATTATTTATGCTTCAAGTGAAGCGGATTTTGCTGAAAAAGCCGCAGAAGAAGCTGAAAAAATCCAAAAAGAAATGCAAGGGTATTTATCGCTGTATTTACGATAATTATTTACCAAAGGTTTACGTATGGATAGGTTCGTCATTCATATTTTTTTCTAAAAACCGTATTATTTTCTTTTTTTATAAAAAAATAAAAATAAATAAAACACTAGTAACCAGATAATTATATTTTAAAATATAATAAATTATAAAAAATACGGTTAACAATCTGATTATAAAAAAAGTTTGGCACGGCTATTGCAATATAGTATATGTAGCAATGATAGAATTGTTTAACAGCTTCAAATCATGGTACGTTCAATATATCAAGTAGGTATCCAAACGTATGCAAAGCTGTTTTATATGATGACTTATTTTAATTTGTGTTATATACATAAATCTCTTCTTTGAAACTGCCATTTTAAGAAGAACTCATTTTAGGTAAAGTTTTTTCTTTTTTAACAAGGATATACTTCATCTGCATTTTACAATTTAAAATTGTAAAACACTCATTTAAATTGTACTAGTTGATATTACTAAAAATATCAATTCTAGTACAATTTAAATAAATGTGTTATATTTGTGTCATGAATTCGTAAAGATTACATTAGAAATAATGTAAAAAGATATTGGGAGCAAAACCCAAACAATAACTACTTAGGCGGATTGCGTAAAGGCTCAGAGCAATGCACTGAGCCTTTATTTTTTTATATTTTGCTGTATGTAGATAGTACAAAAAAATCGTACAACAATAGATAAGTTAATACATTGAAAGTAGAAAAATACAATTTCGTACTTTCATCTACTTAAAAAAAAGTATATTCAATCTACTTAGATTCAATATCTCCCTCTTATTGGCTAATTTCTAGCCTTGTGTAATTCCCTGTATAAAACATTCCCAATATCAGTTCAATTCGAGTAGAATTTTGTAGATTTGTAATGTCATAGAGGACTGGTTATGGCAGTAACTTATTCTCTGTGCAAATGATGAACGAAAGTTCAACTCGTTTGCCTAAGTAATCTATAAAATATTAATCCTAACCCAAAGGATTAAGCCCTTGAAGTTAACCTTCGAGGGTTTTTTTTGTTACCTCAACTAACATGAAACATTTAGTCCGCTAGAGGCAGTGTAAAGAAAAATGTACTTCCCTTATCTTCACGAGTTTCAAACCAAATACTTCCTTCAGCATTATCAACTACCCATTTAGCAAGTGCTAATCCTACACCAGAACCATCTTTCTTAGTACTAAAGTCCATCATAAAGATTTTATTCTGGTTTTCCTTAGGAATTCCGACTCCATTATCGGTTACACTAAAGGTAATAGCTTCAATACCTTTTGAAACACTCACCATAATCATACGGGGGTATCTATTTGGCGGAATCGATTGTAAAGCGTTTACAATCAGGTTTTTGATGATATTACCAGTCAGCTGCATATCTCCTTTCACATAGACCGATTTCATCGAAATATCACGAATCAACCTAATCGTTTTATCTTCAATATATAAGCCAATGATTTTATCTACCACTTCTATAAAATCAAATATCTCTTGTTTAGGAATAGGCAACCTTGCAAAGTCTGAAAAAGAATTTGCGATATAAGATAGATTGTCTATCTGGGATGTTAGTGAATCTATCTGGCTACGAATCTGCTCTGTATCAATGGTTGCTCCACGTGAGAGTTTATGTTGCAATAGTTGCAACGAAAGCTTCATAGGTGTTAATGGATTTTTGATTTCATGAGCCACTTGCTTCGCCATTTGTTGCCAAGCAGATTGCTTATTCGTGTCTGCAAGTGCTTTTTTGGATTCTTCCAGTTTAACAAGCATATCGTTATATGCTCTAATAAGTACCCCAATTTCATCCTCCGAACGCCACGTTAAGACCTCATTCTTTTTCTCTAAGTCAATTTTCTTAATCTTATTGGTTATTAATCTAAGTGGCACCGTGAGGGAGTTAGCAGCAAAGTATGAGAGTATTAGCAAGATGATAAAAATAGCATTAAACACACTCAGTAAAGACCCTAAAACAGACAAAATCTCCAAATTGAAAGACGTTTTTGCACTGAAAAAAGGAACACAGAGAATCCGTAATAATTTACCATCATCTCCTTTTATGGCTACATACGAAGTGGTGAATTCAAGTTTGCCTAAGGTTTCTTTAATAGCAACGCCTTTTTTCTTTTTTTCTATGATTTCGGAAACAACAGCTGGATTTATATATTTAGAGAAGATACCACGCTCATAAGTCAAATGACGATTTCCTCCAACATACATACCATCGGAATCATAAATTGAAATATATTGATGGATATTTCCCATGATTACTGAAACGGTATCGCCGCTCATTGTGGTTTCCTTGTTGACTAGCTTGACAGCTGGTTTAAGACTTATGGCAATACTTTCTGCTTGATTTATAAAAGATAAATCCAAATTCGTGGCCAATTTACCACTAACAATCGTTGCAGTTGTAATTACGACTAAAACAAGCGGAAGCAAAAAAGCGCCGTTTAAATAAATCTGAACACGAGTCGCAAAATTTACATTGGTTTTTGCAACACCATATCTGAAAGCATAGATAACAATAATCAATAGAATTGAACTCATCAACACCAAAAACAGGAATGAAAAGTTCGTAAAAATAGAGTAAGGTGTAATTTTAGCACCCGACACAACGATGGTTCGGTTTCCTACCTTGACCCCAACATGGGTTACGCCATTAATTTCAAGCCCTGTTTGGTACAAAGCAGTATCCTTAAATATTGAGGGCTTCAGTTCTTTTTCATAATTAAAACCATCTCCCCCGAAACTAATTAAGCTTCCATTCTCATAAATCGCATAACTAAACAAGTAAATTTCTGGCTGAATCTCATCGCTAACTGGTAACTCATAGCCTTCTGTTGTGTCGGGAGTCACTTTTAAAATCACATATCCAACAATACCACGTTCATCTTCAATCTTAATGAATTCGAGGTAAAATATTTCTAATTCCTCTTTCGGATTCTTGACAAAATAAAGGTCTGGATGCTCTGTTTGATTCTTTTTTGTAGCATAACGTTGCGTATAGTAGGAATAACTTTTCGCACCTGTAGATTTATCTAAAGGTTTTCCATAGCGATCAAACACATTCACTTCTACCTTGTTTGACTTTTTATGAGAATAGTATTCTATTTTTTCATCAAAGAGCCTTAATGCTAAATCAGAAACCTCTTCTCTTGGTAATGCACCAAATTTAAAAATATCAATTATGTCATCGTTATGTTTGAGTAAGTCTCTATAAGTACTCAACATATATTCTCCGATTTCATCATTTGGAGCAAGATATTTATTACCAAAATCATGCTTTAATTCAAAATCTCGTTTAATCGACTGATTGTATAAAATAGAAGTAGCAAATCCAGCACAAAAGAGCGCAGAAATGAAAATATAAATGGAGGTCTGATAACGAAATAAATAGATAAACCTAGGCAGATTCAGCCAGTAAATAAGGCTAAAGTAGGCGGCATGAAGAATTAAAAAAGCAGGATCTAATTCTTTCCAAAATAGGGTAATTGAAAAAACGACAATCGAAGCAAAAATGAAAAATACCCAACCAGAACGCTTATCTCTTCTAAACAGCTTTATGAATATGTTAATACAAATATGCGTTGCTGAGAAATATATAAATGAGATTAGCACATAAATAAATAAACAACACAACTTCATTTCTTTCTTAAAGAAATCAACGGTAAGCGAAATATCAAAGCGGTATATGTATAATGACTTAGCACTATGAATATCAATCAATTGCTGAAAGGAAGTGCTAAAAATCACATAACTCAAAACAACAATAATCACCGCAAATAGCTGCCGAGTAAATACGCTTGAATTAATAAGTGCTAAATAGATATTCATTCGGAAGTAATAATTTACCAAATAGAATAATGAGATAGCAACGGCAAACAGATTGAGAGCAAAATCGCCTAAGGAAGGATTAAATGGGGATGGCCCATAAAATTTTGAATTAAAAATATCCGATTCCCAGAAAGCAAAAGGAATGACGTAATACAACATTAGCGTCCGTCCGAGAACTAATGAAGCAACTAAAAGGAGAAAAGCGTAATCGTATCGGTGAACCCTGTGAAAATGCCAAATTTGAGATGCTAAGAAGGCTACCAATAATAATAATGCACAAAATGCAAAGATGAAGGTAATTAAATGTACCTCCGTTATATGATAACTTGCTGAAAGCCTTGGGCTAACAGAAAATAAAAAATCTTGCTTTGCTGAATAAATATTTAAATGTGTGGTAGGCGATTTTTTAATCTGAATACTTGAAGGGTCTGTCGGAAAGATTTTATTGTTATAATTTGCCTTCAGATAACCTGCATTACTACTATAATCTCGATAAAGATAAATTAGAGAAACAATTTCATAACTTTCAGGATTTCCAAAAACTCTTCTTCGATTTACGATAAACCTCGAATTGAACTGTTCAATTGGATAAATTTTCTTCTCTCCATTCTCATAATCTTTCAATTCTGGAACAAAGTGATAATCAGACCAATAAATTATTTTTTTCTTTTTGTAAATATAGAAGGGATACGACGTTTCTATGTTAAACTCACTGAAAGATAGCTCTTCATTAGTATCGTGAGCATATAATAGTTGGGAAATTTTCTTTAGTTCTTCATCAGATTTTTGAATTTCTTCTTGTGCATTAGTCTGTACTTCATACAAATAATGGTCCTCTCCTCCACTTGACCTACTTTTCTCAACCGTTAAATGAGAAATGAAGGTTAAAGCTAAAAACAGAAAAAACAAAACCAAAAAAACCTTACGATTCAGATAGATACGCTTCAGTAAGGACGTAAAAAAAACATTCATATAGTTAGAACCCAATAGCGGACATAATTATAAAGTTAATAATTTATATTCAAACTATTATTATTTGAGGTAAGCAAATTAAGAACGACTAAACCTCTACTTCTGAGCTTGATACTTAGATGCTACTATTCCAATGAATATTTAATACGATAAAAGCAATTTTTACCTGACTAATGTCGATTTGATGGCAATTACTACCAATTCAAAAACATTATCATACTAACCATTGACCTTACTTACGCACAAAACTTATATCAATACTTTGCTAGATAATAGCTTGCCAAAGCGTCCCATTCTGAGTCTAAACTCCCCTTAAAAGTAGCTATTTTTGCCCTGCGATACCAGTAATCAGCATTCCAAGTATCGCCTTCTTTTCGGTGTAAATAGGCGTGTAGGCGATCATAGTCTGAAGTGCCTTCATACTCTTGGGCAATATTGTGAGCAGCATCCCAATCTCCACGAGCGTCATACCATAAGGCTATTAGAAGCGAATTTAACCCCTCAGGTTCGTTTGAATGATTTATTAGTCGTTTAAATTCTTGAAGTTCCATTTCATTAAAATATTATTGGCAAAAGTCGTGAAAAATGATAACTTTACCATGTATTCAACCCTCAATTTCACACTGTATGAAAAAAACATTTCCATTTCTCATTTGTATTATCTTACTTTCCAGTTTTGTAGATAATCCAACTAGTTTTTATACTGCTCAAAGTCGTTTTCCGAGAGTAAGAAAGGCAATTCAAGACAAAGGACAATATGTCAATGAATTATTAGCCTCGAAAAACATTGATTCGAAAGATTTTGATATTTTTATCCGTATTTTCAAGAAGGAAAAACAGCTTGAACTATGGGCTAAAAATAAAAAAAGCACCGCTTTTACATTAGTTAAGGTATATGAAAGTTGTTCAAGTTCAGGTGTGTTAGGGCCTAAACGTCGTTCAGGAGATCGTCAGACTCCAGAGGGCTTCTACACAGTTGATGCCTTCAACCCTGCCAGTCATTATAACCTCTCATTTAGAGTGAGCTATCCGAATGTCTCTGATTTGAAATTTGCAGACCCTATCAACCCAGGAGATAATATCTTTATCCATGGTTCATGCTTAACCATCGGATGTATTCCTGTTGGTGACGAATTGATTCAAGAGTTATACATCATGGCTATTAAAGCAAAATCGGCTGGACAAGATATACCTGTTCATATTTTCCCAACAAAAATGACAGACGATGCTTACGCTCGTTTGAAAAGTGAAAATAGCAGCAATAGCAGCTTACTTGAGTTTTGGTCGTGGTTAAAACCTGGATACGATTATTTCGAGAAAAACAAATCATTACCCATTGTGATGGTTGATGAAAGTACTGGAAAATACTTAATCAAGTAATTGAAAAGCGGCCTCCGAGAGGTCGCTTTTTTTATTAACCTAATATTGTACGTAACAAGAAGTTATAAGTTAATAGTGCATCTGTTATCAGAAGACAATCAACAGGATAGTCCATCATTCTGTATATAGAAATATTAGTAAATAAATAATTCCACATTCTTATTCCATACCTATATATCAATCCCCTCTTCAAAAGGTCAAACCTTCAGGACAAACGCTTCCATTTTTAGGCACTAAGAATATTGAGTTACAATGAGCTAACTTCTTGCTATTAAACAGGCGAAATTCCAATCAAAAAATAAAATCAGGATTTCTCTATCACTCCTATTTACGACCAAATTATAGTTTTTATCAGTGCTAAAATTTTCAAAACAAATTACTTCGTGTAACTTTGAATACCAGATTTTCATAATTTTCGTTAATTTGTCAAATCACACCATTTTAAACAACTAGTTAGTAATTTAAACCATTCCTGAGAAGGATACAATTAATTAAAACAAGATGAAGTACCACTTACAAAAAGGATTCTTATTCATGTTATTGGCTACTTTTTGTAGCTATTCAGTACAAGCACAAGAAGGATTTTTAATCAAAGGAAAAATTAAAGGGTTGAAAGATACCACTGTGCTACTAGCCCATTACTTCGGTTATAATCAACAAGTTATTAAGGATACAGCACAAGTTGACGCAACAGGTAGCTTTACGTTTGAAGGGAAAAAAAACCTACCAGAAGGTCTTTATTTGGTGTCACTTCCTAAAGGTAAATACCTCGATATTGTCATCGGTAATCAGCGTTTTTCGTTCGAAACCGACACAGTCAATCTAATTAATAAGATGAAAGTAAGTGGTTCTAAAGAAAACGAAGTCTTTTTTAAATTTCAGCAAGAAATGTCTGCGAAATTTGAAGAAGTTAAAGTCCTTGATATGGAACGCAGAATTCAGGGGCCAACAAGTCTAGCAGCAGCTAAAATAAAGCAACTCCAAGCGGCAATGACTAAATTGCAGCAAGATTGGCTTAAACAAAATGAAGGTTTACTAGCAGCTAAATTAATAAAAGCATCACAAGAACCTGAAATTCCTGATTATAAAGGAGCTTTGAAAACGAAAGCTGATACAACAGCCATGTATCAGTACCAGTATAATTACTACAAAAATCACTTTTGGGATAACATTGATTTAAGCGACGAACGCATGATTCGTACGCCTTTTTTGCAGAAAAAATTAGAACGCTATTTTGAGGATTTAACCATTCAACAACCTGATTCTATTAGTAAAGAAGCAGACTTGGTATTGTCTAAAACAAAGAATAGAGAGACAAGACGTTACACGGTCTATAAAATTGCGAGTAGCTACGAAAATCCAAAAGTGTTAGGTACAGACGGTGCTTTCGTACACATGGCTGAAAAATACTACATTGGAGAACCCGAAAATTGGGATACATCGACTGTTAGAAAAATGAAAGAGCGGGTAGCTATTTTGAAACCCCTTTTAATCGGAAAGCGTTTCCCTGAAATGTATTTGACAGATACCTTGGGTAGAGAGGTTTCTGTGAATGCAATTCCAGGAGAATATACGGTAGTCTTTATTTACGATCCAGAATGTGGTCATTGCCGTGAGTCTGCTCCAAAACTTGCTAAACAAGTAGAAAAGCTAAAGGCTAAAAATATCCAAATTGTTGCGGTTTCAGTCGATAGAACTACTGACAGATGGAAAAAATTTATCAAGGAATTCAAATTTGGTCCAATAATCAATGGAATAGATATTCATAAAAATCCGACCACTGGCAAAGAAGAATATTATACTGACTTTAAAGGGACGTTTGATGTATATGCAACTCCCGTTGTCTATATCTTGGACAAGGAGAAAAAAATCATTGCAAAACGTTTGCCTGTTGACCAAATCGAGGATTTCCTAAACTTCCACAGTAAAAGAGGGAAATAAGAATATTTAAGTCGAAAGACTGCATAAATTATCATTTATCAAGTCAACGATAAGTATGACACGTTTCAAAAAAGAGTCTTCGTTTGTTCGGAGACTCTTTTTCTTTTTCGGATAAGTATCATAAATTCGTAAAGAATGCTATAATTTTCCTTAATTTTGAACAGTTTTAACGATAAAAACCATTCAAGGCGTGTTAAAACTAAGTGCCTAACTTTAAATATTTTTTGTAAAATGATCAAATCAATACTTATATTCCTTTGTAGTTTCCTTGCTTTAGGTTCATCGTTTGGACAGGGTTATCACATCGAAGCGAAATTCAAAGGCATTAAAGATTCTACTTGCTACCTCAGTTATTACTTCGAAAACCAGAATTATATTCAAGACTCTAGCAGAATTAATGCAGGTGGCCAAGTCGTTTTTAAAGGAACAACGCCCCTTAAAGGAGGTATTTACAATATCATGATTGGTAACTGGCGAAGTTTCGATATTTTGATTGGCGAACAAGTGTTCAGTTTAGAAGCCGACCCGAATGACCTGATTAATACCTTGAAATTCAAAGGGTCTCGTGAAAATGATCTCTATTATGCCTATCAGAAAAAAATATATCAAGAAGCCCTTAAACTCAAAGGGTTAAGTACAAAAACGGATAGTGTTTCTCAATATCAACTAATGGAAACACAGTTTGAATTAGGACAGTATCAGAAAAAATTTGTAAAAGCATTCGAGGGTTCTTTTGCATCAAAGGTTATCCGAGCAAGTATGCAACAAGAGTTACCTCCTGCAACAAAACTACCTGATGGTACAGATGATCCGCTGTGGCAAAATAAGTTTTATGTGAATCATTATTTTGATAATATCGACCTATCTGACGAGCGTTTTATCCGTTCTAGTTATGTCTATCGTCCATTGAATGAATATTTTATGGAACTAGATTTCCTTCCAGCAGACTCTTTAAAAATACTTACCGAAAATATTATCAGACGAGCAAAAAAAGGCTCTGAGATGAGAAAATATCTTACCAGTACGCTAACCAATCACTTTGAGGTAAGTAAAACGATGGGACATGATGCAGTATTCGTGAACCTGATGCAAAAACACTACGTAGAAGAGCCGGAATTATGGGACTCCACAACGGTGAGATTAGTAAGGGAACGAGTATCTTTTTTATCACACTTGTTAATTGGCTCTAAAATCCCAGAATTACGATTAACCGACGTTGATGGTCAACAGCGAAAATTACACGATGTAAAAGCCAACATTACCGTGCTGTATATCTACGGGGCTGACTGCTCACATTGTCAATATTATACGCCACAACTGGTAAACTTACTGAAAAAATATAAAGCCAAAGGTCTTGAGGTATTCGCTCCCATTTTCGGAAATAACGAAACAACTTGGAAAGAATTTATCAGCAATTATAATGCTAGTTCGTTTATTAATGTAATGGATAAAACGGGAAATATTAGCTTTTACCAAGAGTTTGATGCCCAATATACGCCCACAATTTATGTATTAGATAAAAACAAAAACATTATTGCAAAAGGAAATATGTCGATTGCCACGATGGAAAAAATCATTTCGAGCAATTTATAGATTTTACTGGTAAAAAGATCAAAACAAAAAGGCTAGTCGATTGCTCGACTAGCCTTTTTATTATATTCAAAAGAACTTATTCTTGTTCTTTTACTTCTTCTATATTTGTTCTAGTTATCGTTAGTGAATCACCTTCACCAGAATAATCTGCTAAGATAATATCGCCTTCGCCTAGACCACCTTTTAAGATTTCTTCCGCCACTGGATCTTCCAAATAACGTTGAATCGCACGGTTCAATGGTCTTGCTCCGTATTGTTGATCGTAGCCTTTGTCAGCAATAAAGTCTTTTGCCTTTTCAGTCAATTCAACTTTATAACCAAGCAATGAAATACGAGCAAACAATTTATTCAACATCAAGTCGATGATTTTGTGAATGTGCTCTCTTTCTAGTGAGTTAAACACAATTACATCGTCCAAACGGTTCAAGAACTCAGGAGAGAATGCTTTTCTCAAAGCGTTCTGAATCGTTCCTTTCATTGCTTCATCAATCCCGTCTGCTTTCGCTTTTGGAGAGAAACCGATACCCGTTCCGAAATCTTTTAAATCTCTCGCACCGATGTTAGAAGTCATGATGATAATCGTGTTACGGAAATCAACTCTTCTTCCTAAACCATCTGTCAAAATACCATCATCCAATACTTGCAACAAGATATTGAACACATCTGGGTGAGCTTTTTCAATTTCGTCAAGTAATACTACTGAATACGGTTTACGACGGATTTTTTCTGTCAATTGTCCACCTTCTTCATACCCAACGTATCCTGGAGGAGCTCCCACTAAGCGAGATACACTGAATTTCTCCATGTACTCACTCATATCAATACGAATCAAAGCGTCTTCTTTATCGAACAAATACGTAGCAAGTACTTTTGCTAATTCTGTTTTACCGACACCCGTAGGGCCTAAGAAAATGAATGAACCGATTGGTTTTTTAGGGTCTTTCAAACCTACACGAGTACGTTGAATAGCCTTTACCAATTTCGTAATAGCTGGATCTTGACCAATTACTTTCCCTTGCAATTCTTCGTGCATGTTCAATAATTTTTGTCCTTCCGTGGCTGCCACACGATTCACTGGAATACCAGTCATTTGAGCGATTACCTCCGCAACACTTTCTTCGGTTACAGTATAACGACGACGTTTCGTTTCTTCTTCCCAGTCAATTTTCGCTTTTTCTAACTGTTCTAAAAGACGTTTTTCACGGTCACGTAATTGAGCTGCTTCTTCGTATTTCTGCGATTTCACAACCGCATTTTTATCACGTTTGATGCCTTCAATAGCCGCTTCCAATTGAATAATATCCTCTGGAACTGTAATATTCGAAATGTGAACTCTTGCTCCCACTTCGTCTAATACGTCAATCGCTTTATCTGGTAAGAAACGATCTGAAATGTAACGTTCAGATAATTTAACAGACTGTTCAATCGCCTCATCGGTATAAGTTACGTGGTGATGTTCCTCGTACTTATCTTTGATATTGTTCAAGATTTCAATGGTTTCTTCTACCGTAGTAGCATCTACCATAACCGTTTGGAAACGACGAGCCAAAGCTCCATCTTTCTCAATATACTGACGGTATTCGTCTAAGGTTGTAGCTCCAATAACTTGGATGTCGCCACGAGCTAAAGCAGGCTTAAACATATTTGAAGCATCCAACGAACCAGACGCACCACCAGCACCCACAATGGTATGTAATTCGTCGATGAACAAAATTACATCTGGTGATTTTTCCAATTCATTCATTACCGCCTTCATACGTTCTTCGAACTGACCTCGGTATTTTGTACCTGCTACTAAAGAAGCAAGATCAAGTGTTACGACACGTTTGCCGAACAATACACGAGATACTTTTTTCTGAACAATACGAAGAGCCAATCCTTCAGCGATAGCCGTTTTACCAACCCCTGGTTCACCAATTAAGATTGGATTATTTTTCTTACGACGAGATAAAATTTGAGCAACACGTTCAATTTCCTTCTCACGCCCAACAATTGGGTCAAGCTTTCCAGCTTCCGCAATTTTTGTCAAATCACGTCCAAAGTTGTCCAACACAGGTGTTTTTGATTTCTCAGCACCTTTATTTGCAGTTGCTCCGCTTCCTGCTCCACTTGCAAACATTCTTGCATCCTCGTCGTTGTCGTCAGTATCAGACGGCCCCGACTTGATATTAGGGTTAGATTGATATTCGACCATCTCTTTAATTTGTTCGTAGTGAATGTTGAACTTATCTAAGATTTGTCTTCCTAAGTTATCCTCATCTCTAAGAATAGCCATCAACAAATGCTCAGTGCCAACAAGGTTTGTTTTAAAAATTCGTGCTTCCAAATAAGTAACACGAAGGACTTTTTCCGCCTGACGAGAGAGTGGAATATCTTGCTTATTTCTAATGGTGTAGTTAGAACGGGCAGCACCTTGTGTTGCTTGTTCGATAGCTACACGAAGGTCATCCAACGCTACACCGCATTTTTTTAGTAATTCGAGTGCAATACCTTCTCCTTCTCGAATCATTCCTAAAATGAGGTGTTCAGTCCCGATGTAATCATGCCCAAGTCTGATAGACTCCTCTCTAGCAAGGGAAATGACCTCTTTTACTCTGTTTGAAAATTTTGCCTCCATGCGAAGAGTGGTTCTTTATTGCTTTAATCGAATTTTGTTAATCCGAAACTTGTGAAATGTTTGTACTTACAATATAGTAAATACTTTTTGTTCTATTGTACTGAAAACAGAATTTTATACGAGTTTGTTCAATCTTTTATCGATGATTTCAAAATTGCTAGGGATTGTGTTCCCTGACAAAATAACAAATCTAAGATTGATAGATTAGGGACAAATTCGTTGCCAAAATTTTGACGATAAGCGACTGGTTGGTAGAAATCATTCGCCTCAAAACCTCGTTTTGGATGAATAAGCCCTCTACGCATTTCCTGTGCTTCTTTTTCAAATGTTTCGGTAAAAACTATTTTTTTATTGAGCTTCAATAATTTCAGACATAATGTCAGCAACTCTAAATTGAAGTCGAACAAAAAGTCAGTTTTCTTATCAAAAATATCCTTGAAAAAATCTGAATAATATTCAAAATAAGGCGATTTTCCATACGCAGAATAGATTGCTCCCCAATGGCGACGCACCCAATCTTGGCTATAATCAATCCGAACATCTCGAATTAGTACTTTTTTGTTACCGTCCAAAACAGGAATAGATAAAGTATCTATTTTATTTGTTGTAAGAATTATACAACGATTTCGGTAACTTTGCTTTTCATAATACTCCTGTGCTTCGATGGTAATGGTATCATCGTTTAAAATGGCAGTGAAGTATTCCAGACTTGGTAAATAATGTAAATCAATCATCATTTAACTAAAATAGTCTAATAGCGATATATTTTCAACTATTTTCAAAAAAAAGATATAATTTCTGATGTTTTTCTTCCAGTTACTTTCCAAACTACCCTTTTTTGTTCTTTATCGCATTGCGGACGTTCTCTATGTACTGGTCTATTATGTAATCGGTTATCGCAAAAAAGTGGTATTCCAAAACTTGAGTAACAGCTTTCCAGAAAAATCAGACGCTGAAATCAGAAAAATCACCAAAGGCTTCTATAAAAATTTTGCTGATGTTTTTGTAGATACCATCAAATTATTGAGCGTTGATAAAAAAGACCTCGAAAAATGGATTATCGTTGAAGGTGGTGAAATCGTTGAGAACTATTATAAATCAGGCGATGTAATTTTAATTATGTCAAATCATCTTGCTTCTTGGGAGTTAATCCCTCATCGTACTGCCCAATATGGTATTCCATGCGATGTCGTTTACAAACAACTTTCAAATCCTTTCTTCGAAAAACTCATGTTTACGCTACGTTCTCGTTTTGGCACGAAACCCATCAAAATGCAGCACATTTTCAGAGATATGGTCAAACGCAAAGGAGAAGCACGTATTGTAGGTATTATCTCTGACCAAGCCGCTGAATCTCCTGATACTGCGTACTGGGCAACTTTCTTACATCAAGAAACGGACTTTTTTATGGGTACAGAAAAAATGGCTCGTTCTTTCAATTATCCAGTGGTTTATGCCGAACTTATTCGTATTTCTCGTGGAAAATATTGCCTACGTTTTAGTGAATTAGTTCAACGTCCGTACACAAATATACCAATGGGCAACATCACCGAAACATACATCAGAGCCTTAGAAAAATCAATCCAAGCGAATCCGTCCGATTGGCTATGGTCGCACAGACGATTTAAGCATAAACGAAAATCTTTAATGATGAATGAGTAATGATGAATTGTTAATGATGAATGCGTAATGGTTAATGAGTAATTCGTTCTCGTATTTATAATTATGAATGCGTATTTATCTCCCTTTCTGATTAACCATTCATCATTACGCATTACTCATTAAAAAAACTACGCATTAAACATTACACATTCAAAGAAAGTCTTCTAGTAGTCCGAGTCCTTGACGGATTACTTCAAAGTCGTCGGAAGTGGCATCTACAATGGTTGAAAGTTCTCCCGTACAAAAGCCTCCGTCAATGACAATATCTACTTGATGTTGAAATTTTTCGAAGATTAATTCAGGGTCTGTTAAGTATTCTATCATTCCCCCCTCTTCTGGAATAGAAGTCGTGATGATAGGGTTTCCTAGTTCTTTAACAATCAATCTCGGAATATCGTTATCAGGCACACGTACCCCTACCGTTTTTTTTCCTTGAGCCAGCACTTTAGGCACTTTGTTGTTGCCTTCTAAGACAAAAGTAAAAGGGCCAGGCAATGCCTTTTTCATTAACTTAAAAGCTGCATTGGACACTTTTGCATAATCAGAAATATGACTCAAATCGTAGCAAATAAAGGAAAAGTTATTTTTGGTAGGCTTCACTCCTTTTATTTGGCAAATGCGTTCTACTGCTCTCGTATTATGAATATCGCAGCCAATTCCATAAACGGTATCGGTCGGATATACAATAACTCCTCCATCCTTCAGGCACGAAATAATGTGGTTAATCTTCCGCATATCGGTGCCTTTTTCGTATAATTTTATAAGCTCTGCCATGTTGATGATTGTTTAAGGAATGAATAACAAGCACTTAGCTAAAAATAGATGCTTTAACTAAATTCAGATATGGTAATATACGAAAATACTTGACTCTTGTTTGATTTTGAGGAGAAAAATTTCAGGATATACAGAGGGTGTTCAAGTTTACAAAGGCACAAAGTCTAAATGGTAACTGACAATAGCACTTTATCGAAATCTTTGAACATTAAACTTTAACCTGATGACTACTTAGAAAAATACAATTACCTACCTATTCTTGCCAAATTACAAACAAGCCCTAACGAATTGACGTTCCCCGCATTATTATAACCTGAGAAACTATAAGAAAGGTTAAAGAACTTACTTTTAAACAAAGCACCTACTGAAAAACCTGACAAACCTCCCACAGTCGTTTGACTTAGTTCTTGACTTCTTAAATGGTTATAACCCACTAATAGGTTAACTTGTTTGCTCAACAATAACTCAAGTCCCAACACAAAATGCCTTGCAATTTTGTCGCTTGTACTAACGGTGTTCTCGATAACATTCCCGTTGAGGTCTTTTTTAATAATGCTTTTGTCCAGATAAGCAATGTCATATTTGTATAAATGATGAGCAGTCAGCGAGAATCGAACGGGCATATATTGCGGTTTAAAACTAAGTCCCATTTGCACATCGAGTGGTAAAGTACTGCTTTCTTTATCGGTATAATCTCGAAAACTCATACCAATATTTTTGACCGCAATACCATAACTTAAATCTAATTTTGGATGTTTGAAAACACCCCCAAAATCAAGCAGAATCGCCGACGCACTATACTGTTCAATAATACCATTGACATATTTCAGATTTGCCCCAAAGGTAATATTTCCCTGTTTTCGTGAATGAGAAAGCGTAAGAGCTACATCTTTGGCGTAGAATTCTCCCGTACTATTTCCAAGAGCGTCCATTCCTTGAAAAGTACCATAATTGAGGTACTGTATTCCGATACCAAAATTGGCCTTTGCAATGGTTTTGGTATAAGCTACCGTAGCAAATTGGGTAGAAGCAAAATAACTATGAAAGTTAAGGGCAATTTGGTTATTCGTCGCTGAATCAAGTAAAGCAGGGTTTTGCAAAAAAGCATTTGGATCAGCCTGCGTTTTGGAAACGTTCATCCCTCCCAAGGCCGAAAAACTTGGACTCACTGCATTATTTAAAAACGAAAAACGTTCCGTTCCTCCGAGCTGTTGAGCCATTAATTGCGTGGTCAGCAACAAAAATAGTAGCGTATAACTAGTTCTTAATTCGTTTTTCATCTATCTTGGTTAAACAAATTTCCCTTTTTCTTGATTTACAAAGGTAAGACTCTCCCCTTGTTTTGAAGAAAAGAGTCCTGTTTTTTTAATGGTTTCAGTTTCAAATAGGGACTTTCTTAGCAAAAAGGTATTTCTCTTAAAACGGGTTTAAAACCCGTTGTACCCATATCGCATCATTTTCATTTAATTATCTCACAAATCACTCGTTAACACATGAACATTGACCTTAGCATTCTTAACAACAAGCGTTCAAAGCTATTTATTGTGCTTTTCGGTATTTTCCTTACCAATGCCATTGTCGCAGAAATTATTGGGGTAAAAATCTTTTCGCTCGAAGCGACCCTAGGTTTTCAGCCTTTACACCTCCAAACGTTTTTAGGCACTTGGGACATCAACCAAACGGCAGGAGCCTTAAACTGGCCTTTTGTATTTATCACCTCTGATATTATTAACGAATATTTTGGGCAAAAAGGTGTAAGAAGAGTCTCTTATATTACAGCTGCCTTGGTAGCATACAGCTTTTTGGTTATTTATGGTGCAACGCTCTTGACCCCTGCTCAGTTTTGGCTAGATGTCAACAAAGGCGATAATAACTTCGATATTAATGTGGCTTTCGGCAAGATTTTTAGACAGGGGTTAGGCATTATCACAGGTTCGTTATTTGCTTTTTTGGTAAGTCAACTATTAGATGCGTACGTGTTTCATTCCTTACGAAAAGTGACAGGTGGCAAAAAGATATGGTTACGTGCAACAGGCTCGACAGTAGTTTCTCAATTGATAGATAGTTTTGTGGTATTAGGTATTGCCTTTGTACTATTTGGTAACTGGACGATTGAACAATGGATTTCAACCTCTTTAAACAATTACCTCTACAAATTCGCCATTGCCATTATGTTAACCCCTGTTCTGTACATTGCTCATAATGTAATAGATCGGTATTTGGGGGAGGAGAAATCCATTTAAGAACATTAATTATTAAAAAAATTACTGAAATTCTGAATAAAAATCAGAATTTCAGTAATTTCGAAGTGAAACTCTAAATTTCATTTCAACCATGATTGCACAAGTACTTAATCCTGAAGATATAAAAAAAGTAACTCATTATCGTCCTTCCATAAATGAGTGTCTCCCTCCAATTAGACATTTCTTAATAACCAGTGGTTCTCTGTTATTTTTCCCGAAGTTATTTGAAAATCAAAACACAACGCTGATGATTATCATTGGTTTAGTTATTATTGGTAGTGCAATTATTCATTTCATTAGGTATTCCTCTAAATTGAAGAATGAGCGATATAAGCTCATCGGAAGAGTAACAATTACGAAAAAAGTGCGAAATGACATAAATTCATACACGTTTTTTTTAGATAATGAAAGGGTAAAATCAATCGCAGTAGATGAATCTGCCTTCAATCGCTTTAACCGAAAAGATACTATTTATCTAGAAGTTACTCAGCAAACAAAACTAGTGTTGCAGATAGAAAAAGACTGTCCTTAGAACTTTTATGATTTAGTACACAAAAACATTGATTGTTATTAAAATAGAAATTAAGTTACCACAATCTCAACCATGAGATTAACTATTACTCGATACTTACCTATGAAACGTTTTCATATTTCACTACTTTTAAATCTGGCAATCGCATTACTTAAGCTATTCCCGACTTATTCACAATCAATTATCAATGATGGACCCAACTATTCTCCTATCTGTGTAGGTAGTATTCTGAATGTACCTGTTACGTTAACGGGTACATTTTCTTCAAATAATCGCTTTACCCTCAACTTGATTAATTATGCTCGGTCTGGAGATACAACCATTCATCTAGTAGCATTGAACAATGAATCTCCACTTCAATTTCAACTTCCACATATAGTAGCTTCGTCCAAAACAGGAAATGGCTATATATTTCAGTACAGCATATCTTCGACCTCACCAATTGCTGTAAGTAATGAAAAAACCTTAATACTAAATCTTACGCCTTCTATAGCATTAAGGAAGCCTTTGCAAAGAGTACCCGATTTCTTTGGGAGTAGTTATGATGTTATCAATGATTATTGTAGCGTTGGAAGCTATAGAAAAATCCCCTATGAGTTATACGCTGGAAATACAAATAATGATACCTATTTTGAGACGAATACCAATACAAGGATAACTACGTCTTACTCTGGAATACTTCAAGTAACACCTACTCAGAACACTACCTACCAAATAAGTCAGGTAGCGAATAGCTGTGGCAGTGGGCAGATAATACAACCTAATAACGTATCTATTAAAATTAACCCGTTCAAAATAAAAATAACGGATATATTTCCAACCATTATTTGTGAGGAAAAAAAAATCAATGTTTATATAGATTACGAAGGGGTGTTTGATTCTTCAAATCAGTTTTTCCTTGAATTAGCTAACCGTAAAGGAGATACGATAAGGGTACTTACCACAACGATGGTCAACCAAAAGCAATTTTCAACAACGTTAAGTGACTCGCTTACTTCTGGGGTTTATTTCATTAGACTTAGAGCTACAAACCCAGACCTCGCAACTGATTATTTCCCCATTCGAGTGTATGGCAAACCGAATATTGCCTTAGGTTGGCCAAGTGTAATGAGTAACCCAATAGACTATAAAAAAAATATACCGATACGAATTGTCTCATGGGATAGCGACGACATACAGTATCCGCTATTTATGAAGTTTTCAGATGGAACTAAATGTACATTCTTCACAGGGATTTCTGGGGGAAGGATGGCTGACATTGTCATTAAGCCCACTGAATCGGTCTATTTTAAGCTTGATTCACTCGTTATGTCTTGTGGTACTTCTAAAAAATTCACTATTACAGGTGAACGAAATATACTCGTAAACAAAGATTTTTATGTAGAAGATTTACCTAAAAATGAGTACTGTACAGGGGAAACAGTACGATTGAAACTGGCACCTTCCATTCCATTTGGCTCTCAGAATAGTTTCAGAGCAAAAATCATGATTGAGAGAGGAAGTACCGTTTATGTTCCTGTATTACAAGGTAATGAGGGATATTGGGAGTTCACCATTCCTGATGACTCCTATTTTGAGGGTGGTTCTTGGCTGTTTACTTTTCAAATTGAGGGAACAAACCCTACTCAAATAAGTACTGTCTATCATACAGGAATTGTTGTTCACAGACAACCTGACCTCAGAATCATCACACCTACTGCCCTTATAACGTCTCCCAACACAACTAGCCACTACCTCGTTATGAAAAAAGGAGTTCCGCCTGCATCCGTTGTCTTAACTAATGGACAGTATGATTTTACAACTAAAACGTGGGGAGTAGAAGAAGTAGGTGAAACCTACGAATCCATCGGAATCCCCGTTCTTAAAAGCACTAATTTTAAAATAAAATCAATTTCTAATTCTTGTGGCACTAAACAGTTCTCGCCAACGAAAGATTTCACAATTGCAGTTCAAAATCAGGCTCAACGAGTTATTTATTTAAAGAAGGCACCGACTTACAGTTGCTTAGGAGCGAGTTATCGTCTTGAAATTGATACTGTTGGCATATTTCAACCAAACGATGAGTTTATAGTAAAGCTTGTATATACCAATTTGTACAGCCAAGTATTTACCTACGAAATTGGAAGAGCTAGGAGTAAATTTATCGATATACAGATTCCCTCAACCATTCCATTAAACGTTGGATTAAATACTTGTAG
>JBMLRK010000099.1:0-9879 GCA_049241065.1 Spirosomataceae bacterium
GTAGCATAAGCTATTAGAGAATAGTGGTTTATCGAAACCTTTGAACATTAAACTTTAAACTGACGACTACTTACAAGGATACATCTTCTGTTAAAAACTGTTAAACCATGGTACAATAAAAACCGCAAATTGTTAAAATTGTGTAAGTTTGTAAAATCATCTTGAGATAAGGTAAGCGAATCAAGTGGATGTGTGCATCGAGATGTAACTAATAGTATAAAATCAATAGACTAGCCTCTTTAAAAAGTCGTTTAATAAAGAGAATGTTTCGTTTTTCTCCTATTGAATAGCAAAGAAAATGCTTTTCCAAAAACAGTTGAATGCCATGAAAAATAAAGGTCGTTTCTTTAGTATATGTGTTTGTGTAGCACTTTTTTTTATTACAACTATTACTAGCTTTGGACAAGGACAGGATAAATCTGTTATTTTCAGAGGGAAAGTGGTGGCTGCCCGTACTTCTGATTTTTTGCCTAGTGCTTATGTATTTAATCAGCGTTCTGGAAGAGGAACACTTACCGATGATTTAGGTAATTTTGAACTGATGGTTTATCCAAATGATAGCATCGTTTTTACTTACGTTGGCTATAAACGTAAATACTATATCATTCCTTCTCATGTCGATCAAGTTCATGCTGCTTACATTCATATCAGTGAAGAATCGCAGATGCTATCGGAAGTGAAAGTATATCCATACAACACAGAAGATGCGTTTAAGAAGGCATTTTTAGAAATGAAACTGGACGACGAAGCAGGAAGAAGAGCTTTAGAAAAAAACTTAGATCAGTCAAAGTTAAATGTATTGGCCTTGAAAGCAGGTTTGAGTGGTGCAGGGAACTTTAGAAATTTCTCTGACCAAATGACCTACGGTATGGCAAATCGAGGTTTTGTTAATAGTCCAATGATGGCCTTAACGAATCCATTCGCTTGGGCTAATTTTATCCAGTCGATAAAACGGGGTGATTTAAAGAAAACAGATTATAAAAAAGCGTATGAAGACGCTCCAACCGAAGGGATTTCAAGACAACGATTGTTGAGAGAAATGACTACAGGAGGAAATTAATAATAGCTTTTATCTATTTATGTTTAAAAAAGTCCTTGATTATTTGCGGATAATCAAGGACTTTTTTGTTTTTCTGGAGGATTGAGCTACTAATACTCGTAAATTGGCTTGATTCTTGTCACCAGCCTTGACAATGTCTGAAATGAAAATACTAAATCACGGATTTTATGAAAAAAAGCGTACTCCTTTTATTTTGCCTATTATTTGTGCGTGTTATTGAAGCTCAAGATTTGAATTTAGTGGGCGTAAATCCGAGCTATACACAAGTCGGAAAACTATCTAACCGCTTTAGTTATAACTTAAATATCGCTTCGGTCGTTGATGCTTTTGATGTAAGTATTGGGGCTAAAACGTTTCCAAAAGGACAGTTACATTTAGTTCCTCAAGGTGTTTTAGCTTATAAAGTTAATAATTATATCAATGTTGGGGCTGGTTTTGGCTATGGTATTCATAATATCTTTGGTACACGAGAATATGAACCACGTTGGTTGGCTCAAACAACGATTCAGCACAAAATAGCTCCTTTAATTTTTAGTCACCGCTTACGTTATGAGTTTCGTCAGCCTTATAATGCTCAGACGAAAATTAGTTCTACAGCAGACATCGTGCGTTATCAACTTGGAGCTACCTTGCCTTTGTACAATCCGAAGACTTCAAAAAAAGGCTTTTATGTGACCGCCTCCAATGAGCTATTTTTGTATGTTAATGGAGCGACCAATGGTCCAGTAAGTTCTAAAAATGGAGGATTATTATCGGAAGATTGGGCAAATCTATCGCTTGGTTATACGAATGGGCGTACCCGATTTGAGGCAGGTTATTGTTTTCAGACCTTGGTTAGAAATGCCGCTAAGGATATTCGTCAGTTGAATTTATTACAAGTCGGCGTTATCCATACTATTAATTGGGACGACCTGCAAGTTTGGTATTATCTACCGTAACATGGTTTTGTTATAGTAGCAATGATAAACGGGAGGGAAAGGTGTGTGAAAAGTGTAGGGTTTAAAGTTTAAAGCATTTTGTGCTAAATAATAAAACGTCTGCCTTTGGCTTTAACCCGAGCGACGGTTGCTCATAAACTTTTAACTTTTTACACAGCCTCTTTTCCCTCGCTTATTTTAGCCAAATAGCTAAAAATAGCTAAACCGCTGATAAGAATTAATCCGCATGAAATACCTTGAACAAGGTTCGGTTTGATGACCCAGATTGCTCCAAAAAACTGAATAATTAGGATGCTATAGAGAATGGTTGCAATGCCATGACGGGGCATTTTACTAATTACAAATGCACCAAGTGGAGCAAAAATCGCTACGACAGGAATGCAGGCAATCCAAAGTTCGAAGGCTTCGGGTTGGAAGTCGCCAATCAATTGTGTATGAATGAAAACGCCTAAGAGCGTTTCTATCGTCATGATAATAACGGAAGAAGGCGTTGCTACTTTCTCGCTTACTCGGTAATAAATAGTCATCAGACAGAAGGTGAAAATATTAATTCCTGTACCAAAAATAGATGAAATAATCCCTCCAATAAGTCCGAAAATCACCAAACGGATTTGATCATTCTGTTTGAAATTACGAATCTCCTCATATACTTCTCGTGCTGGTTTACGATTTTGAAGCCACAAGGCTATCCCGAAACTCAACCATAGAGATACAAAGAAAAGTTTGGCTTGTACGGGAGAAATCAAGGGAACTACATAGTACGTACCTAGGAATAGTCCAACGAAGCCACCAATGGTAACGAACTTAATATAATTCCATTCAACCTTAATACGCATTCCGATGATTAATAAAGTCGCCGAGGTCATGCCAATACTTTGAATAGCAAAAGCAAAATTACGGGTTACGCCAGGGGGGATTTTAAGTAGCAGTGTAAAGACAGGATAGGCGACTGCCGCACTCCCTTCTGGACTTGCCCCAGCGATGAACGAACCAAAGAGCATCGTTAAGACTGCTGGCCAACGATGAGCATAAATAAAGAAACTATCGTTGATTAACATATAGCTAAACCAACTAATCACCACCGTAACCAGAAAAGAGAGGTAAAGCCAAGGGATTCTTGTTTTTTGGGTGTGTTCAGACTGCATATAGATTTTTTTTCTTACTTTTACTTTTGAACTCTGCGAATTTAAAAACAATATTGTCCAATATAAGCGATACAAATGGAAAAGTTTGAAGAAATACTAGAAAAGTTAATTAGCGAGCATAACTTCTTGAAGGATGTGCAAGAACGTATTGTTGGGAATTATGACATCATGATTCAGAACCAACAGCAGAACGCTAATAATCACGAAGTAGTTATTCAGAATCAGCAAACCATTATTCGCAATCAGGAAATTATTGTGAATAATCAAATTAATATTGTTCGTAACCAAAAGCAAATTGCTCAAAATCAAATTTCCTTAGAAGTAATTCAGGAAACCCAAACCTATACCTTGAATTTATTGAAAAAAATGATGGGTTCGGAAGAACCTCTTGGTGATACGAAAGCGTTTGTTGCTCAATTAAGAGCAATTTCGGAGGAGAAAAAGAAAGGTCAACAGCTTAATGACCCTTCATTCTTGTAGCGTTTTAATGGTGGAGGAGTTCCTCCATTTTTTCTTCTAATAACCGTATCTGAATTTGAAGTGATTTGATTTCAGAGTCTTTACTGCTCACTAATTGCCTAATTAGTTGCAATTGTATTTGTAAACCCTCCACTTGTTGATGTAACAATTTATTCTGAAATTCTAGTTTGTTAATTTCAGAGTTAAAATCTGTATGCTGTTCTGTTCCTTTATTTTCCTCTCTTTTTGAAAATTCCAGATTTTCGGAATTCCTTAGGCTGTCAATATTGATGCCAAAAAAGTCACTAATCTTTTCGCAAACATCTAAAGAAGGAAAAGAATGTCCATTTTCATAGTCAGATAAAGCACTCTTACTTACGCCAATATACGCCCCTAGAGCTTCTAGGGTTAGTTTTTTGCTTTTTCTCAGTAGGCGTAAGTTAATGTGAAATCTACTTTCCATTTGCTCGGAATTTATTTTTATTTTTCCATTATTTTGGAATTTATTTTTATTTGTTTTTCCTTTGTTCAAGCAATTTAATCATAAATGATAAGTTTCTAAAATCTGAACTACAGAAACCTTCTTTTTTTGATTATTCAATTTATTTAAAAAGTGCCATTTTTATATTTCCCGATTTCAAAAATAACTGTTCAATGAAGAAAAAATTACTATTAGGTGCATTACTTATAGGCTCATTGTTGAGCTATCAAAAAGCGAATGCACAAGGTTGTGTTGCAGTACGTCACATGAGTTGTGCTAGTGGTTCTGGTTCAACAAGTTCTATTATGCACCCAGGCCAGTGGCAGGTATCTGCTGGTTACAGAAATTTTTATTCACACCGTCATTATGTTGGTACAGAATATCAAGAAGTTCGTTTAACCAACGATACTGAAGTGAAAAATTACTCAAATGGTTTAGATATTGGCGTTACTTACGCCGTAACGGATCGTTTGAGTGTTAGTTTAAACGTTCCTTTGGCAAAAAATGTACGTGCTTCAAAATACGAACATTATGGGAACGCTGCTACTAATACAAAGTATTTCGATACTGAATCGCAAGGTTTAGGAGATATGAGAATTGGGGCTAGTTACTGGTTATTAGACCCTATGAAAAGTATGAAAGGAAACCTTGCGTTAGGTTTGGGTATTAAAGCACCAACAGGAAACTCCAACGTACAAGGCGATTTTCATAAATTAGATGCTACTGGGAAAGAGTTTTTACAAACCAAAGCGGTCGATCAATCAATTCAGTTAGGTGATGGCGGATGGGGTGTTAATATTGAATTACAAGGCTATCAGGCATTATTTTCTGGCGTTTCTTTATATTACAACGGCTTTTATCTGTTTAATCCTCGCAATACCAACAATACCTATAATAACATTTTAGGAGACAATGTACCTAATCCTATTACAGTCTATCACTCAGTAGCTGATCAGTTTGCTGCTCGTGTAGGAGCAAGCTATGGCTTACTTCCTAAAGCAGGAGTATCTGTAACTTTAGGTGGTCGTATCGAAGGAGTTCCTGCTCACGATGTGTTTGGTAAAAGCGAAGGTTTTCGTCGCCCCGGGTACATTATTTCAGTAGAACCAGGTATTGTGTACTCAACGAAGCAAAATATTTTTGCCTTAAACGTCCCAATTGCTACTACTCGTAACCGTATTAAATCATACTCTGATTTGAAATACGTAGGACACGGGGATGCTGCCTTTGCTGATTACTTGATTTCGGCAACTGTTTCTCATAAATTTTAATCACAAGTGATATTTATCAGCCGTGTTGTTACTCGCTGAAAGTTTATCTTTGTGTGTACCTATAAGAATAATATTGAATGAAAAACGTATATCAAAAAATTGGCCTATTGGCTATTGGTGTGCTTGCAAGCATCATGACTCAAGCACAATCCATGACGGATGGGATTTTTATGTCCAAAAATAATATTTGTGGTGGTGTGTTCTATACGAATGACTCATGGAAAAACTATTGGGAGGGAACGCTCTATCGTGAAAATAAAAACATAGGAACGCTTACTACACAGAGTGTAATGGCTATGGCGAATTATGGGATAACTGATCGCTTGAATGTGTTGGCTGCACTTCCTTATGTATGGACAAAACCTTCTGCTGGTGTAAGACGAGGTTACGCAGGTTTTCAGGATGTAAGTTTAGCATTGAAGTATAACTTGATTCAAACCAAACATTTGTCGGTAATTGGCTCGGTAGGTGGTTCAGTACCAACAAATAATTACGTGTTTGAGGATATGCCTCTTTCGATTGGATTTGGTTCTAAAACCGTTTTTGCTCGTGGAATTTTATATTATACCTTACCCAAAGATTTGGCTATTACAGCAAATGCGTCATATACTCGCCGTTCAAATGTGTCTGGTGATGTTTATATGTATTACACAGATAGAGCCTATTTTTCGAATGAAATGACTGTGCCAGATGTGGTAAACTTAGGCTTGAAATTTGGTCACTATTCATTCCGTTGGCAATTAGAAGCTACGGTAGATCAGCAAATTACGAACAGTTCTCTTGATATTCGTCGTAACGATATGCCAATGGTGTGTGACAAATTCGATTTTACTAAAGTTGGCTTTATTGCTGCGTATCGTGTACCTGCGTTGAAGGATTTGCAAATCATGTTGACAGGCTCACAAGTGGTAGCGGGACGTAATGTAGGAGAATCTACTACACTAACCTTAGCATTGACTAAGTATCTTGACTTTAGAAAGAACAGAGCTTCGGGTGTTCCTACAGGGCCAATTTGCCGTCCTGGCGATAAAAATCATGCAGGGGCTATGGATACTGAATCTACTGAGGATAAACACTAAGTTTTAATGCGTAATGAGGCGGAGTAAAAAGTCAAAAGTTTATGAGGTTAAAACTGGATTGAGAAATATTGTTTTGTCAAATAGTTGTTTGTAAAAATAATATTTCTAACAATAGGAGAATGCGGAATATTATGTGGTATTCATAAATGGTTTGAACGTTAAACTCTAGACTTTTGTACATCTTCGTTGAGTCTATATAAAATAACAAACATTGGTAGCTTTTACGATTGAATTGTGAGCTACAAAATAATAACTAACAATGAGAATACGGAATACAATAACAATAGTAATAACGGCTTTAACACTTGGAATGGGATTAATTTCCTGCGATAAGTATGTTGACCGTGATGGTACAGAATTAGGCTTACTAGTCCCTGCAAAAACAGATGTTGAAGCAGCCGCTTGGAAACCTTATACCTTAACAACTCCCCAAGAAATCACTGTAGCTGCTCCCGAAGCGGTTACATCGGCTAGTTATTTAGCTGAACTTGCTGAAGTAAAAGCGGAAGTTGCCAAAATTGACGATAATCGTAGAGATGCAATTCGTTATTGGGGGAGTGGTGGAGTGGTTCGTTGGAATCAAATCATGCGTGAAATGGTAGCAAAAAATAACCTCGCACCACCAGAAGTAAATGGAACATATCCAGCTCCGAATGCTGCGGATGCAGATAACATGAATGGTACAGGTACGGGGTTCCCTTTTTCAAATCCTCCGTATGCAGCAAGAGCGTATGCCTATGTTTCGGTGGCTCAGTACGATGCTTTGGTAGCGGCAATGGCTTGGAAAAAACAGTATGCTCGTAAAACTCCCAATGCGGTGGATGCCTCGATTACGCCAATTATCTTAGCAGCTCCGAAATTGAGTTCATACCCCTCAGAAGATGCTGTAATGGCTGCTGTTTCGTATGAGTTTATGAAACGTTTATTCCCTAAAACAGAGGATACGCTTTATTTATACAAGAAAAAAGAACAACAAAAGTGGTATAAATTATGGGCTGGAGTTTCTACTCGTTCGGATATTGAAGCAGGAGAGAAGTTAGGAAAAGCGATTTTTACAAAAGTATTTAACCGTTTTAGAGTAGATGGAATGGCTCAATCATTAGGTACACAAGCAAAATGGGATAGCTTGGCGGCTCGTACGCAAGACCGTGACGTAGTGGCTTGGAAATCTATGGAAAATGCACCTCGCCCTCCGATGTTACCTTTCTACGGAAATGTACAGCCTTGGAATATGGATAAAGCAACCTTAGTGGCTGTAAGTAAATCGCTAAAGCCTTACGCATCTACATCAGCAGAATTTAAGAAAGAATTAGCGGAGGTAAAAAGTTATACCGATAATCCTACTCGTGAAAACATAGCAATCGTTCATTACTGGGCAGATGGAACAGGTACACATACGCCTCCAGGACACTGGAATCAGATTGCTGAAAAATACATTGTAGCAGCAAAACAGTCAGAAGTTCGTACGGCTCGTAATTATGCCTTATTGAATACAGCCATGATGGATGCTGCCATAAGCTGTTGGTACACAAAAAGTTATTATTACTATCCTCGTCCTTCTCAGATGGATGGGTCAATTAAAACATTGACGGGCTTGCCGAATTTTCCTTCATATACGTCGGGTCACTCAACGTTTTCTGCATCGGCTTGTGTAGTCTTAGGTTACTTGTTCCCAACGGATGCACAAATCTTTGTGGATTATGCTAAAGAAGCGTCAATGTCTCGTTTATATGGTGGTATTCACTACCGAATGGACTGTGATGGAGGTATGAAAATCGGTGAATCAGTAGGGGGTATGGCGGTTACTCGTGGTAAAGGGGACGGCGTGCAATAACGAATTTTTTAAATTAAGATAAAAGTGGTTAGGTATTTTGAACATCTGCTGATAGCTTATTAGCAGATGTTTTATCACTAATTAAATCTTCAAAAATGAAATTAACAAAAAAAGTATTTTTGGTTGTTTGTCTTTTCTTGGCTGCCAACACCTTCGTTAAGGCACAATACACAGCACAAGATACAGAGGCTGCTAAAAAAAATCAGGTAGTTATTCAGAAAAATAACTCGATGGGCTTAGCCAATGCAAACAGAAAATTGGCGGCAGAATTTTTAAATGCACTCTTGAATGCACGAGACATCCCTTATGTAGCGACTAAAGTTACGCCAGATATTTCCTTTAGAACCTCTTTTGGTGCGGTATTGACAGGAGTTGATGGTGGATTGTCTAAACTTCCAGGAGCATTAGATAAAATCTTTGAAGGCTTTAATGTGGAGTTTGATGATATGATTGTAGAAGGAAATAAAGTGTTTATCAAAGTGATTTTTAGAGGAAATCATACCAGTGCTTATTTAGCTCCTGCGGCAACAGGCAAATCCTTTAAAGTAGATGGTTTTATCCGTTTAATCATGACAGATGGTAAGGTTTCGCAAGGGTTTGTGGTAGCAGATTTTGCTCAAATCCCCAATCAAATTAAATAACACACCAATATATATTAGTTGTTTAAAGCAGTCAGGTTTCTGAAACCTGACTGCTTTTTCATTATATCTGCGAGTATGCCGTTGGCGTAAGGAAATGAATCTCCGCTTTCGTCATGGCATGGTCATATTCAGGTAATACTTTAATACGATTCCACTCTGAATCTGCTCCAAATGCTTTCCAATGCTCATCTCTCGAAGCTTTATTATCAAAAGTCGTGATATAAACTAAATTAGGCATTTTTGCTCCGATAATCGTTTGTGCGAAAAAAACAGCATTGAACCCTAAGCGTTCAAAAATCTTAACTTCTCCTCCCTCATTAAACATCGCTACTTTTTTGTTGCCTTTTGCTTCGCTATGACTTTCATAAAGACGATACTCATACACTCGTTCTGCTTTGGGAGCGGTTGTTGTAGGTACTCTCAAGGTAGTGAAATCCTTGAATGCAACCGATATAGACGTTTCAAAACGGTCATAAGCAGGAGTCGTATGGTCTGCATCTAAGTAAGGCTTCGCTGCTTGAAGATAAACTACATCGTTTGCTAATTTATTCGCTACCGACACAATTTGATCTAATGATTTGTAGGTAACAAGTACATATAATTTTAGCCCATCCTTTTGATCTGCTTCATCAAACACACCAACAGCCTTAATCCCAGCACGGTTATAAGCAGGAATGGCTGCATTTTTGAAATAGTCTTCCACTACTGCTTTTTGACTAGCATCTTTGAAACGATACGTTTTAATCTCATAATATTCTGGTTTTCCTTTTGCAAAAGAAGCGAGAGAAAGCAACATCGCTAACAGCGATAAAGCGAATTGGAATTTACGTTTAAACATGGTTACTGGCCTGATTTTTAGTGAAATATTCAATGACTACAAACATACAGAAAGTAAAATCATTTCCTATACCGTAGTAACGGATAAAGAAGGCTTCCTGTTTTAGAATTCAGGATAAGGAGGCTATGGAGAG
>JBMLRK010000099.1:9979-12163 GCA_049241065.1 Spirosomataceae bacterium
CTTTTCTGAGAAAGTTGTAGGTTGGTAAGGTCGTTTCCAACGTCGTCGGTATGTCCTGATATTTCTACAGGTAAGGACGGATTAGCTTTTAAGAGTTGGGCAACTTTATCCAGTTCCACAAAAGAACTAGTGCTGATTTCCCATTTTCCTGTGGCAAAGAAAATATTGTTCAATACTTCTTTTGTATTCTTCTGAATCGGTTCAAGAGCAATGTTTAAGACCTTATCTTGATTTTTTTCAGTAGCGTAATCAAGGTGTAAACTCTTGAAAAAATACCCTTGTTTATTCACAAATACTGCATATTCTCCTCCAGAAGTCAGTACAGTTGCATATCGCCCAGAAATTTTATCCGAACGAAATTTACCTACTGCCTGCTGACTAGAGAGCGAAACCAATTCGATTTCTGCCTCCAAAGGTCGTTGTGTTTTGGCATCTACCACAAAACCCTTTAAGTAATTGGCACTTTTAAACTGATTTTGTAAGGAAGTTGGTACGTCAAAAACCATCAATTTTGCCTTTCTGGTTTTGTTATTTTGTTCTTGCTCTAGGGAATAGTATGCCTTCTTGCCGTCTGCTGTAATAAATAAGGCAACTTGGTCTTCTGCGGTGTTGATGGGATAGCCCAAGTTTTGCGGATTTGTCCATTTATTATTCTCAAAATTGCTGAAATAAATATCCAAACCTCCCATACCCACAAGCCCTTCGGAAGCATAAAAGAGCGTTTTTCCATTTGCATGAATAAAAGGAGAGAGGTCGTCTTCGGTGGTGTTAATGCTTGTTCCTAAGTTGACAGCCTTTTGCCAATTACCCAATGAATCTAGTTTACTCGTCCAAATATCTCGTTTCCCAAGACTTCCCCGACGGTCAGATACGAAATAGAGTTGACTGCCATCGGCAGAAAGAGAGGGTTGCGATTCCCATTCGGGACTGTTGATGGTGTTGCCTAAATTCTTCGGAGCAGACCAGTCGTTCCCCGTTTTGTAGGAAATATATAAATCACAACTTCCGAAACCGTTGCGGTTGTTGCACGAGGTAAAAACAAGGGTATTTCCATCTGCCGAAATACTTGCTGTACCTTCGTTTTGAGGCGTATTGATGGTGTTTGACAATGAATTTGGACTCGTCCATTGTCCACTGTTCCAAGTACTCACGTACAAATTTTCATCCCGATTTTCGGGTGATTTTCCTGTGAAAATAAGCGTTTCTTGGTCTGCCGTTAGACAAGGAAAATACTGAGAATCAAACTGATTAATTTCTTTGGGTAATTCAACCGCATTGATGGCTAAGGGTTTTAGAATGGCTTCTTGTCCAAATTTAGCACTTGCCAAACGAGCGGCATAACGTTTCCGATTGGAAGGACTAACTGCCGAAACGCCCTTTTCAAGATAAGCAGTTGCCTTGTCATAATCCCCTTTTCGGAGGTACAACAAGCCCACTTGCTGCGAAGCAACGGAAGAGACCGAGGAACTATCGTGGCTATTGACCGCTTTTTCGTAATTCAAAATGGCATTGGCAAATTGGCGATTTTGCTCATAAAGCCGTCCTAATTGGAAATAAGCTTCCGAAAATAGCTTATCCTTTTCGATAGCTTCCTCAAACTCCGAAAAAGCCTGTTCGATATTTCGGTCTTGGAGGGCTTTGAGTCCGCCCTCATAAGCAGCAACCGCCTTTTTATGTTGACTAGAAAGCACCGCTTGCCCATAGGAACAAGGGATAAAAAAGCAGAGTAAAAGCGAGTAAAAAACGATTTTCATAAGGGCTATTGCTAATAAAGACGTGTCCTTTATAAAAACGTTGAGTTGGTGGAAATCGTATTGGAGGGGATATTTCTATATGGTTTAAACCTGACAGATTTTCAAAATCTGTCAGGTTTGTAGTCGACGCTTGTTTAGCTTAAAGTACTTAATTAACTTTCAATGCTACATTATTTATTCCCTTCTTGGAAATTGTCCCTCTAAACAGATGATATAACGGATAGGAGGTTTTGATGCATCGTACGGATTGGGAATATCGGCTATTTTAGGTAAACCAAACGTATTCCTTCCGTCACCACCAAATCGGGACCCTAATAGAGAATATAAAGCAGTATATTGACGGATATTTAATATTGCTCCATTGCAGAAAGCCCATCCTTCTGGAGCAAAGTCTCCTGTGAATCTTAATATTTGAGTCAAAAAAGGTTCT
>JBMLRK010000100.1:0-1667 GCA_049241065.1 Spirosomataceae bacterium
CAAATCAAAGGGCTTTTGAATCTGATTATTGTGCAAAATTATGTTAAACTTAAAGGTTTCATAACTAGCGTATAAAATCCAAAATTTAGAATTCAAAATTTTACATTATTACCTAGAAACCTGTCCCTAACGTAAATGCACGAACAGGAGTTGGCAAGTCTGAAACTTTCGTTGCAGCACCTGTTGTAAGATTAATTGTATAAATTGAAGAAGTAGTACCTACTTTCAACGCTGCATAAGCCATGCCGCTTCTGCTTCCGATATCGAAACCACCAGCAGATTCAACGTTTATTCCTAATGAACCAATTTCCACTTGTGTACCGTTATTTGGTGGGTCTTGTTTGGTTAATTTATCAGTAGCACTGTCAATATTGAATAATACCGTTGTTGTTGCTCCTGCATAGTTGTTCGTATAGGCAGAGGCCGTAATACTTGGCATACCCGGATTTAGCGAGCCATCAACCGCAGCAACAACTCCCGTTTCTGGGTGTAAGCGAAGGTTTAATCCTAAGTTGCCAATACAACGAATTCGGTCAACAGTTGGGTTGAAATCAAAACCAAACGAAGTGCCAACTAATAACGTAGCAAAAGGTGTAGTCCCAATTGCAGTGGCAGCACCCGAAGAAGTATTTAGCGTGTATAAACGACTTGTGCTACCCAAGGCATATAACTGACCGTTTACAGGACGGAAATCGATTCCTAAAATGGTTTCGCCCGCTTGTAAACCTGTGATGGTTTTGCTTGTTGCCATACCTGAAGCCATGAAATTGAAAATCAGGAGGTTATTGCTTTCGTCGATAGCATAAGCAACGGGTGAAGTTGGAATGGCTAAACCATTGATATTACCTGAAGGAAGATTACCTATTTTTGTCAATTTTCCCGTCATCAAATCTACTTGGTGAAGTTCCCAAGTTCCGCTAACCTGTACCGCCGTAAGGGCATAATCGCCAGTAGGGTTAATATCAAAACCTGCCGATGCAGTAATATCAACACCCAATGAACCTACTTCTACGAGCGTGCCATTATTGGGTGGGTCTTGTTTGTATAATTTGTCTGACTTAGAGTCAATATCGTACAAAACCGTAGTAGTTACACCAGCCATATTGTTGGTATAAGCAACCGATTCAATGCTAGGACTTGCACCACCGTTAATAACTCCATCGGTTGCGGCTACTGCTCCTGTTTCTGGATGCAGACGTAAGTTTTGTCCTGTATTGGTCACTAATCTAATTCGATCAACAGTAGGGTTAAAATCTAAAGCAACTGCCGAACCACTAATAGTAGGGTTTAGTGGGGCAGTACCGATTACTCGTGCAGCACCCGTTTCTTGATTAATGACATATAAACGGTTTTGTGTACTCACTCCATATAATTCGCCAGTAGCAGGGCGGAAATCAATTGCGGTAAGAGCATCATTGGCCATTAGTCCTGTTATGGTTGTCGTTGACGTAGCCATATTAGATGTCATAGCATTGATTTTGAGTAGTTTCGTGCCGTCCGAAAGAGCATAGAAGGTTACATCAGGTTTCATAACACTAACAGCGTCTTTTTCACAAGACGAAACAAGCATTGTTAATGCAAGGGCTGATATGCTTAGAAGCATTTTTATTTTCTTAGAATACATATTTGGATAAGTTTAAGTTTCTGTACTCCTTCATTTACGGAAA
>JBMLRK010000101.1:0-5680 GCA_049241065.1 Spirosomataceae bacterium
GCCAACGAGCGTATAACCGCCATACGCCCTGTTTTTTTATAGTTTATGGCGGTTATATTCTATGTATCTGAACCTGTTTTTGATTTTTTTTTGGTTCAGATTTATTTCTAAAACTAGGTATTTATTTCTAAATATCCAATTTATCTAGTGGACTTTTTATTTGGTCAAAACCTTTTGTTGTAATATGAGTATATATCTCCGTAGTTTTTGAACTGGAATGACCTAAAAGACTTTGAATGTACCGTATATCTGTTCCATTTTCGAGCAGGTGGGTAGCAAAGCTATGTCGTAAGGTATGTACGCTTACGTCTTTGATAATGCCTGCCTTTTGTACGGAGGCATGGAAAATATTCTGAATGCTTCTTGTTGAATATTGTTCTCCGAGTTTTAGTCCTTCAAAAAGCCAAATCTGTGGTCGATATTCTTTGAAATATGCTCGTAAAACGTAGAGTGTTTTCTCTGACAAAAGGGTGTACCTATCTCTTTTTCCTTTTGCTTGCTCAATTCTTATTTGCATTCTTTCTGAATCTATGTCTTTGATTTTTAGACTTATAGCTTCGCTGATTCGTAGTCCTGACGAATAGATAGTCATTAAAATAGCCTTATGTTTGATGTTTTCGGTAGCATTTAAAATGGCTTTTACTTCTTCGGTACTTAATACTGGAGGAAGTGCTTTCTCTTTTTTAGGACGGTCGATGAAATAAAATTTCCGTTGTCCGCCTAGTACTTTTTCGTAGTAAAACTTAATGGCATTAATGGATTGATTTTGATAGGTAATGGATATTTTTCGTTCGGTTACCAAGTATCTCAAAAACTTGATAATCATGAGCCTTTAGGTTTTGGCTCCAACGAGTATCTTTAATTTGTTTGATAGTAATTGTTTGATTTTGTCCGTTGGAGTCTTTAAAGTTCTCTGAAGTCGCTAGGGAAAATTTGGCAACTGTAACATTGCCTTCGAGATGTTGAATAGTGGGGTCATTACCCAAATTTCCAATAAGTGTTACTTTGTTGAGTCCTTTCATGGTGTAAAATATACTTTTGTGTAAAATTTTTAGTAAAACTCACTAAAATTAACTTTTTTTCTGAACAAACAAAAGCCATCACAAATTGCCATTCCTTGCGTAGCTTTGTGTTGGAATTTAATTTAGGAATCTATGAATCGTCTCGGAAAAGAAACATCCCCTTATTTATTACAACATGCTCATAATCCTGTGGATTGGTTTCCGTGGGGGGAGGAGGCTTTGGCGAAAGCGAAGGCAGAAAATAAGCCTATTTTGGTGAGTATTGGCTATTCGGCTTGCCATTGGTGTCATGTGATGGAGCGGGAGTGTTTTGAGCAGGAAAATGTGGCGGTAGTAATGAACGAGCATTTTGTGAACATCAAAATTGACCGTGAGGAACGTCCAGATTTGGATGCTATTTATATGGATGCGGTGCAGGCAATGGGCGTGCAGGGTGGTTGGCCTTTGAATGTTTTTCTGATGCCCGACGGAAAGCCTTTTTATGGAGGAACGTATTTCCCTCAACGCAATTGGTTGGAACTCTTAAAGGCGGTTAACAATGGTTTTGTAAATCATAAAGACGAATTACAACAATCGGCAGAGGGTTTTACTGAAAATATGGTTTCGAATGAATCGGCTAAATATAGTTTATTGTCAGAACCACAGGCGTTTACGGGAGATGATTTAACAACCATGTACCAGAAATTGGCTGGCACAATTGACCTAGAATGGGGTGGTTTTCAACGTAGTCCGAAGTTTCCGATGCCTTCTGTTTGGTTGTTTTTACTACGATATGTTCAATATTTAAAAGGGACAAATGCTCCTGGTTCGCAACTTGAAGAGGCGGAGAAATCCTTGAAAATTACCTTAGATTTTATTACGGCAGGAGGAATTTATGATCAATTGGGCGGAGGTTTTGCTCGTTATTCGGTTGATGGAGAGTGGTTTTGTCCGCATTTTGAAAAAATGTTGTACGATAACGGTCAGTTGTTGAGTCTGTACTCAGAAGCCTTTTGTTTGACAAAATCAGAAGTTTATAAGGAAACAATCTACGAAACAATTGGCTGGTTGAAACGAGAGATGTTGAGTCCAGAAGGAGGGTTTTATTCAGCCTTAGATGCCGATTCGGAAGGGGTAGAAGGGAAATATTATGTGTGGACTTATGCCGAAATTCAGCAAATTTTGGGCGAAAAGGCGGCGGCTTTTTGCGAGGCTTACCAAGTGACCATGAAAGGAAACTGGGAGCATGGCGTGAATATTCTTTGGAAAGATGGAAATCAACTTGGTTTGAATTCACAATTTCAAGAAGAAATAGCGTTGTTAAACGAGAAGCGAGGGACTCGTGTGCGTCCAGGATTAGACGATAAAATTTTATGTTCGTGGAATGGCTTGCTTTTAAAAGGCTTGGTGGATGCGTATCGAGTTTTTGGGGAAGCGGAGTTTCTGGATTTGGCTTTACAAAATGCTCAATTCATTCAGAGGAATTTGCTAAACGATGCTACTTTATGGCATAGTTACAAAAACGGAGAAGCTAAAATTATGGGTTTCTTAGAAGATTATGCTGCGGTGATAGAAGCCTACACGCATTTGTATCAGGTAACGTTTGATGAACAGTGGTTGCATCTTGCCGAGAAAATGACCTTGTATGTTTGGCAAAATTTCTGGGATGACAGCGATGAGTTATTTTTCTTTACCGATGAAAAAGCAGAAAAATTAATTGCCCGTAAAAAAGAAATTTTTGATAATGTGATTCCTTCGTCCAACTCGATGATGGCAAAGAATTTCTACACCTTAGGGATGCTATTGGAGCGAGAAGATTTCATTGATGTAGCAACGTTGATGGTTTCTAAAATGAAAAAACTGTTGTTGAGTAATGTCGATTACTTGACTAATTGGGCTTGTTTAGCAAGTCAGTTGGTTCGTCCGACGGCAGAGATTGCCATTGTGGGAGAAAATGCCGAACAATTACGGAAAGAATTGGAAACATATTACATTCCCAATAAAGTAGTATGTGGAACAGTTTCTAAGAGCGATTTGCCTTTGTTGGAAGGGAGAAGTCTGGCATCGGGTGAGACTCGTATTTTTGTGTGCTATAACAAGGCTTGTCAATTGCCTGTGGATAACGTGAGAGCTGCGTTAGGGTTGATTCAAGGTTAATCGTTGAAATAATAAATAGTTTAATGTGCTTTTTATCAGGGAGATAGATTGAGTTATTCTTGATAAAAAGCACTTTTTATTTTAAGATAAATTTTCCGTTTATGGTGCTGATTTGACCTTTATATGACATTACGAACAAAGTATCTTTCGTTCTTTCTGTACTGAATTACATGGTTTAACTCATGAAACTGTAGTTTAGTACGGTTTATGTTGTATATTTAGGAACAAATTCATAATAATTATGAAGAAATCCTTACTCTTGATAATGCTATGTGTAACCCGTGTATTTTCCCAACATGTGGTACAACACGAAATTGAAGTATTGAAAAAGCTGTCTTTCCCAACAACTTTTTCTCCATTTAGGCGAATACAGGCGATTCCTTCTCAAGCCGAGAAGGGAATACTTCGTACTGAAAAAAAAGTACTTCTAGAATTCAGTCCAACGGAACTCAACAATCTTGCAAAAGCTGCTCCTCAACGATTGAATTTGTCCGTTCCTCAATTAAACTCTTCAGAGAATCTTCAGTTAACACTAATGCCCAGTCATATTTTAGATAAGGGCTTTAAGGTATTGGATAGTCATAATAACGAAGTAGCGATGGAGTCTATGGGAATTCATTATTGGGGAGTTGTCAATAACGACCCAAGTTCGCTCGTTTCTGTAACCCTTATCAATGGAGAATTAAATGCGATTATCTCTTCTCAAAAAGGGAACATTGGTTTAAGTAAAGTTGCCAACTCATCCCTTTATGCCGTTTATAAGGACAGCACAACGCTTAATAAAAACTTTAGCTGTTCTGCATTGGCTGCACCCACGGTAAAGTCATCTGCTCCACCAATTGCCCAACTTGTCAATACAAGTTGTAAGTATATTCCAGTTTACTTTGAGGCAGACAATGCTACTTATGTTTCTAACGGTTCTTCTGTAGTCAACACGGTTGCTTATATTACTAAATTATTTAATCAGGTTGCCTTGTTGTATCACAATGAAGGGCTTTCTGTGATGATTTCTCAAATTAAAGTTTGGGATACTCCTGATCCTTATATCAGCGAGACAAATCCTGTTACGGCAATGGAAGCCTTTAAAGCCTATGTTGGAACAAACTTTGTTGGTAATATAGCCCATTTACTCAGTACAAGACCTTTAGGTGGAGGGGTTGGATATTTGGGCGTTTTGGATTTTAAACCCTATGCTTATGGAGTAAGTGCTTCATTATCGGCATCTGTAGAAAATGTACCTGCTTTTTCTTGGGATGTACAAGAAGTTACGCATGAAATTGGACACAATATTGGTTCTCCTCATACCCATAATTGCTCGTGGCCAGGCGGGCCTATTGATAACTGTTATACCGCAGAAGGAGCTTGTGCAGATGGCCCCACACCAACGAATGGAGGGACAATTATGAGTTACTGTCATATAACCGATGTAGGTATTAATTTTAATAATGGATTTGGCTTATTACCAGGTAATTTAATTCGTAATAGTGTTGCTTCAGCTATTTCATTACCAACTGGCACGGGCGTTCCTACTACCTTAGTACAGACACTATCTACCTCTAGCTTAGTGGATATTGCTTGGACTTTTGGTGCAGGGAGTACGACTTTTACCGTAGAATATAAACCCTCAACAGCTACTACGTGGACAGTTGCAGGAACGACAACCGCCAATGTATTTAGAATAACGGGTTTGACTGCTAATTCCTCCTATAATTGGCGTGTAAAAGGCGATTGTTCTACATACAGTACAGGTACTTTTGTGACAAACAATACAGCTCCAACGTATTGTAACCCAGTCTATACAACAGGTTGTGGCGGAGGAACTGGGGTTGGGATTGCCAGTATTAAATTGAATAATGTTGCGATTGGTTCGAGTGCTACTTGTTCAACTGGAGGAGTTTATTTTGCTAATAATACGAGTAGTCCCATCCAATTATTAGCTGGAGGTACATATACGTTTGAAGTTGCTCCTTTGAACACCTTAAACCCAAAACAAATGGGTATTTGGATTGATTTAAATGGCAACTACATCATGGATGCCAGTGAGCAATTGTATGTGAGTACTAGTCCGAACACAGGAAATTTTACAGGTACGTTTACCGTTCCATCAACCGCTACGTCACGTCAGGGAGTTAGGATTCGATTTTTAATGAATTTTTATGACGCACCTATGGGACCCTGTGCCACCTATACGTATGGCGAGGTAGAAGATTATCTAGTTAATATTCAAAATTGTGCTACTAGCATTTCTGTAACAGCAACGGCATCATCGGTTTGTAAAGGAAGCAGTACAACGTTAACGGCTTCAGGTTGTGGAGGCACGGTTACTTGGTCAAATAGTACGATTATAGGAGCAGTTGCGACTGTTTCCCCCGTAAGTAGTACTAGTTACATCGCAACCTGTACCGCAAGTACTTGTACAACGGTTCAGAGTGCTGCTTTTCCTATAACAGTTACCACTGTTCCAACGCCTGTTATTAGTTCGGCAACGAGTTCAACAATCTGTAGAGGTTCAAGTATTACGT
>JBMLRK010000102.1:0-1350 GCA_049241065.1 Spirosomataceae bacterium
ATAATTAGCTCATTCTTAGAGTTTTGGGTAAGAATGTCCACACGATTAAACTTGTTGTCTTCGGTTTCTTGATTACCTTCACTCTCTAATATTTTCTCAATACGAATATTGTCAAAGAGTAATTCGCTTAAAAATCCCTCTAAAACTCCAAAATTAGCCTTGTTTCGTAGCAACTTCTTTACAGCCCAGTCAAATCGAATTAGTTTTTTGCTCATCGTTGAATCAAAATGTTAAGTTATAAAGTTACAAAAAAGTCAGAATCTTGTTCATTTGTTGAGCGTTTTTATAATTGTGGGGCTTTGTGGATGGTGGTGGGGAAACCGTCTATCCGCAAATTGGAGTCCAATTGTTTTGTTGATTCATTCAGTTACAAACTGAATAAATTTTAGGTACAGGTGACGCTACGCTTAATGCTTGTACTGGTGGTGGTGTTAGTTAGCAGAAAGTTGTAGCTGAACAGATTTAACAAAGTCCAAAGAAGTATCTGTAATGTCTGCAACAGTTTGTATGTCAAGACCTTTTAATAAGGCTTTTGTTACAGTTGCCGTTTTTACGGCTAAGTTTTCTGAATCCCTCGCTTCTTTTATCTTCCTACTTTCTGCCTTAACAGACTCAGCGTTTCGAGCAATCAAAATCTCTAACGATGCCTTTTCGTCAGGTGTCATTTTACGACTGTCTAACTCGTCAATAGCAACTTTAAGCCAATCTTCGTCCCAAAACTTAGGAAATTGTATAGGATTGGTAAATGTATGAGTATGTATCGTTTTCATCGTATAAATCAGTTTTTGTAAATCTGTTTGACAATCAACTTCTTGCAACGTAAATTTATCTAATTCTACTGTAATAAACGTCATTTGGTCATCAAAAAGTTCACCTTGTTCGTTTCGCAGATTCGCAACGGTATGAAATTGAGGATAGGGTAGAATATCGTTCGCTAAAATAGCCACACAGTAGATTTTTTTCAGCGTTCCGTAGTCAAATTTTCCACGTTTTACCATTGCATTAAACTTGTGCAAAGCGTAAAATTTCATTCGTTGCACAAAATACGGTGCATCACCATATTGCATTTCAACGATAAAATGGTTGTCGTTTTCGTCTGTACAAGCCAAATCAAAAATGCCACTTCTGCCATCTTGGGTGATGCCTTCAAATGTGTTCTTATCAAATTTAACCTCTTTGATTGGTACTTCTGACTTGATAAGTGCTTGCAAAGCCTTACGCAAAAATAGCGTATTTGCTTCATTGCCAAAAGTAGCCTTGAAACCATAATCCGAAATTATCGGGATAAATATTTGGTCGTCTGTGTATAGTGCTTCCATGAAGCAAATCTATTTAAAATAATCGAATGAA
>JBMLRK010000103.1:0-7893 GCA_049241065.1 Spirosomataceae bacterium
GGATGTGCTTCCATGAATACGAGCGTATTTGTTACCGAAAAAGCAACTCCAAGTACTCCAACGATCAGCGGTTCTTCTACCTACTGTTTAGCAGGAAGTACCACCTTAACTGCAAGTAGTGCAGGAACAGGAGGCACATACCTTTGGAGTAATAATGCTACCACACAAAGTATCTCGGTAAATACTCCAAGTACCGTATCTGTAAAAGTGACCAATAGTCTAGGTTGCCAATCAGCAAGTTCAACGGCTGTTAATGTAACACAGAGTGCTACTCTAGCCACCCCTACAATTACAGGCATTACAGCATTTTGTACTGGAGACAGTACTGTATTGACCTCTAGCAGTGCAGGAACTGGTGGAACGTACCTTTGGAATAATAATGCTACTACGCAGAGTATTGTAGTAAAAACGGCAGGAACATTTAATGTAAAAATAGTTAGTAGCACAGGATGTACTTCGACAGTTTCAGCCAATACTACTACATCGCTTTATGCTTTACCAAGCACACCTACTATCACAGGTATCAAAACTATTTGTTCCGCAGATAGTAGTGTCTTAACCTCTAGTAGTGCTGGTACAGGCGGTTCGTATTTATGGAGCAACACAAAAACTACGGCTTCTATTACCGTAAAAACGGCTGGTAATTATACGGTAAAAACGATTAGTGCTCAGGGTTGTTATTCGGCAAGTTCGGCAGCCTTCGCTTTAACAGTAAACCCTACCCCTACGAAACCAATTATTACGGGTATCAAAACCATTTGTTTAGGCGATTCGTCAACACTAACATCTAGTGCCAATGGGGCAGGCACTTACTTGTGGAGCAATAACAAAACAACTAATAATATTGTGGTCAAAACCGCTGGTAAATATTACGTGACTGTTACAAGTAGCTTAGGATGTAAATCTCCAGTATCGGACACGTTGATATTTAAGGTAAACTCATTACCTGCAACACCAACTTTGACAAGTAGCTTCACAACTTTTTGTGCAGTTAGTACTGCTGCAACGCTACAAAGCTCGTACTCTTCTGGCTATAACGTTTGGAATCGTTCAAACCAAACTAGCGAGTTAACCACAGCACTAAATGTAAAAACATTGACCGTAAGTGATACAAATACGTATGCGATTTCTACAATCACGGTTAAAGTAAGAGCTCAAGATACCCTCACGAGTTGCTTGTCTCTATATTCCAATTCCATAAAACTGACAATTAACCCAACTCCTCAGAAACCAAGTATTCAGACTCAGAATAACAGCCTAAGTTTTTGCGATAGAGACAGTTTACTACTTACGGCACTCAGCAAAAACACGGTTACGGCCTATACTTGGAATAATTTAAAGACAAGCAAAAGCATTTATGCGAAGTCAAGCGGGATATATAACGTAATAGTAACCAATACTTTCGGTTGTAATTCAAGTGCTTCAGACAATGTCGTATTAACCGCTAATCCATTACCAAGCAAACCAAGTATTACCACTGCAACAGGTAAATTTCTTGAGTATTGTTCTGGTGATAACACAACCATTGTCGCATCGTCGAGTGGGGCTGCTAGTTTTCTTTGGAGTACTGGACAAACGGCATTGAGTGTAACCTATACAGACACACAAAATACAATTTCGGCTATTGCGGTGTCTGACAAGGGATGTAAATCGGTCGAATCATCGAACATATTGAGTACAAAAATGTATGCTCGTCCGAGCAGTCCAAGCATCACACCTAACGGTTCAACAGAATTTTGTCCTGACAAATCGGTAACGCTAACATCGGGTACATCACCTAAAAGTTATGTCTGGTATCTTAATAAGGTAATCTTAAAAGACTCTATTCAACAGAAAATCACCGTGAATAAGGCAGGGATCTATGGTTTGCAAACTACAAGTCCAGGACCTTTCAATGGATCTTGCTATTCAGTAGATACTGCTAAAATAACCTTAAAAGTACTAGACGCTCCTTTGACTCCAAGTATTTTTGCTCGTTCTTCCACTACATTCTGTGATGGTGGACAGGTAATTTTAGAAGCTCTTGCTGCCAATGTAAACGTTGTGAAATATAGTTGGAGAGACGAAAGTACAAAACAAGACTATGCTACTACCGCAAATATTACCATCACAAAATCAGGGAGGTATAGCTTAAAGGTGATTGATAGTAGAACCTGTTTCTCAGCCTATTCTGACCCAGTATCAGTTTCAGCAAATGCACTTCCTAAAAAACCAATTATCACGGCATTAAGACCTAAAATGTTCTGTACTGGCGACAGTACAATTTTGCAATCTTCGTTGCCTACCTCTACTCCAGATAGTAGTAGAAACAAATATTTCTGGACAGTTGATAATGTAGCGAGTTCCATCACGGTACGGTCTATTAGTTTAAAAACATCTAGTATTGCATCAGTGTCCATCACAGATGCCAATGGCTGTGTAGCCGTTGCGACTTCGGACACGGTAAAAACAACGGTTAACCCATTACCAGCAACTCCATTTATTACGGTGATAGGAAGTAATCCATTCTGTGCTGATCAGTCTATTACCTTAAATGCAAGTGACGATATTGGCTATAAGTGGAGTACGGGCTCAACGAACAAAAGTATTCAGGTGAATTTAGCTGGAAACTACAGCGTACAAACGATCAATAAATACAATTGCTTGTCCAAAGCATCTACTCCTGTAATCGCAAGAGTGAACCCTTTGCCTGGTGTTACAAGTATCTCAGCACTTAGCTATACTACTTTTTGTAATGGCGATAGTGTAAGACTGGCAGCACAAAGTAACTTAACTTCCTACTGGTATATAGACGGTAAGGATTCCTTAGGTAGAAGTAAAAATGGAAACATTTTTACCGCAAAGAGAACAGGGAAATATAGTGTAAGAGTACAAGATACCAATGGCTGTTTATCCGCACAATCGGGCAGTGTAGCAGTTGATGTTCGTGCATTGCCTACCTCAACTCCTACCAATACCATTTTGCCTTTTGGACCATTCTCTTTGGAGGCCCCAATTGTTGGAGATGACAACGGGTATGAGTGGAAGTTGAATGACAAGATTCAGACAAACTATCTCACCAAAGTTATTAAAGCTGTACAAGATGGTAAATACCAAGTGAGAGGAAGTATTACTTATTCATCTATTGCTAATTTACCTACTAATAAATTAGTCTGTTATTCTCCGTGGTCATTGGTAAAAGACTACGTCGAAGACGGTACGTATGAAGGACTGAGTATTTATCCCAACCCGAGTATTACAGGTGATTTCTGGATTCAAACGAGTGAAGATTTATATGGTGCCGAAATTTCTGTTTATGATTTGTTAGGCCGTTTACTTTATATGGAAACGGTTAACGAATTTACAACTGCCAAAAAGGTATCACTTACCTCTTACACAGGTTCAACCTTTATTATCAGAGTGAAAAATGCGGTGTACAGCAAAGCGAAACGAGTATTCGTGATTCAATAGGTTCATCCGTAGCACCAAACAAGCTATGAGTCCCGATTAGGTTTTTTCTATCCTAATCGGGACTTTTCGTTGAAAGCAAGAAAGAATACACTGTTTTTAGCGAATTTTAGTTAATTTTATCAAGAGCAATACAAATTGAAAGCAGGGAAAAACTTGCTTCATTAAGGATAGGCAAAGCAGCATGTATAATAATTTTTTCGAGACTAAATTAGATTACCTCAAAGGAGTTGGGCCACAAAGAGCGGCTCTGTTGGCAACGGAATTACAGATTTATAATTACGGTGATTTAATTCAATATTACCCCTTTCGATACGAAGACCGTACCCAATTTCATCAAATTACTGAATTGTATGAGGGCATGGAATCTGCCCAAATTAAAGGGCGTTTACGCAACCTAGAAAAAGTGGGTGAAGGCTTTAAAGCTCGTTTAACCGCTCAATTTTCGGATGGTACTGGCACGATGGAACTCACATGGTTTCAAGGAATTACGTGGTTAGAGAAACACCTCCGCATCGGTGGTGAATACGTCATTTATGGAAAACCTGCTTTCTTTCAGGGACGACCACAAATGCAACATCCAGAAATGGATTTGCTCACACCCGAAAATGAACGAGGTGGCTATTTCTTGCCTGTTTATCATTTAACGGAAAAACTAAAAAAGCGTTACGTCGATTCGAAAGTAATTGCGGCGGCTCAACGCAATCTGTTAGAACAGGCATATCCTCAAATTCGAGAGACCTTACCGCAAGAAATCATCAGCAAATTCCGTATGGTTTCCAAGCGGGATGCGGTGTATAATATCCACTTACCGCAGTCTGACCAATGGTTACACCAAGCCAAAAGACGGCTTAAATTTGAAGAATTATTCTATAATCAGTTACGCCTTATCAAGCAAAAACTGCTTCGGAGAGTCGATTACGAAGGACAAGTTTTTACAAAATCGGGGTCAGTAACAAGTTTTTATAAAGACCATTTGCCTTTTTCGCTTACCAATGCCCAAAAACGAGTTGTTAGAGAAATCTTTGACGATATGCGTTCGGGCAGACAAATGAATCGTTTGTTACAGGGAGATGTGGGTTCGGGAAAAACCATTGTGGCTTTTATTTGTATGCTCTTGGCAATAGATAACAAGGCTCAGGCTTGTCTGATGGCTCCTACCGAAATCTTGGCAGACCAGCATTTTCAAGGACTGAAAAAATTTGCCGAAAGTCTTGGTATAACCATCGAAAAACTGACAGGTTCTACTCGTAAAAAAGCTCGTGAAAAAATTCATGCCGATTTACTAGATGGAACCTTAAAAATCATCGTTGGCACGCACGCTTTGCTAGAAGATATTGTACAGTTTCAGAATTTGGGACTGGTTGTAATTGACGAACAACACCGTTTTGGGGTGGCTCAACGGGCAAAATTATGGGAGAAAAATAAGTTTATTCACCCCCATATTTTGGTAATGACTGCAACGCCTATTCCGAGAACCCTAGCCATGACGCTCTACGGAGATTTGGACGTTTCCATTATTGACGAACTTCCTGCGGGACGAAAACCCATTAAAACCATTCACCGATACGATTCGCATCGCTTGAATGTCTTTGGCTTTATGCGAGATGAAATCAAAAAAGGACGACAAATTTATGTGGTTTATCCCCTTATCGAAGAGTCGGAACGGATGGATTATAAGGATTTGATGGATGGTTACGAAGGCATTGTACGGGCTTTTCCAGAATGTCAAATCAGTATTGTTCATGGCAAAATGAAAGCCGCTGATAAGGATTTTGAAATGGCTCGTTTTGTCAATAAAGAAACCCAAATCATGGTGGCAACTACGGTAATTGAAGTAGGGGTCAACGTACCGAATGCGTCTGTTATGGTGATTGAAAGTGCCGAGAAATTTGGACTTTCGCAGTTGCACCAATTACGTGGACGAGTGGGTCGTGGAGCTGAACAAAGTTATTGCGTATTGATGACGGATGTAAAACTGTCTAAAGATAGTCGGGTTCGCCTAGAAACTATGGTACGCACGACCGACGGTTTTGAGATTGCCGATGTCGATTTACAATTGCGTGGACCAGGGGATTTATCAGGAACACAACAGTCAGGAATTATTGATTTATTACTGGCAGATTTAGCCAAAGATGGAGAAATTCTGCGAGTAGCCAGAGAAACGGTACAAGCAATTTTGGAAGAAGACCCCGAATTAGACCTCGAAAAATACAGCATGATTCGGGAACAAGTAGCGTCAATTAGTGCTAACCAAAGCAACTGGTCGAGGATTAGTTAGCTCACCCCGATTTGCAATCGGGCGTGGGTTGGACTTGCGTTTGTAACGTTCTTTTCATGGCGGTATCAAGCGGCTCAGGGATTAAAATCCCTGATTACTAAATCGGTCGTCCCGATGGGACTTGAACAATCAATCCAAAAATCCCATAGGGATTACACGTCGGTAGCCCAAACCCCGTAGGGGTGACACATCGGTAACATACATCAATAATAAAATCCATACAAAGCTCATGTCATCAACAAATAAACATTTTTTTGGCTTTCTCCTCTTGGTAATAAGCCTTGTTAGCAGCTACGCTCAAAAAGCCAACAACGAAATCTATAAAAGTAATACGCTTATTATTAAGCAGATAAGCCCACATACCTTTGTACACATTACCTACTTACAAACCCAAAGTTTTGGCAAAGTAGCTTGTAATGGCATGATTGTGACGGATAAGGGAGAAGCCCTCGTATTTGATACCCCTGCCGATGATTCTGCTTCTTACGAGTTAATTGGAGTGATTGAAAAACAATTGCACAGTAAAGTAAAAGGGATTGTCGTAAACCATTTTCACGACGATTGTGTGGGTGGACTTGTAGCTTTTCACACCAAAGGGATTCCGAGTTATGCCAATGAACAGACTATTATTTTTGCCAAAGAAAATCAACACAATGTTCCTCAACATGGTTTTGAAGGTTCGCTAACCCTAAAAGTAGGTCGCTTGGATGTGGTGAATAAATTTATAGGAGAAGCTCATACTCGTGACAATATCGTAAGTTATGTCCCCAAAGAAAAAGTCATGTTTGGAGGTTGTATGATTAAAGAAGTAAATGCGACCAAAGGCTATTTGGGCGATGCCAACACCGCCGTTTGGTCTGCCACTGTTGCCAATGTGCAGAAAACTTTCCCCAAAACAAAATGGGTTATCCCTGGTCACGGACAATATGGAGGACAAGAATTATTTAGCTATACGATGAAGTTGTTTGAAGCGAAATAAATTTAATGAGTAATGATGAACAAAGACACGTTATAGACTTATGTCTGGTCGTAAGAATACTGAGTTATCCCCCTACGGCCAGACATACAAAAATCATAATTACACTTTTTCTAACGACGTTTTCTTTACATATTCTAAAATATCCCCTGGCTGACATTCGAGTACATCACAAATACTTGCTAAGGTATCAAACCTCACACCTTTTGCTTTTCCTGTTTTCAGAATAGACAAATTTACATTAGTTACACCCACTCTTTGTGATAGTTCATTTAACGACATTTTTCGTTTAGCCATCATCACGTCTAAATTTACAACTATCTCCATAACTATATAAATGCTTGATTTTCAAGATGAACGACTAATGCTTTCTTGACAAACTCTTTGATGGCTAATACGACTAATGCCATAATGAAATACATTGTTTGAGGACTATCTCCTATAAAAAGTTTAAAAATAAAACGAATAGAAGTCATTAGTAAAATTCCATATTGTTCAACCTCTGTTGGAATAGTATTTTGTAAAGAGATATATGTTGACTGTAAGCCAAGATAAATGTTATAAGAAAAAAGCCCTGCATCTAAAATAGCCATCCCAACACATGCCAGAGCTATATAGTCAAATAGACGAAGACTTTTACTGGTATAAAAACCTGTTTTTTCATATTGTTGGATTAATCTCAATATGAAAAACCCAACTGCTAAAAATAATGCACGAGTACAAAATTGTGTTACAAACCATGCTTTGGGCGAAGCTCCTACATCTAAAATTTTGAAATTAGGATTGTTTATCATTGAAATAAACTGAATAATGTGAGCGAACATTACAGCTACTGTAATTACTAAAAATAAATAGAGAGAAAATTTGATTAGTTTCATCGTATAAGTATTTAAAAGTTCTATACAAATCTATTTTATATTTTTATGCAAAACAAATATTATTTAATGTTTTATTTTAAAAAATATTCATTTTGCATAAAATACACCTAGGTATATTTAGCTTTTATAATACCATACACTAGATAAAATACCACCTTCTTAAGGATAAAATCAAGATTAGCCATTTGTATCTGTTATATAGTGCAACATAACTTAATAGAATTTTAATCCGCAAAAAACCTTATAGGTTTTGAAAACCTATAAGGTTTCGTTCCAAGAAGTTATGTCACAGTCTATAAATCAGTTATCAG
>JBMLRK010000104.1:0-25048 GCA_049241065.1 Spirosomataceae bacterium
TTCATTGAATAACGTTTACCAAATTCAATTGGGTATCCGTTATATCTTCAACTAATTTCAATGGTTGAATAGCTTATAAAAAAGGGTGTGTAAAAGTTAAAAGTTTATAAGATTAAAGTTCAAGTCAACTATATTTCAACACAATATTAGTTGGCACAAAATACTTTAAACATTAAACTATACACTTTTTACACACCTTTTTTATAACTCCTCTTTTGTCAATCTTCTGTATTGCCCCGATGTTAACTCTTGCAAAGAAACTTGTCCGATACGCACTCTAATAAGCTCTAGCACTTCATAGTTCAACTTATAGCACATTCTTCGTATTTGCCGATTTAAGCCTTGGACGAGAATAATCCGAAACTGAAATTCATTAATTGCTTCTACAAAACAGGGGAGAGTTGTTTGTCCCATAATACTTATACCATTCGCCATAGCATGAACGAAATCAGCGTCAATTGGCTGATCTACCGTAACTACGTATTCCTTTTCTGTTTCATGTTCTTTGCGTAAGGTTTTATCCATCAACCGCCCATCGTTGGTTAATAGTAATAAACCCTCTGATTCTTTGTCGAGTCTCCCCACAGGAAAAAGGGCTTCTTCAAAAGGTAAAATACTTTTCAGATTGTCCTCAATGGCTTCGTTCAACGTCGTTTCGATACCTCTTGGTTTATAAAAAGCAATGTAATGCAGGGCTTTTCCTTCCCGAATGAGCGTATCTTGATAATGTACTTCATCGGTAGGTTCTAGCAAGCAGTTTTCTTGAATTGACAGCCCATTAATTTTTATTTGTCCACTTTCAATGAGGGCAAACGCTTCTTTATTAGAAATCCTCATACGTTTCACGAGGAGGTACTGTATTCTATTTCTGAATGTCATCTTGTTAAAACTCCATCTCGTCCAAAAACTGACGATACGTTCCTTGTAGTTCTTTCAATGCCTTTTCATTGTTTAGGCTTTTAGTTACTTCTATGCCTTTCAAGAACGTTTGTTCTGCTAATTCGTTCTCCTCCAACGCCACATACAAAGCTGCCGCATGATAATACGTTGCCCAATAGTTAGGATGTTCAGTTAATAAAACTTCAAAAAGCTCTCTCGCTTTGGCAATATCTGTTTTTAAATATTCGGTAGCAAGTGCATAAATGTTGAATGGGTCGTTTGGTTCTTCTTCATAAAAACCTTTTAATAATGCTAGTCTGGAGTTGTTCATAAAAAATCTTCAAAAAGTTTAAAATAAATAGTATGCTTGCATACTATTTATTGATTTTTTCACTATCATTGTACAAGAATTTAATTCAAGACAACAGATTGATTAACAAAAATAACTAAACATATATGAAGATTTTAGTTTGCATTACAAATGTACCTGATACGACGGCTAAAATAGCCTTTACGGATGGAGATACCCAGTTGAATAAGACGGGTATTACGTATATCACAGGGCCTTACGACGATTATGCTTTGTCAAGAGCAGTTGAGTTGAAAGAACAACTAGGAGGAACGGTAACGGTGCTAAATGTAGGTTTAGCAGATGCAGAACCCGTGATTCGCAAATGTCTAGCTATTGGTGCTGACGATGCTATTCGTGTGAATGTTGAACCAACGGATTCGTTCTTTGTAGCACAGCAAATAGCGGAGGTTGCTAAACAAGAAAAGTACGATTTGATTTTAATGGGTAGAGAATCCATTGATTTTAACTCAGGTATTGTTCATGGTTTGGTAGGAGAGCTATTGGGTATTCCATCCGTTTCACCCGTCATGAAACTAGAGATAGTCGGTAATTTAGCAACAATGACACGTGAAATTGAAGGAGGAAAAGAAGATGTTGAGGCGACGTTACCACTCGTTTTGGGTTGTCAAGAACCGATTGCAGAATGGAAGATTGCAGGAATGCGAGGCATCATGTCGGCAAGAACAAAGCAAATTAAGGTAATCGAACCGCAAGGGGCGAGTGCCACCCACACAGAACGCTTTGATTTACCTGCCCCTAAAGGAGCGGTGAAAATGATTTTAGCAGAAGAAGCCGAAACGCTTATTGACTTGTTAAGAAACGAAGCGAAGGTAATTTAGTAGTTAGAGGTAATATCTGACAGAATAAATACCCAATTATATAAATCTTATAGATTATCAATTAAAATTCAGACAATCATGAGTGTAATCATATTTGCAGAATTAGCCGATGGAGCGATAAAGAAATCTTCGCTGGAGGCTATCTATTATGGAGCATCTGTCGCTCAATTAATCAATACAAGTGCTACGGTTGTGGCATTAGGAAATTCAACGCAGGACGAACTTGCTCAATTAGGTAATTTTGGAGCGAACAAAGTGCTTTGGGCAGCGAATGCTCAACTCACAGAGAACAACGCCCAATTGTATGCCAGTATTTTAGCGGGAGTAGTGCAGCAAGAAGAAGCTTCTGTTGTGATATTTGCCAAGTCATCGTTAAGTGATGCTGTTGCTGCAAGAGTAGCTGCTAAAGTTCAAGCAGCAATTGTGACCAATGTGACAGAACTACCCGATTTGTCAGGAGGCTTTCGTGTGAAACGAAGTATTTATACTGGTAAAGCTTTTGCAACGGTAGCCATGAACAGTGCAGTGAAGGTAATTGGTATTAAGAAAAATGCCATTCAGGTTATTCAAAGCCAAGACCTTGCAGTGGTAGAGCCATTTGAAGCAAGTATCAACGAACATGATTTATCGGTTAAAATAACAGCTACTCACAAAGCGTCAGGAACAGTATCATTACCAGAAGCAGATTTAGTTGTGTCGGCAGGAAGAGGATTGAAAGCACCCGAAAATTGGGGAATTGTAGAAGATTTAGCCAAGGCTTTAGGGGCTGCAACAGCTTGTTCGAAACCCGTATCTGATGCAGATTGGAGACCGCATCACGAACACGTTGGACAGACAGGTTTAAAAGTTTCGCCTAATTTATACATCGCTTGTGGAATATCTGGTGCTATTCAGCACTTGGCAGGGGTTAACTCATCGAAAGTAATTGTGGTTATAAACAAAGACCCAGAAGCTCCCTTTTTTAAGTCGGCAGATTATGGGATTGTAGGCGATGTATTTGATATTCTGCCACGTCTAACAAAAGTATTAACCGATTAATAAATTTATTTTGAAAAAAAAACAAAATCCTCTATCTTAGAGGATAAAAATTGCGTTCATAACTAATTTTTTTGCGATTTTGTAATTGAAGTATTTTAGAGTTATACCATATATAACTTTTAATTTGGTTTGAGAATCAGTTTTAGACCTGTAAGATAAAATCTTACAGGTCTTTTTGTAAAACCATAATAAAAAGTATCAGGTATAAAACTTTTTTAAATTTGCTAGGGTTTATATCTTTGTTCTTAAAGTATATTTTGAAAAATAAGCAGCATTTAAAAGTGGAGAAAATTAAATTAGAAATATTAGGCTTATCGCCGAGTTCATCTCAAACAGGCTCGTTTGCATTAGTGTTGGGCGAAGAGTCTGGTTCTCGTAGATTACCTATTATTATCGGGATGTTTGAGGCACAAGCAATAGCGATTGAAATAGAGAAAATAGAGCCCAACCGTCCTATGACACACGACTTGTTTAAATCGTTTGCAAAGGCATTTCATTATAAAATTACTTCCGTATCGATAACCGATATTAAGGAAGGAGTCTTCTTTGCAAAAATTCATTGTACAGATGACCTTAAAGAAATTGTAGTGGATGCACGCCCGTCTGATGCCATAGCCATTGGCTTACGTTTTGATGTGCCGATTTATACGTATGAAAATGTGTTGTCGGAAGCAGGTATTTCGGTAAGCGAAGCACAACGTGACTCGCAGGATGAATTTGAGGAAGAGGTAAAGGATGAAAAGAAATCATTTACAGAGATTTTGAAAGATAATCCAGTAGAAGTGTTGTCTAAAATGCTTCAAGAAGCACTTGATAATGAGGAGTACGAAAAAGCAGCTAAAATTAGAGATGAAATCGGACGAAGAAATTAAATTTTCGTGAAAGAATGAATTATACGTAAACAAAGCCGTTTGACAAACCAAGCGGCTTTGTTGTTAAAAAGCCTTAAAATAGCTTAATTGCATCTTAATTCATGTATTTTTGTACACATTTTAAGGACAACCTTATACTAAGTTATGTCTAAATCAAAACAACTAGGTAATACCCCCAATTTATTAGTGATTGTAAGCCTAACAATTGCTCTTTTACTGATTGGACTTTGTGGTTTATTGACGCTCAATGCTCGAAAATTAACAGAACTAATCAAGCAAAATGTTGAATTACAGGTATATCTCGAAAATGACCTTTCGACGAGTAAGTTAGATTCGATTTTCAAGCAAATTGCTTCGCAGGATTTTGTTTTATTGAAAGATGGTTCTCCTCAGATTAATTTTATATCGAAGGATGTAGCCGCTAAACAATTCGTCGAAGAATCTGGCGAAGACTATGCTAAATTACTTGGTAAAAGCAACCCTTTGTTAAATCTGTATGCCGTGAAGGTAAAGCCAGAGTTTTTTAATGAACAAGGCTTGGCGATGTTAAAGAAACGTGTAGAAAAAATTGAAGGGGTACACGAGGTTGCTTATGTTGAGAATTTTGTGGATGCTATCAATGAAAAAATTTCAAAGATATACATTGTACTATCTGCCTTTGTTGCACTGCTTTTGGGCATCATTCTTATTTTAGTAAACAATACGATTAAGTTATCACTGTATTCGCAACGTTTTCTGATTCGGAGTATGCAATTGGTAGGAGCAACAAATAGCTTTATCAGAAAGCCTTTCGTCGTGAAAGGGGCTCTTCAAGGTCTAACCAGTGGCTTAATTGCAGCAACGTGTCTGATTATTAGCCAACAGTTGGCTTTACATAAGATTGAAGGTTTGGCTGCCTTACAAGAAATGGACAAAATCGTCTTTTTATTAATCTTGATTATTATCCTTGGCGTTTTAATTGGAACAATGAGTACTTTCCAATCGGTAGAACGTTATCTGCACAAATCCCTAGATGATTTATACAAGTAAAGAAAATAACATATAAACATGACAAATAAAGAAAAACTTCCTTTTGGCAAAGCAAACTACAGCATCATGCTTGCTGGTATCGCCGTAATTTTTATCGGTTTATTCATCATGAGTTTGGATAAAGAAGAATTCGGCTTCGGATTTTTAGGGTTAACGTTAGGGCCAATTGTTATTATTGCTGGTTTTATCATCGAATTCTTTGCCATTTTACGTAAAAAATAAGTCGCTTAAACTTGATTTGAGCAAATCACTTACCCATAACCTACCAAACAAATGTCGTTAATTCAAACCATTATTTTAGCCATTATTGAAGGCTTAACGGAATTTCTTCCTATCTCATCAACGGGTCACATGGTGTTGGCAAGTTCTTTTTTAGGAATTGAAAATGATACATTCACTAAACTTTTTGAAGTGTGTATTCAACTCGGAGCTATTTTAGCCGTTGTTGCATTGTATTGGAAAAAGTTTTTTGATTTTTCAAAATGGCAGTTTTATGTAAAACTTGGACTTGCCGTGATTCCTGCATTAATCTTTGGTAAGTTGTTTGATGATTTGATTGATGAACATTTGGGTAATCCTGCTTTTATTGCCACTGTTTTATTAGTGGGAGGGATTTTTTTACTTTTTGTTGATAAGTGGTTTCGTAACCCAATTGTGTTAGAAGAAACGGATATTACGAACCTAACGGCTATTAAAATTGGAGCATACCAATGTTTAGCCATTATGTTTCCTGGTTTGAGCCGTAGTGCTTCAACTATAATAGGAGGTATGCAACAGCGTTTAAGTCGTAGCTTGGCAGCAGAGTTTTCTTTTTTCTTAGCTGTACCTACGATGACGGCAGCCACGGGTTATAAATTGTTGAAGTTCATCAAAGAAGAAGGAAGTATTTCGGGAGAGCAAATAAAAGCACTAGCGATTGGTAATGTAGTAGCCTTTGTGGTAGCTGTTATTGCCATTAAATTTTTTATAAGTATATTAAACAAATACGGCTTTAAGTTTTTTGGTATTTACCGTATCGTTGTTGGAATTATCATTTTAGCAATGTTAGCGACGGGTACTAAACTTAGTGCTTTTTAAGAATGAGCGAAGAGAAGGTAAAAACGCCACCACCCGTAGCTGATCCGGGAGAACTTATCTTGATAGATAAACCACTGACTTGGACATCTTTTGATGTGGTGAAAAAGTTGAAATTTGCAGGTAAATTCAAAAAAATTGGTCATGCAGGTACACTTGATCCCTTGGCAACGGGTTTATTGATTTTGTGTACAGGTAAAATGACTAAGCAAATTGATAGCTATCAAGGGCAAGAAAAAGAATATTCTGGAACGCTCGTGCTAGGAAAAACAACGCCTTCTGTTGATTTAGAAACAGAGTTTGATCAAGAATATCCTATCGACCATATTACTGAGGAAGTGATGCAACAGGCACTCGCTCAGTTTAAAGGTACGATTCTCCAGATTCCTCCTATTTATTCGGCAGTATCTGTTGGAGGAAAACGGTTATATGAATTAGCAAGACAAGGGAAAACGGATGCAGATGTTGAAATTAAATCTCGTGAGGTCACTATCTCACGATTTGATATTGATGCAAGTCGCTTTCCTGAAATTGATTTTTCAATAGTTTGTTCTAAAGGGACTTATATCCGAAGTTTAGTGAGAGACTTTGGTCTAGCTTGTCAGTCGGGAGCATATATGAAAGCTCTTAGACGTGAGCGAATAGGTGAATTTAGTGTAGCAGAGGCATTAACCATTGAGCAATTTGTGGAACAACGTAAAACGGAAACACAGATTTAAATTGCTACGTAATATTGAATATGAAAGTTTACCACGGAGTTCAAGAGTTTTTGAAATTACCCAATGCGGTAGTTACGAGCGGTACGTTTGACGGTGTACATGTAGGACATCAAAAAATTTTAAATCGTTTAAAAGAGGTCGCTCAACAAACGGGAGGAGAAACAGTTGTGATAACGTTTTATCCGCACCCTAGAAGTATTATTGCTCCCGATAATTCGAGTGTAAAGCTATTATCTACCTTAGACGAGAAAATAGAATTACTTACCGAAAATGGAATCAATCATTTGTTAATTATTCCGTTTACTCGTGCTTTTTCAGAGTTATCTTCCGAAGATTTTATACAACAAGTATTAGTAGAAACCATTGGAACAAAAACCTTAGTGATTGGCTATGACCATCGTTTTGGCAAAAATCGTGAAGGTAGTTTTGAATACTTGAAGGAACATTCTTCTCGTTATGGTTTTTCGGTTGAAGAGATTCACCGTCAAGATATTGAACACGTGACTATTAGTTCTTCCAATATCAGAAAGGCATTAATGGAAGGTGAAGTTTCTAAAGCTGACCATTTTTTAGGAAGAAATTATTCGCTTTCTGGAGTAGTTGTAAAAGGAAAGCAATTGGGCAGAACAATTGGTTTTCCTACGGCAAATATTCAAGTGAGAGAAGTTGCCAAACTGATTCCTTTAGATGGTGTTTATGCTGTTAAAATTGATTATCGAGACGAAGTGTTCGATGGCATGTTGAATATTGGGAACCGTCCAACCGTTGATGGTACTTACCAAACGATAGAGGTCAATATTTTCGATTTTAATAAAGAAGTATATGGCGAAAGCTTAAAAGTTGAATTTATTGAGCGAGTTAGATCCGAGAAAAAATTTACGAGTTTAGATGAACTCAAACACCAAATCTCGTTGGATCAACAGACAATTCGTGCCATTTTGAAAGGCTAAAAAAACGATTTTTATAGATAAAACCCTGTTATTGTCCTCCAACAATACAGGGTTTTGTTATTTTAATGTTAATCCACCTCATATCTTTTTAAGGTAATAAAAAAAGCAATACCTTAGAATTATCTTTTTACAGGTATTCATATAAAAATTCTGCTAAATAGTTATGAAATCACCGACCTTTACTTGTATTCGCTGTTTCTTTTTACTTTTTGTTTTGCTTACGTTGGATTCTTGTCGTTTGTTCAGACGTAGAGAATCTAGCGTGTATGATACTCCAAGGAATAATACTAACTCAAGTCACCGATATACGTACAGAGCAATCAATCAACTCATTCAGGAAGCTCGTAGTTACACTGGTGTTCCGTATCGTTCTGGTGGAAACGATTATAGTGGATTGGATTGTTCGGGTTTACTCTGTACTGTTTTTAAATCTCAGGGCTTTCAGTTACCCCGAATTTCGTATCAACAAGCAGAAGTAGGCGTAGAAGTAGATGCCAATGCGATTCGTCCAGGCGATTTACTTTTTTTTGTAACAGGAACGAACGGAGTGGGGCGAATCAATCATGCTGGATTAGTTACTGAAGTGAAAAACAATACAGAACTGTATTTTATTCATGCTTCTTCTTCTAAAGGAGTCAGAGAAGATAACCTTTGGAGTCGTTATTGGAAAGCCTGTTTTGTGAAAGCCATTCGTCCTTTTTAGGTAAAAGAACGAATGGTAATGAAGAGCCTCGTGCTGTGTTTATGCCAAATGTAGGGATGTAACCAAATACCACATCATGGCAAAACTAACTAACATAGAAAGGTTGACAAATACACTTGCTACGGAAGCATCATAGCCCAATTCATCAACAAAAGGCAGTAGTGTCATTCCAACAGGAATAATAAAGGCGATTAATAATACATTTCGATAAAGTTGTTCAACTGGCAGAAAGTAATAGCATAAAAAACCCAGTGCCAATCCCCAAGCATAACGAATGAGCAATACTTGAATCACATTTTTGAAAATAGCTTTTGACATCGTTAGGTTTAAGTAAATACCCATCAACAACATCACAATTACTTTATTCCCTTTCGCCAACACATCAATAATTTCTACAAAAGTTTCGTGTAAAGGAATATTCAAAAAATTCAGTATTAAACCCAAGATTAAAGCCCTTAGCGGGGCAAGCGTACTTACCTTTTTTAGAGCGTTTAATACACTTCCTTTTATCGAAATACCGTCATTTTCTTCTAAAAAGTAAACCCCTGTTCCATAGACAATTCCAAATACCGCAAAGGAGTTGCCAAGATCAAACATGGCTGCATAAACCATTCCTTGTTGTCCCCAAATACCCTCAATGAGCGGATAAGCAAATAAACCCAAATTAAAGCCTCCACTTGCCATAATAAGCAATGCTTTACTTGCTCGTTCCTTACTTTTAAAAAAGAGACTAGCGGTAAACATCGAAAGAACCGAGAACGCAATGCTTAAAAAGGGTAATAAAAGTAGATTGCTTTCAAACTTGAGACGATAGGAGGTAATAAAAACCAGTGCAGGGAAGGTGGTGTGCATCAATAATTTGGATACAACTTTACCTTCTTGTTCGCTGACAATATTTTTCTTCTTGATAAAATACCCAAAGCCGATAATGGCAAGTGCGACAATAAAAACGGTATTAGTTTGATTCATAAGCTATCCTAATAAATTAGTAACAAAGGTATTTGTTCTGTTTTAATAGCTTATAACCGATTCTCTAAAATTGATATAGTGAAATAAAAACTTTATTTAGTGTTGTTTTTTTGATTTCATAGTGCTTATTAATGAAAAGAGTAGCAGATTTAATAAACATTGAATTTACCTAGGGTGTTCTGTTTCTAGTAATTTCTATATTAAATCTGAGTATCCTCTTGGTGTCATTGAGTTTCTTCGAGAGAAAATTACTAATTTTGTAAACTTATTTATTTGACAACGAATTAAAAATTACAAATAATGGCAAAGAAAGTTTTAATCATTGGTGCAGGTGGTGTTGGAAATGTGGTCGTTAAGAAATGTGCCATGAACCCTGATGTCTTTTCTGAGGTAGCATTAGCAAGTCGTACAAAACGTAAATGTGATGCGATTGCTGACGAATGTGCAAGTATCGGTTTACCTACTAAAGTACAAACGTATCAGGTAGATGCTGATTCTGTTCCTGAATTAGTAGCTTTAATCAACGAAGTGAAGCCTTGGATGATTATCAACGTAGCGTTACCGTATCAAGATTTAACCATCATGGATGCTTGTTTAGCAACAGGAGTTCATTATATGGATACGGCTAACTACGAACCAAAGGACGTTGCTAAGTTTGAATATTCATGGCAATGGGCATACAAGCAACGTTTTGAAGAAGCAGGTTTAATGGCTCTTTTAGGTTGTGGTTTTGACCCAGGTGTTACGCAAGTTTACACAGCGTATGCCAACAAGCACTATTTCGATGAAATGCACTATTTAGATATCATCGACTGTAATGCAGGTGACCATGGAAAGGCGTTTGCTACAAACTTCAACCCAGAAATCAATATTCGTGAGATTACTCAACCAGGTCGTTTCTGGGAAAATGGGGAATGGGTAGAAATTCCAGCGATGTCAATCAGCAAACAAATTGATTATCCAGGGATTGGACCAAAAGATTCGTATGTGTTGTATCACGAAGAATTAGAATCATTGGTTAAAAACTTCCCAACCTTGAAGCGTGCAAGATTCTGGATGACTTTTGGTCAGCAGTATATTACGCACTTAAATGTGTTGGAAAACGTAGGAATGACCTCAATTGCTCCGATTAAATTCCAAGGAATGGACATCGTACCATTAGAATTCTTGAAAGCGGTATTGCCAGAACCAGGTTCATTAGGAGAAAACTATACAGGAGAAACATCTATTGGTTGCCAAATCAAAGGTATCAAAGACGGGAAAGACAAAACGTATTACGTTTGGAACAACTGTAAACACCAAGATTGTTGGAGTGAAGTTCAGGCACAAGGTGTAAGCTATACAACGGGTGTCCCTGCGATGTTAGGAGCGATGATGATGATTACGGGCGAATGGTTTAAGCCAGGCGTTTGGAATTGTGAAGAAATGAATCCAGATCCATTCATGGCAATGTTGAACGTTCACGGTTTACCTTGGAACGAGCAAATCGACGGCGTATTACCACATGAGTATTAATCAATACGATCGAATTCTGAAGGAGAACATAGAACCTGTTCTCCTTCCTTTTACCCAAAAATTACTGGGGTTGGAAAATGCAAGCTTTTCTACCATCAGAGAAGATCTACACGTAACAATTGAGCGTAAACCTGATTTTTTGAAACGGGTGAAGCTTACAGATGAAAAAAGTTCTTACATCTTACAAATTGAGTTTCAGTCTGTAGATGATGCTGAAATGGTATATCGAATGTTAGAATATCGCTCTATTTTATTGCGGAAATATCGTACAGAAATACGGCAGGTTGTACTGTATATTGGGCAAGCTCCTTTGCGAAAAATGACGCATAAGCTTTCGATGGATAGACTTTCTTTTGAGTATGAATTGATAGATATACGGTCGTTTGATTATGAATTATTTCTGGATTCTACCGTTCCTGAAGAAGTATTATTGGCGATTTTAGCGAACTTTAAGCATACGGCTCCTGATAAAGTGATTATCCGAATACTGGATAAATTGCAGGAACTCTTGAAGGGAGAACATCGTTTTAATAAATATTTGAAGCAATTGGAAGTATTATCCAAACTTCGTAACTTACAGGAAGAAACAGTTAAATTATCATCGGTTATGCCAATCATATATGACTTAGAAACAGACATCCGTTACATACAAGGTATGACAATGGGTGAAATGAAAGCAGAGAAAAAAGCAGAAAAAGCAAAGAAAAAAATGCTTGCTCTTGGGCTCGAACAAGGGAAAGAGATAGGGAAAGAAATAGGCATTGAAGAAGGTATTGACAAGGGTATTGATAGAGGTATCGCAAAACTATTACTTTCTAATTTATTGTCTATTGAACAGATTGCCAGTGTATTTGGCGTTCCGACGGAGCGTGTTGAAAAGATTAAGCAAACTATTTCCTCCGTTGAATAGTTATTCGTTTATTAAATTATAAAATAACCATCGCCCGATTTTCTTAAAATTCGGGCTTTTTCATATCAGATGATTGATTTTTCAAAAATTCCTTCACCATGTTACGTTTTAGAAGATAGTCTTTTACGTAAAAATTTAACGCTTTTACAGTACGTTCAAAAAGAAGCGGGTATTGATATTATTTGTGCCTTAAAAGGCTTCTCCATGTTTTCGACCTTCCCGATGGTTCGTCAATATCTTGCAGGGGCAACGGCTAGTTCGTTGAACGAAGCTCGTTTGGCTTTTGAAGAAATGGGGTCAAAAGCACACGTCTATTCGCCTGCTTATCTTGAAAAAGAATTTGAGGAAATGATGTCTTATTCAAGTCATATTACCTTCAATTCGTTGAATCAATTAAGCCAGTTCGGTGAACGTGCAAAAGCCAATGGCATTAGCTGTGGTTTGCGTATCAACCCTCAATATTCCGAGGTTGAAACGGATATGTATAACCCGTGCATTGCTGGTTCTCGTTTGGGAATTACCCGCAATCAGTTGGGAGATACCTTGCCAGAAGGGGTAGAAGGGCTACATTCGCATACGCTATGTGAGAATGACTCTTACACCTTAGAGCGTACCTTAAAAGCGATTGAAGAACGTTTTGGCGATTTATTGCAACAAGCCAAATGGTTGAATTTGGGAGGAGGACACCTTATTACTCGTGCCGATTATGACCCAGAACATTTGATTTCTGTTTTGAAAGGCTTAAAGAGTCGTTTCCCTCACCTAAAGATTATTCTTGAACCAGGTTCGGCAGTAGGTTGGAGAACGGGCTATTTAACGTCAACGGTTCTTGATATTATTGATTCACAAGGCATTGATGTGGCAGTTTTAGATGTAAGCTTTGCCGCTCACATGCCTGATACGCTTGAAATGCCGTATAAACCTAAAATCTTAGGTGCTCATCAAGAGCCTGTTGAAGGCAAACCAACGTATCGTTTTGGAGGAATGACGTGTTTAGCAGGGGATTTCTATGGCGATTATTCGTTTGATGAACCCTTGAAAATTGGCGATTCTATCGTTTTTGATGATATGATTCATTATACCATGGTGAAAACTACTACTTTCAATGGTGTAAACTTACCTTCTATTGGTATTTGGAGAGAAGACGACACCTTTGATTTGGTAAAATCATTCGGTTACGAAAGTTTTAAAGATCGTTTGAGTTAATAGCTCAACTATTGAAATATAGTGTCTTAAAAGTGGTTTTAATTCGGACGTTTTGTTTCTGGATTAAAACCACTTTTGTTTTAAATCATGTAGGTCGCTTTCTTGTTTCTAGTCCAGTCCTTCTAAAATGCTTAGGGTAAGCTTCATTTGATATTTTGTCAAGAAATAAAACGGATAATAAATTTATTGGAAATGAATTATGCTAGCAGATATTTGAAATGGTAAATATCATTATATTTGAGAAGTTATTTTAAAATACCTTCATACTTATAAACCGTAATAATTTACTAACCTCATGACTACCCTCAAAACACCAGAAGTTGATGTGTCTATATCTGCCTATGGAAAACCCTACATGACGGCTGTTTCCATTTTCTCACTCCTCAAATATTCAGGAAAGCATATTAACAAAGTTTACCTTATTCCAGAGAAACACCAGCCACACAATGCAAATTTTAACTTTCTTAAACGACGTTTAGGAGATAAACTGGAATTGTATCAACCTTCTTTCTTTTTTGGTCTAAGGCCAGCTAAAAAATCTTTATTATGGTTTAATCTATATCGAAGATCGTTACGTTATCAATATTCATTTGAGAAAAGTAAAAAAAAGTATCTATTTGTAGCACATAATGATATGCTTTTCCATCAAGATATTCTTGGATATTATTTAGAACAAATGAACAAGGGAACTTATGTTGGTGTTGGCCCTATTGGTCAGTGTTGGAATTGTCCTGCTTTTTCAGCTAATTATTGCGATGGTGGTACTAACTATGATGCTTATCGACCAACCTGGGATGAGTTTTTGAACCTTTGTGAGCAATACCCTGCTCCAAGAAAAGAAGTGTATACACGTTTTATGGGAGACAAAAAAGCATGGCCATTGCCTGAGTGCCGTTTGAATGAATGGGCTGCTCTGATAAATTTAGATACAATTCGCCCTTGGGTCAAAAAGCCGTATAGATTGACTCCTCTGGGCCAAATGGATTTAGATACTGGAACAATGTGGTTTAGAAATTTAAATCATTTAGGATTGAAATTTAAACACGCTTCATTAGATAGTTATGGAACACACGTTTGGACAGGGGTAGAAGGGGAGCCTAATTCTGGATTAGATACTCAGAATAGATTTGAATTATATCAACGAGCAGAACGAATGGCGTATCAAAAACTTATAAGTGAATTTGGCTTCTCTGCCGAGGAATTAGTTGAAAATAGTAACATAATTCTATAATCTTTGGATAATTCTACTCACTTTTAAGTAAAAGCTGATTTTGTTGTCTAATTTTGTAGCTGCATTTTAAACGGTTTCTTGTCGAAGGCAGAAACATTGATATAAATATAAAACAATGAACGACGTGTTACGTATTGCGGTACAAAAGTCAGGACGACTAAGTGAAGATTCCCTTAATTTATTCAAAGAGTGCGGAATTAAATTTGATAATGGTGCTGGTAAATTGAAGGCAACTTCTTCAAACTTTCCAGCTGAATTTTTGTTCTTAAGAGACGACGATATTCCTGGCTATGTTGAAGATGGCGTTGCTGATATGGGTATTGTAGGTCAAAATGTACACGTTGAAACGAATAAAAATGTTTCGGAAACGAAATTGCTAGGTTTTTCTAAATGTCGCCTTTCAATCGCTATTCCTCGTGGAGAAGTCTATAATGGCGTTACGGATTTAGAAGGAAAAAGTATTGCTACCTCTTACCCAATTATTTTAGGTAATTTCTTGAAGGAAAATGGAGTAACATCTCATATCCACGAAATCAGTGGTTCTGTTGAAATTGCTCCAAGTATTGGTTTAGCAGATGCCGTTTGTGACATTGTAAGCTCGGGCGGTACATTGTTAAGCAATGGTTTGAAAGAAGTTGAAGTAATCTTCCGTTCAGAAGCAATTATGATTAGCTATCCAAAGCTTTCTCCAGAAAAGCAGGATATTTTAAATCAAATCTTATTTAGAATTGATGCCGTACAACGTGCTAAAAATAGTAAATATGTCGTGTTAAATACTCGTAATGAGAATATAGCGGCTATTCGTGCCTTATTGCCAGGGATGAAAGCTCCGTCTATCTTACCTTTGGCAGATGAAGGTTGGTCTTCAATGCACTCGGTAATTACGGAACAAGATTTTTGGCAAAATATTGAAAAACTAAGAGAGGCTGGGGCAGAAGGTATTTTGGTTATGCCAATCGAGAAAATAATTTACTAGTATGAAACGCCTATGCCAAAAGAGATTGACACACAGAGATGTAATTGTAATCGTTGCCCGAGGCGTTCCGACTATGCGTCGCAATCTGATACCTTTTAAAAATAACTGAACATTACAATCAGATGAAAATTATAAAGTTTCCAGAAGTAAGTGCCTACCAAGCTATTTTGACTCGTCCAGTTCAAGACTTTTCGGTGATTGAACAACGTGTCGTTCCAATTTTGGCACAAGTAAAAGAACGTGGTGATGCTGCTTTGAAAGAATTTGCGTTAGCGTTTGATAAAGTGAGCCTTGAGTCATTAACGATGCCGAGTGAACAGATTGAACAAGCAGAGGCAAGTTTAACGACTGAATTAAAGCAGGCTATTCAACAAGCATATAGCAATATTCGCACGTTTCACGAAGCTCAAAAGCAAGCTCCTCAAAAGATTGAAACCATGACAGGGGTAACTTGTTGGCGTAAATCTGTTGGAATTGACAAAGTGGGTGTTTATATCCCTGGCGGAACAGCACCTTTGTTTTCAACGGTCTTGATGTTGGGGATTCCTGCTCAAATTGCGGGCTGTCGTGAAGTTGTTTTATGTACTCCGTCAGACCATCCTGCGATTTTGTATGCTGCTGGATTGTGCGGTATTACCAAAATTTTTAGAGTGGGAGGGGCTCAGGCGGTTGCTGCAATGGCTTACGGAACGGAAACGATTCCACAAGTATATAAAATTTTTGGCCCAGGAAATCAGTACGTAACTGCGGCTAAAATGTTGGTCAACAAAGAAGGTGTAGCAATTGATATGCCTGCTGGTCCTTCGGAAGTGGCTGTGTATGCTGATGAAACGGCTAACCCTGCGTTTGTGGCAGCCGATTTATTGTCGCAAGCAGAACATGGAATCGACTCGCAAGTATTGTTAGTTTCTACGTCAGAAAGCTTAATTGATGCCGTAAATGTAGAGTTGGAAAAACAATTAGCCGTATTACCAAGAGCCGAGTTTGCTGCGAAAGCTCTTGAAAATAGCCAAGCAGTGTTGGTGGAGAATGAAGTAATTGCTCTTGAAATGCTGAACCAATATGCTGCTGAACACTTGATTTTATCGGTGGCTAATGCAGAGGAGGTTTCGGATAAAATCTATAATGCGGGTTCTATTTTCTTAGGAAATTATACGCCAGAATCTGCGGGAGATTATGCTTCAGGTACGAATCATACCTTACCAACAAACGGATTTGCGAAGGCATATTCTGGGGTTAGCTTAGATTCTTTTGTGAAGAAAATTACCATTCAACACATTAGCCAAGAAGGAATTCAAACGCTAGGAAATACGATTATCGAAATGGCAGAAGCTGAATCATTGAAAGCTCATGCCAATGCGGTTCGTGTTCGTTTAGGTATTTAATATTTTATTAGAAATAAATTGATTAGTTTAAGAGGTGTGTAAAAAGTGTAGAGTTTAAAGTTTAAAGCATTTTGTGTCAAATAATATATTTGTTTTAGCTTTAATCTGAGCAACGGTTGCTCATAAACTTTTGACTTTTTTCACAGCCTCTTTTCTGTTATATCGAAAAAAAGCACTAGGTTATAAAACCGAAAGCTCATTGTTTATCTTATGAATTTTGAATTAGAAAAAGTTGTTCGTCCACATATTTTAAATTTAGCTCCTTATTCATCTGCTCGTGATGAATATACGGGGAAAGAAGGGGTATTTTTAGATGCGAATGAAAATCCGCTAGGTTCGGCAACACCCGAAAACTGGAATCGCTATCCTGACCCTTATCAGTGGACAATCAAGGAAAAATTAGCTGCAATTAAAGGCTGTCGCCCTAGTCAAATATTTTTAGGAAATGGTTCGGATGAGCCTATTGACCTAATTATTCGCTTGACTTGTGAGCCTAAAGAGGATAACATCATCATTTTGCCGCCTACTTACGGAATGTATGAAGTAAGTGCTTCGGTGAATAATGTGGAGATTCAGAAAATTGCTTTAAAGTCTGATTTTCAGTTAGATGTAGATGCTATTTTGGCTGCTATCAATCCTAAAACAAAGTTGATTTTCATTTGTTCGCCAAATAACCCAACGGGAAATATTATTGACCGTCAGGCGATTTTAACCATTATTGAAAATTTCCAACAAGGGATTGTTATTTTGGATGAAGCCTATAATGACTTTGCGGATGAACCTTCTTTTATTCCTGAATTAGATTCTTTCTCGAATGTGATGGTGTTGCAAACCTTCTCTAAAGCATGGGGATTAGCTTCTTTGCGTTTAGGTATGGCTTTTGCAGGAGAAGAATTGGTGAAGTTATTGAATAAAATCAAGTATCCGTATAATATCAATGGCTTGACTCAGAAATTGTTAATTGAGAATATTAGTAATACGCAATTTGTAGTAGATTCAGTTAAAACGCTGAATGAAAACCGTACTTGGTTAGCTGATGAGTTATTGAAATTGTCTATTGTGACTCACATTTTCCCGTCGGATGCTAACTTTTTGTTAGTACAATTTACGGAGGCAAAAGCAATTTTTGATTATTTAATTGAGAATAAAACGATTGTTAGAGACCGTTCTAAGGTAATGTTATGTGACAATTCACTACGTATTTCCGTCGGAACGATAGAAGAAAACGTTATTTTAATGGATTTCTTGAAAGAGTATGCTAGTAAGTAATTTATAAACGAAAACGATAACACCATGAAAAAAGCAATTTTTACTTTTTTATTTCTTTGTTTAATTACCACCGCTTTTTCTCAACAGAAAGATTGGGCGATTGGTGCTAAAATAGGAGATCCTCTTGGATTTAACTTGCGTCATTATTTGAAAAATGATAAAAATGCAATTGAAATTAACTACGGAGTGTATGGTGGTATTTGGAATGTAAAAAGTTCGTACAAAGACGGCAATTTTACGGGTTCAGGTTTTTCATTTAGTGGCGTTTACCTTTGGCATAATGAAATGGGTGGTGCAAGTAATTTCAAGAACTACTATGGTTTTGGAGGACAATATGTTTCTCGTTCGTATTATGATGCGTCAAAAAAAGAGATTCCAATCACTGGACTTGGTGGGATAGGAGAAGCTGGAATTGAATATTTTGTGCCAGATTCGCCGTTTTCGATTCTTTTAGAGGTAGGTGCTTATGTTGAGTTAGTGCCTGCTATTTTATACCTTCATCCTCAAGCAGGAGCAGGGGTTCGTTTGAATTTTTAGATAAATAAATAGTTCCTACTAATTTTGTTTTGAGTTTCTAATTGCTGAAATTACACCTTCAAAATTAGTAGGAATAATGGGGATGTAGCTCAGTTGGCTAGAGCATCACGCTGGCAGCGTGAGGGTCGTGGGTTCGAGTCCCATCTTCTCCACTCAATAGAAACGTCTTTGTTCTCGTAGCAGAGACGTTTTTGTGTGTATTTACGTTGATTCTTATTACGCTTCCAGCGAAGTTTGGAAGACCTTGATTTTACCCATTATTATATGAATGTTGTTTTTAAAAACATAAGAGGTTTATTGATTCTCCAAATACTGTGTTATGTTTTTCCCCTGATTGTAGTTCCTTATGTATCCAGAGTGGTAGGGCCTTCTTACCTTGGCAAAATCAACTTTTCGCAGTCATACATTAATTATTTCCTGCTAATCATCAATTTTGGCTTTGATTTTACGGCTACAAAACGGATTTCCATTATAAAAGACGATCGGAAAGCCTTGATTGAAACGTTCAATGAGGTTATCTCTGCTAAAATTGTCTTGTTTGTCTTGAGTTTAATCGTTTTTGCAGTACTGACCTATTCCTATCCAGTGCTAAGAAAAGATCTCATGCTTCATTGCTATTCATTTCTGTTTTGCATTGGTGGTGTCTTTTTACCCGTTTGGTTTTTTCAAGGAATTCAAGAAATACAGCAACTTTCTTACATAACACTCATCATAAAACTGCTTACCTCCATTAGTATTGTCGTGCTAGTAGTCAGTCCCGAAACCTATTATTGGTTTGCCATTTGTACTAGCGGAATTCAGGTAATTGGAGGTGTTGTGACGTATTTTATTGCGGTTAAAAAGTATAATATTCCCTTTTATTTTACGGGTTTAGCTCGTATTTGGGAGTTAATAAATAGCGAAAAGCTCTTTTTCTTATCTACCGTGGTCATTCATCTTTATACCACAACTAATATTTTCTTGTTGGGTTTATTCGTAGAAGCTAAAGAAGTGGGTATTTACACGGCATCCGTTAAATTGATCTCTATTGTAAGTTCAGTATGTATTACACCTATTTCGCAAGCGTTTTTTCCAGAAATTGCTAATCGCTTAAATAAAGATAAGTCGGAGGGGTTAGCGATGGTACAACGATTGATCCCATTGGTATTTTTTCTAACGCTATCAGGTTCTATTGTTTTGTATGGTTTTGCACCCTTTATTGTCAAAACAATTTATGGGAATAAATTTATCGAAGCCATTTCGGTGTTTCAATATTTGTGTGTAATTCCTATTTTATCAAGTCTGAGTATGTTTCAGGCACAAGTGATGTTGAGTTTGAAATTAGATAAATACATTTTTTATATTTCGCTGAGTGCAGGAATTATTAGCGTTTGTGTGAATTTATTCTTGATAAAACAATATAGTTATTATGCTTCTGCAATCGCCTACATTTTGGTAGAGGTATTTATTCTATTAGTTGGTTTTATCGTCTTACAACAACAAAACTTAGCGGTACTTATTCCGAGTCAATTTGGGTTTTCGACTGTCAAGAGGTCGGTAATGGAATTAATTAAAAATAAACATTTGTAATTAATAATGGCGTTTTTTGGGTGTTGAATTTTGGATTGAATACCTCAGCGATGGATGTTAGCCCGTCTTTATAAAAAGAAATTCAAAATTCATTTACCCAATTAAGAATGAAGAAAAGCGGTGCTTATTCGACATAGTTGTCAGATAAGCACCGCTTTTCTTTACTGTAATTTCGACTAAATTAAGCCTTCTAACAACCAAAGTAATTGTTCTACATCAATGGTTCCATTTACTTTCAAATGTGCCTGATTATAGTACTGTAACCTCGACTCATAACGTTGGGTAAGGTCGGCAACGAGATTATCCCAAGAGGTATTTTTATTGATTAAGGGACGATTATTGCCACTTGATGCTGCAATGCGTTTGGCTAATTCTTCTGGACCAACATTCAAAAAAATACTTGTTCCATGAGCATTAATGTAGGAAATTCCTTCATGAAAACAAGGAGCTCCACCACCTGTGGCAATCACCAATTTGGTACTGGGTTCGATACTTTTTAGTACTTTATTTTCAACTTCTCGGAAATAAGCTTCTCCTTTTAGTTTAAAAATCTCGGGAACAGTCATCAATTCTCGTTGCTGAATCATATCGTCCATATCCACAAAGGTATAGCCGATTGATTTGGCTAACTGTTTTCCTAAGGTCGTTTTCCCTGAGGAGGGCATTCCTACTAAAAAAATGTTTTTCATGCTTATTTTTTCAAATCTTCTAATACTTCTTCTTGGCTAGGTAAACTAGCATACGACCATTTTCCTTTTACGACACCGTCTTTTAATAACCATAAAACGGGATACGCACGAGCAATGGTTTTCAACACTTTCACATCGGCACTTAAAGCTGGGAATGCTAATTGATGTTCGTGACGGAAATTGTTTACTTCTTCGTCAGACGACGCACTCACCAACCAAACAGTTACTCCTGCTTTTTCTAATCCTTTCGCTAACGCATTGATTTCAGCCATTGATTCTGTGTGCGTTTTGGCAACAAAAGGAGCAACAATCATCAATTTATTTCCTACAAAACTTGCTGCTTTATAATCAATCGAATCGCCAGAACGGTATAAGTTATAGTCGGTAATTTTTGCTTTTGCAGCATCTTCGTTCAATTGAACCATTTCTTTGAATTTCCACGTCGTATCGGTAGGATACTCAGAAAACTCTTGCGTTTGTCCTCCTTTTTCCATGATGTATTTGAAAATAGGTTTTTCAGAAGGCTTCATGTTCTCTTGAATATTTTGACCTACGGCATACGCTAAACCGTCGTAAGGAGGTAAATAACGAACGGCATACGTTCCTAAACCCAATGAGAAAATAGTCGCTAACGCAACAATTAATCCTGTTTTGTTAGAAGCAAAAATAGCTCTTTTCCAAAGAATGATTAGGATAAAAAATAACAGCACCATGTCTTTCCCAAATGAAGTCCAAGGTTTTAATTTGATTGCTTCGCCAAAACATCCGCAATCGGTTACTTTGTTGTAGTAAGCCGAGTAAAAAGTTAGGAAACCGAAGAAAATAACGGTTGCTAACAAAATCCAAGAAGCGGTTTTTAACTTGTATTGTACCAACAAGCAAACGCCTAATACCAATTCTAAGGCACAAAGAAAAATGGCAATATACAGCGAATACGGAACAAAGAAATGCCAAAAACCAGCCATAGATGGAAAATCAGTCGCAAAAACGTCGAAATATTCTTCGAGTTTAATTTCTGTACCAATTGGGTCATTGAGTTTAATTAACCCCGAAAAGATAAAGACGATACCTACAAAAAAACGAGAAAATTGTGCAATAAACTTCATATCATGTAAATGGATTTATGTGACGAATAGGAATCTCAAAATTACTATATTGGGTTCTAAATAACTGTTAATGAAAAGTTAAATAGGCACTTAGGCAACGAGGCAGAGAGGCAATGAGTGAATTAGGCATGGGGGCAAAGGGGCAAAATAGGCAAGGAGGCAAAGAGTGAAGTTCATAAAGGGGAACAGAGTCTTAACGTCATGATTTCTTCTTTACCTATTTACCAAGATAGGGCTTCACCCTATCCTGATGTGTGTCGCCCCTTCAGGGCTTTTTTACTCTTTGCCATGTTGCCTCTCTGCCTATTTTGCCTCATTGCCTTCTTTCCCTAAAATCAAGCAAAAGACCGCATAGTTCAGCATATCTTGATAGTTGGCTTCAACGCCTTCCGATACCAGCGTTACCCCTTTATTATCTTCGATTTGTTTCGTTCTAAAAATTTTCATCAAAATCAAATCCGTCATCGAACTCACACGCATATCACGCCAAGCTTCGCCGTAATCGTGGTTTTTGTTCAAGAGAAGCGTAATCGTTTTTTCAACTTGACTGTCATACAAATCGCTTAATTCTTGAGCTTCAAATTCCATTTGCGTAGAACTTCCTAGTTCGAGCTGAATCATGGCGATGATACAATAATTGATGATGCCAATAAACTCCCCTTCGATACCATCCTCAATACGTTGCGTTCCTTTTTCTTGGATAGAACGAATGCGTTGAGCCTTGATAAAAATCTGGTCGGTTAAACTAGGTAAACGGAGTATTCTCCACGAAGTGCCGTAGTCTTTATTTTTTTTCTGGAATAATTCTTTACAAAAGGAAATTACATCACGGTATTGTTGTTCTGTATTCAAGGGTAATGGAGTTTAGTGAATATGTTATTTGGAGAAGGAAAACGCAAAAATCCTTCAAATGAACTAGCGTTAAAAGATGTTCTTCCTTCAACTATTTACAAAAATATCGTATTCTCTGCTTTATTCTGTTATAACTTGCTTTCAAATATTAAAAAAAGCCAAATGAATATCAATTGTAGAGGTAAATTGGTGGACTTATCCGTGCCACAGGTAATGGGAATTTTAAACATCACCCCCGATTCTTTTTATGATAAAAGTAGGGTGAATTCGATAGAAGAAGTGGTGGAACGTGCAGGAAAAATGCTTGCCGAAGGAGCTACATTTTTGGATATTGGCGGACATTCAACTCGCCCTGGGGCAATGCCCGTGAGTGAAGAGGAAGAAAGCAATCGAGTTGTACCTGTGATTGAGGCAATTTTAACGCATTTTCCTGAAGCCTTGATTTCGATTGATACCTTTCGGTCGAAGGTCGCTAAAGCTGCTGTTGACGCAGGTGCTGTAATCGTCAACGACGTATCAGGAGGATTGTTGGACGATGCGATGTTTGAAACCGTTGCTGCTATGCAAGATGTACCCTATATTGTGATGCACAGCAGAGGAACGCCCGAAACAATGAATCAACTAACCCATTATGATGATTTAGTAGTGGATATTTTAGACGATTTACAGCAGAAAGTAGCAGTATTACGTTCGTTGAAACAGAAAGATATTATCATTGACTTAGGCTTTGGTTTTGCCAAAACGGTGAGTCAGAATTATCAATTGCTCAATCAATTAGAAGCGTTTAAGGTAATGGATTTACCCATGCTTGTCGGTGTTTCAAGAAAGTCCATGATTTGGAAAAAACTAGACATTGCTCCCTCAGAAGCACTTAACGGAACAACAGCCCTAAATACTGTATCGGTAATGAAAGGGGCAAATATCCTCCGAGTGCATGACGTTAAGGAGGCGATGGAAGTGATTAAGCTTGTTAGTTTTTTGGGGTAAAAAGAACGCCTTGCCTATTGTAGAATGGGCAAGGCGTTGTGAAAATTGCTATGTAAAAAACTATCTATTATTAGCTTAATCTTAACTCTTTAATTTTTTCAAGAGGTAAGTCTGTAATCAAATGGATGAAATCGTCAGTTGCTCCATTCATGATGGCTTTCTTTGCAATTTCAATCGCTTTTCTTTCTTCTACTTTAAATTCTGCTTCTGTTTGAAGGGTAAATATTTCACTTGCTTTCAAGTGTAAAGAATCTAAATAGCGATTATAACCATATTGGTCATCTGCTGGCAAACGCATAATATCAAGAACTTCGCCAGCTTCTTTGAGTCCTTTTGCATTAAAGTCATCTTTAACTTCACTATTTTTCAAGAAGTAAATCCACTGGTCTAAGGTATCTTTTGCATTATCATCAAATTGATTTACTTTGAGCAAATAGTATTCTGGAAAAATATCTGAAACTTGTTGTTTTTCAAACGTTCTTTTCTGTTTACTAGATAAATCTAAAATATCATTTTGGTGAATCCCTCTAAAATCAGTTTTGCCTTTGTAGATATAGTCTTGTCCTTGCCCCAGATCAAAATAGACAATATTAACGGATATTACCTTTTTAATTTGAGAATACTTTTGTCCTAAATTAAGGTTCTCTGCAATACTTTTTGAAACTCCGTAAGCCATTCGATGAAAATAGTCAATCTCATAGGTACTCTGAATTTCAATGATAATTAACTCATTCTTAGAGTTTTGAGTTAGTATGTCAACTCGATTGAATTTATCATCGTCTGCTTGTTGATTCGCTTCACTTTCAAGGATTTGCTTAATTTCAATCGTATCGTACAAAAGTTCACTCAAAAAACCCTCAAGAACACCAAAGTTGGCTTTGTTCCTTAGCAGTCTTTTTATCGCCCAATCGAATCTTATTAGTTTTTTGCTCATGTTCGTTCTCTTAACAGTACAAATTTACAATTATTCTTTTATACTTGGTTGATTATGAAAGTTTTGAGTTACGTTAAATACAATCCCACCTACCTCATCAATTTCCTAAACGCCTCTAAATGGTCGTCTGTAAAATCTAAGTGTGTCACGAAGCGAACGAGGTGTTTACCAAAAGGGCTTGCTTTGATACCTTTCTCCAATAATTGCTGCACGTAGTCGGATGCCAAAATGGACTCATTCAGCCTGGCAATAACGATGTTGGTATCTACTGGATAAATTTCTTCGACCTCTGGCAACTGCTCCATGATTTCGCCAATTGTTTTGGCACGAGTATGATCTTCTTTTAGTCGGTCGATATGATTGTCTAAGGCATAAATACCTGCGGCCGCTAAATAGCCCGCTTGTCGCCAACCTCCTCCCAAACGTTTTCTCACTCGGCGAGCTTGTTTGATAAAGGT
>JBMLRK010000105.1:0-3082 GCA_049241065.1 Spirosomataceae bacterium
TTCGTATCGAAGGTGGCATTTAAGTCAATACTCTCTAAGGTAAATACTTGAGCCTGTCCAAACATCAATTGTTTAGCAGCAATAGTTTGTTTAAAAGGATACATCAACCCATTTATCGACCTATAATCATCGAATTGAACGGTAGCAACAAGAGGCATTCCCATCCCAATAACGGCAATATCTCCCGTCATTTCTACCAAAAAATGAGAATTGAGGTCGAAGAAATAGCTTATCCTTTTCCCTGCTTTATCCTTCATCCGCAGTTCAATCAATTCTTTTCCATTCCGTTTAAGCACTCCCCTATTTTCAAATTCACAGTCGGCTCGTTGAAAATTCAGTAAGCCATAAAACAAGTCTGTTTCTTCCAAGAAAAAAGGGCAATCTTCACTTGCAATATCCGTAATCAATAAACGTTGATAGCCTTCATTTAACGTATTGAGTCGCCAACCTTGTTGCTCTTTTACGGCATAAATAATATGATTAGAGCCACTTTCTAAGACCGATTCGTAACGTAAAGCATGATTCGGCATGAGATAAACGGTATTCAAATATGTTTCGCCATTGGCATAATTATGCGAACGAACTAATTTTATTTTACGCACCTCTTCCCATCTTTTCAACCCTCCAATCGCCTTGATATGGGCATTAATGATACTCGACGCATCTTGAGCGAAAAGTTGGGAACATAGTCCTAAAAATAGGATGAGGAAGCAATGCTTTTTCATAAAAACTAATGGATTAAATCATTCGTAATTTCATAACAAATGTACGTCAGCATCCTCTATAACGAAACAAAGCCGTTCCTAAAAAAGAACGGCTTTGTACAAAACATCGTCTAGGGAAGACGATAGCATTGGAAGGGTTATTTTGAAATTAACAATTTGCTAATGATTGCTTTTCCATCTTGAAGTAACAAGTTTACATAGTAAATACCACTTTCAAGATGTTGAACTGGCATTGTTACGCTTGTCTGGCTACTATCCGTCACTGTTTTTGAGAAATACGTTAAACCATCGCTACCAATTAAATACACCTGAATCGCTGTATTCGTTTTGAATAATGAAGGAGCAATGGTAATCGTAACTTCTCTCTGACTGTTCGTCGGGTTTGGATACAACACAATCGGTTCTACTACCTCAGTAGTGGTATCTACCGAAGCAACACTTGCCACTCTTGCTCCTGTTCCTTGTGATTTTACCGTAATTGTAAACTTACAAACAGAAGTATTTCCTTTTGCATCCTTCGCTGTATAAGTAACCGTTGTTACCCCTACTGGGAAGCTAGACCCTGGCTCGTGTGAATAGTTAATGGTAGGAATTGATGTACAATTATCTCTAACATCAGGGTGTTCCCAATTAGCCACTGCTGAAGTTCCTTTAGTCGTTAACGTGATGTTAACTGGACAATTTGCGAACACAGGAGGAGTCACATCATTATCACAAGGAGCTAGATAAACAACATTAACTACGAATGAACAAGTTGCTTTGTTACCGTTGGCATCTGTAGCGGTATAAGTAACCGTTGTTGTTCCAACTGGGAAGACTGAATTTGGAGCATTCGTTGTTGTTACTACTGGCGTACTACAGTTATCCGTAGCGGTTGGAGCAATCCAACTAGCTTTTACACTTGTAGAAGATGTTTTCAACAAAATATCCGCAGGACATGCTGTTAAAACTGGCTTAGTAACATCGGTATCACAAGGTGTTGTTAAACCTGCATCAACCGAAGTATTTGCTTGACCATTCGTCAATACAATCGTTGCCGTTTTTCCTGTAGCCAAATCTGCATCACTGTCGATTGCATCATTTAAGCTTGCATCTTTCGGAGAGAATGACAATCCAGCAGGAAGCGTTGTTTTCACAAATTCTACTACATAGCTACCTGCAATCAAATTATCGAATAAATACTTACCGCTTGCATCCGTTGTCGTTGTTGCAATAACCGTATTTGTTGCATCGTATAATTTAACAGTTACGCCTTGAATTCCACCCTCTGTTGGATCTTGAATACCATTTCCGTTTCTATCACGGAATACAAAATCACCAATTGATGCTGGCTTAAATAAACCGAAGTCAAGCGTAAAGTTAGTATTGGCATCTGTATCTCCGTCTGTAGTTGGTTCAGTAGCCGTGGCTAATGTAATCGGTAAACTTCTGATTACCTGACCACTTGTTGTTGAGCCATTGTCATCTCCGTCAACATCGTTATCTGGATCAACAGCAGGTTCATACGCACCAGTTGCAGCACCATTCTTTCCTGTTGAAGATTTATAACCTGCTGGAGCAGTAATTTCAACTACATATTCTCCTGGGGCTAAGTTGGCAAATAAATATTTACCATTTGCATCTGTAGTCGCTGTTCCAAGCGTTGTAACACCTGTTTTATCTAACAATTTAACTGCAACTTGAGCAATACCTGTTTCTGTTCCATCTACTTTACCATTATTATTTAAGTCGTTCCAAACTAAGTCACCTAACGAAAGACATCTACTAATCGTTACAGTAATAATATTTGATTCTCCTAAATAATCTGAACAAGGATTACGACGTGAACAACGTAAGAAATACGTGGTTTGAGTTAACACACCTGGGTCATACGTTTCAGCAGTTGCTCCAATAATCAACGACCACTGCGTAGCTGTAGTTGCTGTATAAACTGGAGTCGTTGTACTCTTCATCCAAATGTACTCAATCGTTCCAGAACCACCTGTTGGTAAACTTACGTTCGTCAACGGAGCAGGGTCAAATGATCCACAACCTGTTTGAGGATTTCCAATCGTTCCGCCACTTGTTACGTTATCACAACATGGACCTGTTACCGTAATTAATACTCGGTTCGATTCGCCTACATAATCCGAACATGGGTTACGACGTGAACAACGAATGTAACACGTTGTCTGAGTAACTGCTGATGGTTGATATTCTGCCGAAGTTGCTCCCGGAATGGCCGTATATAAATTCTGACCTACGATGTTTGCTGGACAAGTTCCATTACTTAATGTTGTCGTGCTTAACCATAAGTATTCAATTGCTCCTGTGCCTCCTGTTGGTAAGCTTACGCTTGTCAACTTCGCTGGGGTTTT
>JBMLRK010000105.1:3182-20455 GCA_049241065.1 Spirosomataceae bacterium
TCGCTGGGGTTTTTCCAGAACATAAGCTCTGATCTGCTCCAATCGTTCCGCCACTTGTTACGTTATCACAACATGGGCCTGTTACCGTAATCGTTGCTTTCTCTGTTACAGAACATTTACTACCATTTGCAGCTTGTATCGTTACAGTTACAGTATAGGTTGTCGTTGATGTTGGCTTTACAACGGGGTTCTGCAATGTGCTTGTAAAGCCGTCTGAACCAACCCAACTATAAGTTGGAGAACATGAAGCACTATTCGATATAGCATCTAAATCTGCTTTCAATGTAACATCCTTACCCGAACATACCGACGTTACAGAAGGGGTTATTTTTACCGAAGCAATATTAGAAGAAGCTCCTAAACCAACATTAATATCTCCATTTTTCGTAGAGGTAGTCCAATGATTGGTTCCTCCATTTGTTATCGCAATTTTAAACCAGCTACTCGCTCCAAAACTTGCAATATCATTTAGGTTAGCTCCTGTACCTACTTGTAGGGCAGCCATAAATGGAGTGTATGTACCAGTTAAACCAGCATAAATACCTGTTCCCGAGAACGTACCTGTTGACGTTGGATAATAATACCAATCTGATACTGATGGTACATAATTAGTACAATGAGTGTTGGTAACAGGGCTACCTGTTGGAGGAGTACCTGTACGACCTGAATAATTCACGGTTGTTGTGATACAGTCATTCGCACCGCCTCCCAATACACACGCAGTGTAAGTTAATACAGCTCTACCATCACAATATTCTACAAACTCACCTGATTTTACTGAGAAGTGTTGATTAGGACTTGAAACATTTCCTACTAAATCTTCAAACCATAAACCATAACTATTAGTTGAAGCTCCACAATATGACGAATTAATAACACTTCTTTTTCGTGAGATACAAACAGGATCTACACCTTGACAAGAAGCATTTACCGTAACTTTAAGTGCGTTTGAAATTCCTGTATAATCTGAACATGAACTACGTCTTGATTTACGTAAATAACATGTAGTCTGACTTAATACTGGTGCTTGATAGGTCGAAGACGTAGCTCCAGGAATAGCTGTGTAAGCATTCGCATCTGTTGAACAAACGCCATTCGTCAAACTGGTTGATTGAGCCCAAGCATATTCTAGCGTTCCAGTACCACCCGCTGGTGCTGTCAATTCAGTAAATATAGCAGGACTTTTACCTGAACAAATACTTTGATTTGCTCCAATCGTTCCGCCACTCGTTACGTTACTACAACAAGCTCCCGTAACCGTTATTCCGACAATATTTGATTCTCCAATATAATCGGAACAACCACTACGACGAGAACAACGTAAAAAATACGTCGTCGTAGATAATGCACCTGGATCGTATGTTGCAGCAGTTGCTCCAATAACCAACGACCATTGGCTCGCAGTAGTTGCTGTGTAGGTAGAAGTAGTCGTACTCTTCATCCATACATATTCAAGTGACCCTGTCCCTCCTGTTGGTAATGTTGTGCTTGTTAAAGCAGCTGGATCAAAAGGACTACATCCAGATTGGTTAGCTGCAATTGTTCCGCCATTGGTTACATTACTGCAACAAGAACCTGAAACCGTAACTTTTACTTTGTTTGATTCTCCAACGTAATCTGAACACGGGTTACGACGTGCACAACGAATAAAACAGGTAGTAGCTGTTAAAGCAGCAGGCTGATATTCAGTCCCTGTAGCTCCAGGAATAGCTTTATAAATGGTTGAACCTACAGCATTAGCAGGACAAGTTCCATTACTCAAACTTGTAGTGCTTAACCATAAATACTCAAGTGTGCCAGAACCACCTGTTGGTAATGTGGCACTCGTTAATTTAGCTGGTGTACTACCAGAACACACCGTTTGATCACTTGCAATCGTTCCACCACTCGTTATATTATTACAACTAAGTTGAATAGCTATATTATCTAACTTCAATGCCGTACCATTACAATACCCTACAAATCTAATTTTCGCTGTTCCTGTAGGTGCTACCACCCCTGTAAACTCATATTTTCCAAACTTTACCGCATTATAAACACATTCTGTCACCCTTTTCTCCGTTCTTCTCGCCAATAAAACCCCGCTACTGTTATAGAACTCATATCCTACCGAAGCATAATAGAAAGGTTTGTGTGTTGAAGCGATACATGAGATGGAGTACGTTTTACCAGCGGTAGCTACTGCATCTTGCCAAACATAATAATTCGAAGCATAATCGTTATTATTCAATACTAACGAAGAACCTGAATAAGCATAAGTTCCAGTATATGTACTTATACTAAAACTTGGATAACATGACCAAGGGGTTGTTTTGGTTGTTTCAAGATTCCCATTCGTCAATAAATTTTGAGAATACCCGCTAAAAGTACCCAAAAGCAATAAAAATGAAAAAACTAGATTGTTTTTTACATTTTTAGTAAAACTTGGCATACTATTTGTTGTAGATAAAACGTTATCAAAAAGATGATAACAACATCGAAAGACAGAATTACCGAATTTTTCTCGATAAGCAGATTTAATAAAAGTAAAGTTGTTCATGTGTTATGAGTTGGGTTTGTACTGACTACTTAAACTATATACAAGAGGACATACAACACAAATATGCTTGTTGCCACACAACAAACAGTAAGTGTCAGTACGTCATTGGATAAACAACGTAAACATCAAGCCTATTTTAAAAAATAAGCGAGAAAATCTAGTATCCATTTTTGCGAATGGAAAACTAAAAAACCAGTAAAGTTTTAAATAAAAAGATAAACTTTCTTCTTTTCCCTACTTAGGATAACAGAAAAGAATCGAGTTCAAAGTAAGATGATTTGATAAATCAATAGCAGTTTTTAATAAAGTGGCGGACTTGTTTACTTGGCGAAAATGCAAACAATTAAAAACAAAAGCTAAATACTAATGACAAATATAAGAACTTTTCTTAACAAAGAACAATGAGCTAACATTATATATAGAAGAATTTTAACTAATAAATAATCTCGTTTAGCAAAACTCTACTATAACAAAAAAAGTCATACGGTTTCGTATGACTTTTTTTGTTTCAATAGATAGACCTGATTATTTAACTGATTGCGGAAGTTCTGCTTTATCAATAAAAAATTGATCTCTCAAAACACTCGTAACTCCTGGATCATTAACTTTCAACCATTTCGAACTAAAAAAGACTAATCCTTTCACATGCTCAGTACTTCGTGCAATATTTAACTGTCGAGGGATTTCATCAGGATCGTTCCAAGCAGGAAACTTCTCCTGACGGTTTATTTTATAAATAGCATGTGATACATATAAATTAGTACCTTCACTGTGACTAGCCCACCAATCTAAAATTGTTTTATAGTCAACCAATGGATGGCCAATATTAAAATAAATCTCAGGAGCTACATAATCTAACAATCCTCGCTGAATCCACAAAAGTACGTTTGCGTACAAATCGTCATAACAGCGTTGAAAAGCTTTTGTATCAGAGCCTCTCGGATCATCGCTTTTATTTCGCCAAACAGCAAAAGGACTCACCCCTAGTTGAACATGAGGTTTATTTTTCTTGATTACTTTTCGTACATTCCACATCAAAGAATCCGTATTGGCTCGTCTCCAATCATTAATATCAGTAAATTTCTTGCCGTATTTAGCGAATGCTTGCTTATCAGGGAAAGGCTCATTGGCGATACGATAGGGATAAAAATAGTCGTCAAAATGAACTGCATCTATATCATATTTTTTAACAACCTCTCCAACAACATCTGTCAAATAACGCCAAACCGCTGGAATCCCTGGATTCATAATATACTCTCGTCCATATTTCACGACCCACTCCGGATGTGCTTTCAACGGATGTCTTGGATCTAAATCGGTTGTATCTTCATCAATGATGACACGATAAGGGTTCACCCAAGCATGAAATTCAAATCCTTCTTCGTGGGCTGTTTTAATCATGTAGGCAAGCAAATCTGCATTACCGTCCAAAGGCTTTCCTGATTTTCCTGTTAACCACTTCGAATAAGGAACAATTTTCGAAGGATAAATAGCATCTCCAGTTGGGCGAATCTGCACAATAACCGTATTTAAATTGAGTTCCTGATAATATTGTAACAAATCCATCCATTCTTTACGAAGCTCATCAATATTGGTTGTGGCATGGCTTGGATAATCAACTCGTTGAACGGTGCTGACCCAAACGCCTCTCAATTCACGCTTTGGACTTTTGTGAGGAACAGGCCCTTGATACATTACACGGTGTTCAAAATTTGGATGCTTTTTCGGTGTAGGTCTATCTGAGCTAGCAATTAGATACTGACTTTTTACTTTTTTCTGCCCAAATGAAGCAACAACCCAAAATGAGGCCATAAAGGCCATGAATATCATTTTTTTCATAACTTTTAGATTTTAATGAAACGTATCAAATGGAAGTAGGATTTTGAGGACTTTTAACTGATACAACTTGATAATAACAGAACAGAGCGAGTGGATTTGCTGATGTCTGACAAGAAAATGTTGCTTATCTACATTGAACAGGTCACAAAGTTCGGTAATTAATAACATTAAAAAGAAACAATTAAGCTGTTTTATTTAAGTAGCCCTCTGAAAATTATTATACGGAATAGTCTAAACGTCTAATCTGGAAGTTTAGACTAATCATTTTCTTCCCTAGCAGTAAAAATTCGACTAAGCCACGACTTCCGTTCTGCTGTATCCGCCTGTTGCAGTTCGTCAGTTTCTTTTTGAGAAATGATATCGGTTAAATCTGGTTGTCCAGCATCTACCCAGGAGGTAAACCAAAAATCGCCAATCATTTTTATCGAACGCCTCATTTGACGCTCCACTTGCTTGTTCAATGCTTGATGATACTGTGCTGAGTACGACTTTGAATAGACTTTTATATTCTGCCCGTTGCGTTCTTCAATCGCATACCGTTTGGTTTCTTTCACCTTTACACTTAGGCTTTTTTCAAATAACAACACCGAATCCAAACAGGCATTTGCTTGAGCAATATTATGCCAAATACGTTTTGAAGGATGCTCTACATATTCGGCTGTACCTACAAAAAAATCATATTCTCTTAAAAATAATTCAGGCAAACGAGACTCCCAAAAACCATGAATCCCTACTTGATTTGTTTTTTGTCCATTATAATTAGAAGTGGTGTGCAACGGTACATTGGCATCTGCAATGTAATGTCCCATTTCAGCCGAAAGTTTTAAAATACGCCACGTATCTTTTTCTTTGAATGCTTTCGTTAGCTGATATTTCATTGCTTGAATATGCCAAGGGACAATTCCGTGTTTCATGAGGCTGTCCTCTCCTATCTTTTCTACGGCATCTTTCCAGTAGTGTGGTAATTTATAGACTGCGGAGTCACCATAACGATCCAAGTCGATAAAATGTCTAGGAGCTTCGCCAACCACAGCATAACGACGTTGATCGGGATCAACAGCGTGTTCAACCAAATACCTTAAATGATTTTTATAGAAAGGCATCAATTCGGGCGGCAACGTAAATATGGCCAAGCGATTAATGTGCTGGTGGGCATAAAAGCCCCACTTGTCTTGCTGAAAACCAGTCAAGATGAAGAATAAAACGATTAATAGTGTAGAATAACGACGCATAAAATGATATTTAAGGTGTAAAAATAGTGTATCAACAATCTAATATAAAGAGATTTAAAAGATTTTGCAAGACGCTGTTGTTAAACTCTAAACTTTCTTGTATCTTTGCACTTCAATTTAGAAAACCAATATTATTCGGGAAATAAACATGGCAAATCACAAATCTGCGTTAAAAAGAATTAGAGCGAACGAATCAAAAAGATTACGTAACCGTTATCAGCACAAAACTACACGTACAATGGTAAAACGTTTACGTGAAACTGAAGATAAAGCGGTAGCTTCTGATCTTTACAAAAAAGTTTCTTCTGCCCTTGACAAATTGGCTAAGAAGAACATTATTCACAAAAATAAGGCTTCTAACTTAAAATCTAAGTTAGCTAAATTAGTGAATAACATAGCTGCTTAATTTCAGCTTGAAAATATTCTTGAGAGAAAGACTTTACTTCATTGTAAAGTCTTTTTTTTGTGCCTACCCCAGTGACTTTCGAATCGTATGAGCGTAAAAATTAAAAAAACTTTTTTTACATCGCTGTTCTACCATGGAAAACTACGAAAGTCCCCCCCTCACAATTAAGACTTGGGCTGAAGAAGATCGCCCAAGAGAAAAATTATTACTCAAAGGAAAAGCCGCATTGTCTGATGCAGAGTTACTAGGTATATTGATTGGTTCGGGAATTCGAAACATGACAGCCGTTGACCTTGCGAAATTGATTTTACAGAGTAATTCAAACAACCTAAATCAACTTGCCAAATTAAGTGTAAAAGACCTTTCAAAATTTAAAGGTATCGGCGAAGCCAAGGCTATCACCATTGTTAGTGCGTTGGAATTAGGAAGAAGAAGAAAAAATGATTCGTTCCTGACACGCCCTACGATTACCTGTTCTAACGATGCCTATCAAGTGTTACAAACACACATGTTAGATTTATCACATGAAGAATTTTGGATTATCATTCTAAATCGAGCCAACCAAGTAATTAAAGTAGAACGCATCAGTTCGGGAGGAGTTGCTGGAACTGTGGCTGACCCGAAGATGATTTTTAAAACAGCCTTAGAACATTTAGCGAGCGCCATTATTTTATCACATAACCATCCATCAGGGAATCTAAAGCCGAGTCAGGCGGATAAAGATTTAACCGTTAAGCTTCGTGAAGCGGGCAAATATTTAGACATTCCCGTGTTAGACCATGTGATTTTTACAGATAAGGGTTATTTGAGCTTTGCAGATGAAGGGCTTTTGTAGCGATACAGGTATCACGTTTGCAAACTGATATAGGCACAACGTTCTAATTATCAATAAAATACAATTCACAAAGCTAAATCGGCTCAATAGATGCAAACAAAAATCCTCATTTCGTTGAGCTTATGCTTGAGAAATGAGGATTTTTATACTGTCAAAAAAGCGATATGCTTATTTTCTTCTTTCGTTATATACTGCTTGCAATTTAATAGCTACAACTGTTGCGATAGCAAATAAAACAATAAAGAATGCTGCTCCTGAAAATCCCATTGTATTGATTATTTTAGTTATAAATAAGTATCTTAATTCGTGGTACAAAGATACGTCTTAAATTGAAAAATGAATACCCACATCCAATAATTTATAGAGACTTAATACCTCCCGTGACATTAACTAATGAACGAATAACACTCGGTTAATCATTTATTTACGCTATTATAGACAAACGTATAAACAAAGGGTTAATACCTCAGAATATACGATTTTACAAAATACCTTTTGTTGAAGGCATATTATCCAAGTCATTAATATCACGTTTTACCGCCATCTTAATAGCTTTTGCAAAGGCTTTAAAAATGGCTTCAATCTTATGATGTTCGTTATCTGCTTCTGCCTTAATGTTCAAATTACATTTAGCAGTATCAGTAAACGATTTAAAGAAATGGAAGAACATTTCTGTGGGCATTTCTCCAATTTTTTCACGAGAGAACTTCGCATCCCAAACCATCCAATTACGACCAGAAAAATCAATGGCTGCATGAACAAGGGCTTCGTCCATTGGCAATAAATAGAAACCGTAACGGGTAATACCACGCTTGTCGCCAAGTGCCTTACAATACGCTTCCCCCAATGCTAAAGCTGTATCTTCGATGGTATGATGTTCGTCGATATGCAAGTCGCCATTCACTTTAACACTAAGGTCTGCACCCGAATGCTTTGCCAGTTGATCCAACATGTGATCAAAGAAACCTAAACCCGTATCTATCTTAGATTTACCTTTACCATCCAGATTTAAGTCAATATAAATTTCTGTTTCTTTCGTGATACGCTCTACCGATGCTTTTCTTTCTGGCAATCTTAAAAAAGCATAAATTTCATCCCAGTCGCTTGAATGTAACACAGTAGCATCCTGTAAATCAGCCGCTTCCACTTCACTAGCCCCTAAATAAATAGCCTTAGCACCCAGATTAACAGCTAATTGAATGTCTGTTAGACGATCGCCCAATACAAATGAGTTTTTTAGGTCATAGACTGTTTCATCAAAATAGTTGGTTAGCAAACCTGTTCTTGGCTTACGAGTAGGTGCATTTTCGTGCTCAAACGTTACATCAATATGCACATCTGCAAATTTGATATTCTCGTCTTCCAAGATACGCATCATCTTATTATGAGCTGGCCAAAAAGTATCTTCAGGGAAAGAATCCGTACCCAAACCGTCTTGATTTGTCACCATTACTAATTCAAAATCGGCTTCCTCTGCGATTTTACGAAGATTAGAAATTGCCTTTGGCAAAAAGGCTAATTTCTCCAAAGAATCCACCTGAAAGTCAACAGGAGGTTCTACGATAATTGTACCATCACGGTCAATAAATAAGACTTTTTTCATTTAAATATGTTGCTTAAAGCATGAGTTCACGACTCTACAAATGGCAGTGACTGGCAAGCAAGATGTTTGACCAGTGAACTAAAAAAGAATCCAATAAGGCACAAAATTAATGAGCAGAATCTTCATTTAGTCCATTTTGAAAAAAAATCGTAAATCTTTTTATTCTTATGAGTAAAAAGTACGTATTATTCCCGTAGAGGTTGTAATTTTGAGTAAATATTACGGGAAAGGACGTGAAGAAGAGTTAAGCCATCTATATGTTCTATTATTCATCACCTTTTCTCTAAACTTTATTTTATCAAATCGACTCAATCTTTTTAAAGAGAAATATATGAATTTATTAGTTGAATTAAAGCAAGCCATTGGAAAAGAAATTATCCAAAAGGTTGCAATTTTAGTTGGTGAAAAAGAAGAAAAAGTGAGTTTGGCCATTGAAGGATTAGTGCCAACCATTGTTGGAGGACTGATGAAAAGGGTATCTAACGAAGCAGGAGCAAGTACGTTAATGAATGTGATCCAAAAAGGAAATCACGACGGGAGTATTTTAAAAGACATTAACACAATTATTCAAGATAAAGATAAATTTAGTGCATTGTGCAGTACAGGTGGTGGATTAGTAAGTATGCTATTGCCTGACAAAAAAAGCTCTATTGCAACCATGATTTCGCAATTTGCGGGAGTGCGTAACTCTTCGGCGACTTCATTATTAGCATTCGTTACGAGTATCATTGTGGGTAAACTTGGAAGTACTGTTCAAAGTCAAAATTTAGACAAATTTGGACTTGCGAATGCTTTATTAGAGGAAAAAAGTACCTTGTTAGATGGAACTCCCGAAAGTCTTCAACCACGAATGATTGATGTGTTGGGATTGAGTACGTTTATGAGTCAGGAAATCAAACCGATTCAGTATGCTTCTGCGGGGCCGATTAAAACCTCTACAACGCAAACGCAAAGTACAAGCAAAGCACCCGCAGACTCAGTTTCTTATTCAACAAAGGAATATGACGAAGAAAATAGCTTTACGCTTCCTTCGTGGCTATTGCCTGCGGTGGGAATCGCTGCAGTATTGGCTATCTTGGGTTATTTCCTTTCTACTTATGACTGGAGTAGCTTGTCGAGTAGTTCTAGTTCGACAGAAGATACTACTCAAATTGAGCAAGTAACGAATGCGACAATTGACACAACTACGAATACAGACACCGCAAAGATAGATTCTTCGGCAATTGCAACAACAGCAGCTAATAAAGAAGCAGCTGTAACATTACCGAATGGAGAGCAATTAAGTGTACCTGAAGGAGGTTTTAACTTTAGTTTCTCAAAATACTTAACGGATAGTTCTTCAAAAGCAGGTAGAGTATTCACGTTTGATAACTTAAACTTTGAGTCGAATACTACTAACTTAGTGGCTGGTTCAGAAAAAACGGTAACTGATTTAGCAAAAATCATGACGGCTTACCCAAGAGTTCAAGTGAAATTAACGGGCTATACTGATAACACAGGCGACTCGTTAATGAACAAGAAAATTTCAATCAAAAGAGCTTTTGCTGTAAGAAACCTATTAGTTGGTGCTGGAATCAGCGACATTCGTATTGACTTTGCAGGAAAAGGCTCTGCAAACCCTATTGCTAGTAATGCAACAGAAGAAGGAAAAGCAAAGAATCGTAGATTAGAAATGAGAGTCATTAAAAAATAATTACGCTCAGTCGTTTTAAGCCATTTGGCTTCAAGAATAATTATTTCAGAAAACCCTGCCAACCGATGTTTTGGCAGGGTTTTTCGTTTAGTATAGCTTATAAAGCTCTCGAAACACATATTGTACTTTTTAAAGAAAAGGCATCGTAAAAAAACAACATCCTGACAGAAAAGTATTGGTACATAGCGGAAAAAAAAGGAATGTAAGGGCTAAATTTCTTACCATTTCTAAGTATTGATAAGCAAAGTACCACTATAGGCAATGTTTTGGCTAAGATTTGGCTATTAGATAATAATAGCGTAACTTTGTCATTATTTCAATATTTCCCACGTGCTACTCACCAATTTTACTTTAATCTTCGTGAATTATAGACGTGGAATCGGAGTTCTAATTCGTTTAGTTATTCAAAAATCTTAAACAAGGGTATAAAGTGGATATTTTTGAGAAAGTCGTTAACAACATGGGGCCTCTAGGCTCTTACCACAAAATCGGTCATCATTACTTTTCATTCCCAAAACTTACAGGGGAATTAGGACCATACATGAATTTCAATGGTAAGCGTATGCTTAACTGGTCGTTGAATAACTATTTAGGACTAGCCAACCATCCTGAAGTTCGTGAAGCAGATGCAAAAGCGTCCGAAGAGTACGGTTTAGCTTACCCAATGGGAGCTAGAATGATGTCAGGAAACTCTGACTTGCACGAAGAATTTGAACGTCAACTAGCTGAATTTGTTGGTAAAGAAGATGCCTTCTTATTAAACTACGGTTATCAAGGGGTGATGTCAGTGATCGAATGTATGGTTGACCACCGTGATATTATCGTATATGATGCAGAATGCCATGCTTGTTTAATTGACGGTATCCGTTTACATAAAGCTAAAATGGGGCAATACTACAAGTTTAATCATAACGACATGGATTCGTTACGTAAAAACTTGGAGCGTGCTACTAAGAAAGTGGCTGAAACTGGCGGTGGTATCTTAGTAATCACGGAAGGTGTATTTGGTATGTCTGGAAAAGTAGGCTCGTTAGACAAAGTAGTGGAAATGAAGAAAGACTTCAAATTCCGTCTATTGGTGGACGATGCTCACGGATTTGGTACAATGGGCGAAAATGGTCGTGGAGCTCACGAACACTTGAACTGTATTGATGGTGTTGATTTATATTTCTCAACTTTTGCAAAATCAATGGCTGCAATTGGTGCATTCATTGCTGCTCCGAAAGACATCATCATGTTCTTGAAATACAACATGCGTTCTCAAACTTATGCAAAAGCATTACCAATGCCGTACGTATTGGGTGGAATGAAGCGTTTGGAGTTAATCAAGAAACATCCTGAGTTAAGAACAAAACTTTGGGAAAACGTAAATGCCCTACAAGATGGTTTCCGTAAACGTGGCTTTGATATTGGAGAAACAACCTCACCAGTAACACCCGTTTTCTTACACGGAGAATACGATTTATATACGATTACAGCCCTAATTAAGAACTTACGTGAAGATATGGGTATTTTCTGTTCAATCGTAGTTTATCCAGTTGTTCCTAAAGGTCAAGTAATGTTACGTATCATTCCAACGGCTTCTCACTCGTTAGAAGACGTAGAATATACGATGAATCAATTTGAAGTAGTTCAAGAACGCCTTCAAAATGGTACCTACAAAGCCCTTTCAGAAGAGTTCAGAGCTATTATGGCATAATTTCGATACAATTTTGTAGTATTTCGTTCTTTTTTTTTGAAAACAATTTGTAGGGGATAGGAAAATAGCTATATTTCGACTGTTAAAATGCGTTTAGACGCTATTTAGGCTATTATCAACTATTTTCAACCTAAATCCAGTTACACAAATGAGCAGATTTTCAGAAGTTAAAGACTTAATTTTGTCATTAGAAGAAGACTTTGAAAAATTCTACGAGAAAGGCAATCAAGCTGCTGGCACTCGTGTTAGAAGTGGAATGCAAGCGTTAAAAACTTTGGCACAAGATATTCGTACTGAAGTTCAAGACATTAAAAATGCAGAGAAATAAATCTCTACTTTTTAAAAGAAAATAACGTTAGAATTAATCCCTTCTATCGTTTTTCGACCATAAAAAAGGGTTAGCTATTACGATAGCTAACCCTTTTTATTTAGGCCAATCCAAACAATTCCTTAAAAATGCTCCTTGTTCATTACGGTCGCAACACCCTCAGTCGTTTTCTTCCCAGTTTCTGCATCCATAATTTCACATGAAATTTCTGCAATGTGTTTATCCGCATTGATAGTAATTACCTTAAAGACAGCATTGTAAACCGTATCCACAAACATTGGACGTTTGAACTCAGCGGTTTGTTTTAAGTAAACACTCCCATAGCCAGGGAACTCCGTTCCCATTACTCTCGAAAACACACTTGAAGCTAAAGCTCCATGAATAATTGGACGTTTAAATTGCGTAGTTGCCGCAAATTCAGCATCCAAGTGTAAGGGATTATTATCGCCTGATACTTTTGCAAAAAGATTCACATCTTCTTGAGTAAAGGAAAATGTGTGGTGGTGTGTGGTACCTAGTTCAATCATGTTCTCTAAATTATTTTAATATGTATCTGTATCACAAAGGTAATATAGACTTAGATTTTATCTTAGCATATTTTTTACGTAGTTTTGATATACGATTGGTATTATTTCGATACCGAAACTTCTTTTTTATGAAATTTAAAGAATTTATTGAAAAATACAAAGACTATTACTTAGTGGATGGAATTATGTATTTATCATTCATTATCGTTGTAATAATTTTATTTGTTTTTTTCTATTAACTCTCAATATTACATTGAGTTACCCTCGGTATGATTTGGTTTGTGATGAATCCAAAGTCGGGAACAACTACGCCCGCACAAAAAAATAAAATAACCCAGCTCATCAGCAACTATCCTCAAAGCAAGCTCTTTTTAACAGAATATGCAGGCCATGGAACCGTCATTGCTAAACAAGCAATCGAAGAAGGTATTGATCGAGTTGTAGCCGTTGGTGGCGATGGAACCGTAAACGAAGTTGCTAGAGGCTTGGTTGGCTCTGCTACGGCCTTAGGAATCGTGCCTATTGGTTCTGGTAACGGATTAGCAAGACACCTTGATATTCCGCTGAAAATAGAAAAAGCCATCCAATTTGCTATTACAGGTAAATCGACAACGATAGATGCCTGTTTTATGAATGATATTCCGTTCTTCTGTACCGCAGGAGTGGGCTTTGATGCGTATGTAGCTCACCAATTTGCAGCACAAGGAGCAAGAGGTTTAAAGACCTACGCAAAAATGGCGTTGAAATCCTTTAGAACCTATCAGCCCGAAAAATATACAATTAGCTATCGAGGAAGAGAGTTTTCAAAAACAGCCTTTTCTATTACTTTTGCGAACGCTACGCAATATGGTAATAATGCCATGATTAGTCCGTCCTCTAAAACAGATGACGGTTTGATTGATTTGGTCATTTTGAAACCTTTTCCATTTGGAGCAGCTCCAATTATTGGGGTGCGTTTATTCAGAGGTACATTACCTAATTCACGGTATATCGAAATGGATACGAGTACCTTGTTTTCTTTGACCTCCGAAAAACCACTACTGATTCATTTTGATGGTGAACCAATGCAATTGAAATCTAACCATATTACCGTTCGTTTAGAACCAAAATCTTTAAAGGTTATCGGAAATGGCTAAAAATAAAAAAATACCCGTGGGTGTCGTGTTTTCAACTGACCCCACCTTTGAATTTGATTTTGGTACAGAAGAGGAAATCGCTACGCTTCCACCTCAACAACAAAATCTAAAAGTTTCCTTAGATAAAAAAGCTCGTGCAGGTAAGCAAGTAAGCCTTATCACTGGTTTTATAGGTACTCAGGACGACTTAGAAACCTTGGGTAAGAAACTTAAAAACCTATGTGGCTGCGGTGGCTCTGTGAAAGACGGAGAAATCATACTGCAAGGAGATTTTAGAGAAAAAGTAGTTACTTGGCTCACTGCACAAGGTTATAAAGCTAAAAAAGTAGGCTAATTAATGATGAATGTTTAATGTGTAATGCTTAATGAAGGCTGGACAAAGTTAATTCATCATTACGCATTAATTAAAACCGCTACCCTAATTCGCTCAAAAATGAATCTTATTTTTACCGTTTGTAGTGCTAATCAGTTACATCAGGCTCAGTGTTTGGGGAAATCAATCCAAAAACAAAATCCTGATTATGAGCTCATTATTGGATTGGTGGACGTGCTACCTGCTTCTTTTTCCAGTGCTTTCAGAGTGGTCTCTATTAAAGAGATAGCATCTCCTTTTTTTGAACAAATGAAGGAGCAGTTTACCTGTACCGAATTGGTGGCTGCCTGTAAACCCGCTTTCGCTTCTTATTTTTTCAAGGAAAATCCGACCGTAGAAAAACTCATTTGTGTTGCCCCCTGGATATTGGTAACGGATTCCTTGAGCGAAGTTTTCGATAAACTAGAGCAAGCGAACATCCTCCTCACTCCTAACATCAGTGCAGCCATTGATCTCAAACGAGAATGCAACGAAATGCAGTTTCTGAACGAAGGACTTTATTCGAGTGGCTTTATTGGCATAAAACGAAGTGAGACGACTTTTGCTTTTTTGGCATGGTGGCAGACACATATTTTGAAATATGGCTATTTAGACTACGAAAAAGGGATGGGGTCAGACCAACTATGTCTCAATTTTGTGCCTCTTTTTTACGACAAAGTCAGCATTGATTTTGAACCTGCTTATAATGTAGCTTTCTGGAATTTATCAGAGAAAACCATTGAATATAAAGAGGGAACATACTGGATAAATGGACAGAAGAAAATGGTCTTTTTTAACTTTAAAGGTTATTCATTCCAACAACCAGAACGTTTATCCATTTATTGGAAAAGTGCGAGTCTAAAAAACTTTCCTGTCTTGAAACCCTTCGTAAAGCAGTATCAACAAGATTTATTAGCGGAAAAGGCAAGTGAGTTTATCTCTATCATTCCTGCTTATGGGCGTTATGTGCCTGCTCCTAAAGAATTAAATATGATTGAAAAAGGAATCAAGTCTATCGCAAAAACCATCATTGACACAATTAATCGTTTGTAGTAACGCTGCTTACTTCCTATAGCTTTTTGATAGCTCATCTTGTAAAAGGTGGGCTATTTTTATTTTTCATGGTCTTAATTGCCCTCCATTCTTGCTAAAATCTTCTTTTTTCTTCTTTTATTTTTAATTTACTGAAAAATATAGACTAATTCCGTGAAGGTATAGGACAGTTAGGTATAAAACCTATTATACTTTTGTGACAGGAATACTATTTAATTTTCAATACAATTTAATTGAGACCATGACAACAACAACACAGTTTCAACACGTAAGTTACCTTTGGGACGATGCCAAAGCAGCAGAATTAGCTGGTGATGAAGTAGCTCTTTTTATCTATCGCTCTAACATTTTAGGAGCAGACTTACGTTTGACAAATTACGGTGGTGGTAACACTTCTTGTAAGATAACTGACAAAGACCCACTTACTGGACAAGATGTAGAAGTAATGTGGATTAAAGGCTCTGGTGGTGACATCGGAACATTGAAAAAATCAGGTTGTGCGGCTCTTTACTTAGAACGTTTACGTAGCCTAGAAAACGTTTACCGTGGCATCGAATTTGAAGATGAAATGGTAGAACTTTTCAATCACTGTATCTATGATTTAGCTTCAAAAGCTCCATCTATCGACACGCCTCTTCACGGTTTCTTACCGTTCAAACATATCGACCACTTACACCCAGATGCGGCTATCGCTATCGCTGCGGCTAAAGATGGTAAACAAATTACAGAAGAATTATTTAACGGCGAAATTGGCTGGGTAGGCTGGCAACGTCCAGGTTTCGACTTGGGTCTTCAATTACGTGAATGTTTAGAAGAAGCGGCTGCTCGTGGTATCCAATTGAAAGGTATCATGTTGGGTTCTCATGGTTTATTTACATGGGGTGACACTTCTTACGAAAGTTATATCAATACCTTAGAAGTAATTGAGAAATGCGCTCAATACTTAGAGGATAACTACGGTAAAAAAGCTCCAGTTTTTGGCGGACAAAAAATCGAAAGCCTTCCTGAAGCTGACCGTAAAGTACAAGCGGCTAAAGTAGCTCCAATCTTACGTGGATTCTGCTCTTCTTACCGTCAAATGATTGGTCACTTTACAGATGATGCTCGTGTATTAGAATTCACGAACTCAAATGACTTGGCTAAATTAGCTCCACTAGGAACTTCTTGTCCTGACCACTTCTTACGTACTAAAATCTCTCCTTTAGTTCTTGAATTAGAACCAAACGAAGATTTATCAGACGTTGCGGCTATCAAAGCAAAATTAGAACCTGCTTTTGAAGCGTACCGTCAGATGTACACCGAATATTACAACACGTGTAAGAGAGATAACTCTCCTGCCATGCGTGACCCTAACCCAGTGGTAATTTTATACCCAGGCGTTGGTATGTTCACGTTCTCTAAAGACAAAACAACGGCTCGTTTAGCATCAGAATACTATATCAATGCGGTAAACGTAATGAAAGGTGCTGAAGCTGTTTCTGAATATACTTCGTTACCACGTCAGGAAGCATTTGACATTGAATACTGGTTGTTAGAAGAAGCGAAATTACAACGTATGCCGAAGCCAAAAGCCTTATCAGGTCGTGTTGCTTTAGTAACAGGTTCTGCGGGTGGTATTGGTAAAGCAATCGCTAAAAAATTCGCTGAAGAAGGTGCTTGTGTTATCATCAACGACATCAACGAAGAGCGTTTAGAAGGTGCTAAAGCTGAATTTATCGGTAAATTCGGTAAAGATGCAGTAGCTTCAACGTTATTGAACGTAACGGATGCAGCGTCTATCGCAACGGCATTTGACAACGCTGCATTAGCATTTGGTGGGGTAGATATTATCATCAACAATGCGGGTATTTCTATCTCAAAATCAATCGCTGAGCACTCAATCGAAGAGTGGGATCGTTTGTATGACATCTTAGTAAAAGGTCAATTCTTAGTATCACAAGTAGGTGTTGCCTTGATGCGTAAGCAAGGATTTGGTGGTGACATTGTGAACATCGTTTCTAAAAATGCGGTAGTTGCTGGACCAAATAACCC
>JBMLRK010000106.1:0-429 GCA_049241065.1 Spirosomataceae bacterium
CGCCTGCTTCTTTGAGTCCTTTGGCTTTAAAATTGTCTTTTACTTCACTGTTTTTAAGGAAATAAACCCACTCGTCTAATGTATCCTTTGCGATGTCATTGAATTGATTTACTTTCAATAAATAGTACTCTGGAAAAATATCGGCAACATCTTCTTTTAGGAATGTATTTTTCTGTTTGTCCGATAATGTCAGAATATCTTTTTGATGTAGTCCTCTAAAATCTGTTTTGCCTTTATAGATATAATCTTGCCCTTGCCCAAGGTCAAAATAAACGACATTGATTGAAATTACTTTTTTGATTTCCGCATATTTTTGCCCAAGTTTTAGATTTTCTGTAATACTTTTTGAAACACCATAAGCCATTCGATGAAAGTAATCAATTTCGTATGTGCTTTGGAGTTCAATTATGATAAGCTCATTTTTTGAAT
>JBMLRK010000106.1:439-4381 GCA_049241065.1 Spirosomataceae bacterium
TTTGAATTTTGAGTCAAAATATCTACACGGTTGAATTTATCATCGTCCGTCTCCTGATTGCTCTCACTTTCAAGTATTTGTTCAATCTTGATATTGTCAAATAATAATTCACTTAGGAAACCTTCAAGTACCCCAAAGTTTGACTTGTTTCGTAAAAGTCGCTTAATTGCCCAGTCAAATCGTATTAATTTCTTTCCCATTGTGTCGTAGATAGTTACGTTGGTAAATTTACAAATTTCTTCTCAATTTTAAGGTACTATGTGTTGAATGTTAATGGTTAAAGATACCTTCTTTCCTAAACCAAACAACCCTGACAGGGTTGAAAAAACCGCTGTCAGGGCTGTCCTGTGTCTATCACGTAAACTTACTTACCTACCGAAATCAAATTAGCTATCAGGCGATACGCTCCTGAAACTCCTGCTGGGAGTTGGCGGAAGAAGGCGTAACCTGTAAAAATATAATGTCCTTTGCCATATTGGGCATATAACATACCACCGTCTAAAGGCTTTTCGTTCGGGTCGTTCGATGATAAAATGGCTTCGTAGTGGCTATCCCATTCGCTCGGGAAATAAAGCCCTCTTTCTTGAATCCAGTTTTCAAAATCTTTGCTGGTAATCTTGTTTGGCTGATTTAACAAGATATGCTCAGGTTTCAAGAAACGAATTTCCGCTTCTTCCACCGTTACACGGTCACGAGAAAGCGTGAAAGGATAAGGCCCAATACCGTCTTTTAGTTTTTGCAAATTGTTATTTACCTGATATTGCACCAACATATTACCGCCATTGGCTACATAATCCATCAATTTCTTTTGGTAAAACTTCAAGCGATCTTCGGTGTTATAGGCTCTTACACCTACTACAATGGCATCGAATTTACTCAAATCTTCGTTCAATTCCTTTTCTGTCAACATCGTTACCGAGAATCCAATTTGGCGTAAAGCCGCTGCCACTTCGTCGCCTGCTCCTGCAATGTAACCGATGTTCGTACCTTTTTTCTTGATGTCCAATTTAACCAATTTTGCTTCCGAAACAGGGAATAAGGTTTGCGGAGGAATGTGGTCGTATGCAACAGTCAAGAGTCCTTTGTTTGAAGTCCCGTTGGGCGTTTGGATGTTTACTTGCATCGTTCCTTCGCTTGCTCCCGTATTGCTAATATCGGTTGGTGAAACGTTGAACGTTACTTTTTGCTCTTGGTATTTGTTAGAAAACTGGAACAAAATCGTAGAGGGTTCTGCTCGCCAGCCTTTGGGTACGTCCAAGGCAACGCTTCCTTTCATATCGGCTTTGTTTGCCTTAATGGTTACTTCTACCGTTTTGGCTTTGTTATCTGCAAAGACATATACTTTGTCCGAAATACTTGCCGTTACTTCTGGACGAATTTCAAAAGAGCGATACAATTCTCCTCTAATTTCGTCGGTATATTTGTATTGGATGGGTGATAAAAAGGTAAAGGTTTCATCCGCAATTTTGAAGGTAAAGGCAGCTTGTAAATCGGCTGGTTTTTCGGGTAAGCCAATCAGGGTTTGGTCATTAACCGTGTACATTCCTTTGTGCATTTTCTTTTCTGCCAACCAATACGGCTGTGTCAAAGGTTGATTTTTAGGAATGTTTACCGCAAATGAAAAACGCTCTAATTCGTTATCGCCCAAGTTGATGGTTGTAGTACTATCTTTTCCTAGACCAATTAATTGAACTTTGTCCAACTGAATCGGCAGACTAGAACGTTTTACCAAACTGATATTTACGCCTACATTTTCACCCTGAGCAGCGGCATAGTCACTCGAATTCGCTTCAAAATATAAGCCCGAACAAGCGATAATTAAGGCTTCTAACTCCTTACGTTTTTGTTCTTTCCAGTAGGCATCTTCTAAATTACCCGTTAGTTTATAGGCTTTCACCAACAAAGGAACAATTGCCGAAGGATTTTCTGGATTGAATTGTTTAATGGCTTCTTGAATGGTCGTACCAATGGCTTCACCACCTTTAACTCTGTTCCATGATAAATCAATGCCGTCAAAAACGTCTTTCACGGCTTTTTCGCCTGCTTTATGCACGAGATATTCAGGTCTGCCACCACGTCCACGAGGAACACCAAAGCCCTGTGATTTGTGTTGTGAGCGACTTTCTGCGGCAATTTCGTTGTACGATTTTCCTAAAAGTGGGTTATAAACACCAATGTCCACCTGAATCCATTCTGATTCAACAGGTTTTTGGGTTTGGGCTACTGTACCAAAATTGAAGGTATTCCAAACCAAGCGTTTGGCTTGCCACGGCTTCACGTATTTTAACTGCTCTGGAAATTTGCTGGGGTCTGCTGCCAATTTGAAGGCTTCTTCTGCCAGAACTGCTGAGGCCGAGTGATTGCCATGTCCTGCACGAGCATCGGGTGGGAAACGACAGATGATTACGTCTGGACGTTGTTTACGAATACGCCAAACCACATCGGAAAGTACGGCTTCTTTACCCCAAACTTGTACGGTTTCTTCAGTATTCTTAGAAAAACCAAAGTCGTTTGCACGGGTAAAATATTGCTCAGGGCCATCAATGGCACGAGCTGCTAATAATTCTTGGGTACGGATTAAGCCTAATAATTCACTGAGTTCTGTACCAATTAAATTTTGTCCGCCGTCGCCTCGTGTAATGGATAAGTAGGCGGTTCTTACTTTCCGCTCTTTTGCCAACCACGATAACATAATGGTATTTTCGTCGTCGGGGTGAGCGGCAATGTATAAGGCAGAACCCAATACGTTGGCTTTTTTAAGATTCAATAAGATTTCACCCGTTGGCATGGGCTTAATAGCTTGTGCCTGTGCTTGCGAAAACAAGACACCAACAAACAGGAGGGAGATAAAACACCTAAAAACTAACTTTTGCATACGCAACGATTTATTGGAGTTGAGTGTATTTGAATGGAAATGTGCGTGTAAGGAGTTGTGCGAAATTTAAATGTATTTAAATCAAGTACCTTGATACAAGTAGTCGTCTGTTTAAAGTTTAATGTTCAAAGTTTTAATAAGCTACTATTATCTAGCAACTTATATCCTATTTTGACACAATTAATAACATAAACTATTTATCAACGAGTACTTAGTTAATCACATAGACATATAGAAAACATAGTTATGTCTTAGTATATGATTCTTAAAATAAATGTGTCTTGTTCATTCAAACGGGTGAATAAATTCACCTGCTAAGTGGAATAATTGGTCAAGAGTTAAGTAATGTACTAACTCAACACTTATCTTTATTCCTAACGTTTAACTTTTTACTTTCGACTTTTTATATTTAACACAAGCCCTGTAAGCCCACTAATAATTTCGTAACACGAAGTAAATCAAATCGGTTTGGATTATCGTCTTTTTTTTAGATAAACCTTTTTTAAAAGCCGATAAAGCAAGGCAAGAAATTGGGGCTTACTAATAGGTTCATCGATTGAGCCTGTTGCATCTTATCAAAATTAAGTATAATTTTGCTGTATAGAACTCAATAGAACAGTTTGCAATTTGAATTCTATTGTTAAAATTTATTTTATCCGAATGTAGGCTTACAATCAAGTTGAAGACAAGCTCCTTAAATTCCACTTAGCGGGTGAATTTATTCACCCGATGCGAAAAGTTTAAAAGTAAATGTTTTGCATTATTACTTAAGTGCCTTTGCAACTTGATGCCTTATTCAAACAACATCCAAAAAACAAATACCTTATGAAAAACGTATTGCTTAGTATCTTGACCCTCATACAGGTGTCAGTGTTTGCTCAAACCAAAGTTACTTGGTTTTCGTCCAATCAAACGACTCAATGGAAACAGCATCAGCCAATTGCGGTGAGTGTTTCCAAAACAAAGGCAGATGTGCTTATTCAGCCTGCTAAAACGCTTCAAACAATCGAAGGTTTCGGAACGTGTTTCAACGAATTAGGTTGGACATCTTTGAGTATGCTATCTGA
>JBMLRK010000107.1:0-1851 GCA_049241065.1 Spirosomataceae bacterium
ACTGTCTCCATTTGGCAAGTTCTAAACTTAATATTAAAGGTTTTTTCTGAAATTAGGATACTGCTGAAAATTAATGTCGTGTGATTTTCTAAGCTAAGATGATAAGTAACGCATTCAGACCACCAACACTTAGGTGCATTGTTTTTGTATTTGGTAATGAGCTTAATCTCCTTTTTATCATAGACTTGGCTTTCTTCACGTGTCCCAAATTCAAATAAATCTTCTGTCATCGCTACTTTTAGGGAGAAATCTTTGTCATGGTGATAGTAGTTCGAGCATAATAGGAAGTTGACAGAACTAAATAAAAAGATGAATAACAATACGGGAATAATGAAGGTGAGATTGAACAGATTTGAAGAAGAAATCGCAATAATACCAAACAAAATAAGATTTTGAACCAGTGGAAATTTAACGAGTTGATACTCCGATGCAGAATTGGGAGTGAACTCACAGGTTGCTGATTTAAAATGATTTACAGTGTTTTTTAAAGAGAATGGTTTTTCAAAACTCGTTAATTGCTCTTCTAAATAACCGTTATAAATCGCATGAATAAATACCTCAACCTCTTTCATGGTTGGGATAGGCTTTTCATATAACGTACCATTAAAGGAAAAGTATAAACAGAATTTTCCTTTGAAATAATGACCGATTTTCAAAAACGTAGTATCATCTTTTTCAATGGTAATGGAAGGACCTGTTAATTCAACAGAAGTATTATGACGTTGTTCTTCCCAAGGAAATGTGTGAAAAAGCTGAATGGTTTCGTCAATCGTTCTAGCTTGACTGTTCGTGAATTCTCCAACAGGATAGTCTTTGTATTGAATTTTAGAGATGAGCGTTTGCACGGGTAAGAGTCTATCTTTCGAGTTAAATTAGATATTTAATTAACCATCAATTCACTGAAATATACACCAAAAAGCCCAACATTCGTTCGTAGGTAATGAGTTCTTCGGGAGTTGCTCCAATACGATTTAGGATTTTACGGTATTTTTCGGCAATGCTCATAAAGTCGCCTGAGTTGAGGAGTTTCCCGCAAATTGCTCCTTTAAAACAACGGTGTACTTGGTTGTACAGGTATTTGCAAGATTGATGGGGAGATTTGTTAAAAAGCTCGTGGATGGCTTCGAGGTGGTCGTATTTATTCAAAAAGGGAAAACCCTGCTCAATCAAAAAAAGCTTGATTTCTTCACAGGTATCTTCTAAGTCTTGTTCCGAGAGAATTTTGTAGCGGAAGTAATTTGTGTTGTTGAATTTCCCGATAGATATCACTAGGGTATTTGCATCTTCCCAATAGTCTCTGGTATTACCTAAAAACTGCTGGGCAATTTGCTCTATCTGTTCGTTCCTACAACCAAAATTTACTTCCAGCCACGTTTCATTGTTGTACTCAGTAGTCGTAAAAATGACATTCTGAAAGCCCGTCGGTGTTACTCTTCGGAATTGTTTTTTATCCGTCATCAACAAAAAATCATAACCTCTAAAAAAGGCATTCATCTTTTCATAAAGTGTTATTTCAACAGGAATTGTTGCCATAATTTTGTTGTGACAGCTTGCTAAAGAAGTGTTTTGCACTAAAACTATAACAAAATAGCTAATAATTTGTCCTTATGCAATAGGTCTGTTGGGCGAAAGGTCAAAAATGGAAGCCTTAAAAATGGACAAGATATTTAACGTTTTGACAATTAGTTATTTATATTGCTTTCGAAATAAAATATATTTTTCGTATTTGTGAAAAAAAATAAGAGAAGCTACGCTTTTAGACGGAAAGATAAACTTTGTCTATCAATTCTTGATATTCAGAGCTTACATCAGCAAATACGGTAATTCCCCCTCCACTTTTGAAGATAAGTT
>JBMLRK010000108.1:0-2770 GCA_049241065.1 Spirosomataceae bacterium
TGTGCTTGCCTAAAATAGGTTGACACGATTTTTAAATTTTGTCAATATAGTTAAAATTGTATTGTACATTGATTTGGGTTAATGTTTTTCAATCCTTCGTACAGCCCTAGACATTCATCATTCATTATCAACCATTACTCATTCATCATTACGCATTACTCATCATTAAAACCAATCGTCTAAACGAACACTTGTTTCGATTTTTTGCTCCACAGCATCTGGTAACTGAGCGAAGAAATTAATTCCAGTCAACTTTTCTACCTTATCAATCGGAACAGCAAAAGATTTAACCAACTCAACGGAACCCTCATTGGGAATCAAAAACGCAATTGCCTGATTCGTTTGAGGGTCATAGACAATTTTATAAAAACTTTCGGGAACAGCAATTTGATTACGTTTACCAATGTACGAAAGACCTGCTTTTAAGATTGGACCCGTAACAACCACTAAACCTCCACGGGTTTCAGCCCAATGACGCACACGAAGTTCCAAATCACTCCAAATTCCTCTATTAAAATCAGGAGCTTGTGGACTCATATTCGACATATAAAAGGTCTCGTTCTGTAATTCTTGGTCATTCTTAAAGTCTCCCGCAGGACAGAGATGCCCACGGTCATATCCCGAACGAGCATAGTCTTGTGTAACCGCAGAACCTGTTTCTACCAAAGGGTCTTCCAAGAACGTATTCGAGCGATCAGCAGTACCCGAAGCTGCACCTGAACTCAAGTAATGCAACACCCACGAAGCCAATTCATACTCTTCTTGATAACTCAAAATAAAGGCTTTATGACGAACAATTTCTTTATTGGTACTCGAACTTGGTATATATTTCTCTAACGATACATTTCCCGTCACTTTCGTTGGAACAGTACTTTCCTCCTCCTCTTCTTCTTCAACTTCTGTACTGTTTTCAGCTCCCTTATGCGTATCGAATAAGGATGTCTCATCCTCTGTTTTTACATCCGAAGCCACATCGTCTATTTTCCGATTATCCGTCGCAACAGTGTCGCCACGTCCTTCTCTCGTCCACGGTTCAGTTGCTGTGCTAACTTCGTTTTTGGACTTCAATACATAAAAAAGTGTTGCGATAAACACTAAAAAAACGGCAATCTTAACAAGGGTACTATTCATTAATTTATTTTTTTAAAAAACGGTGGTGCAATTTTACTAATTTCGCTTGAATATAGAACACGAAAATAGATTTAAGAATGAATAAAAAGCGGATTGTTGTAATTGGAGGGGGAGCTGCGGGCTTTTTCAGTGCTATTAAAGCAGCAGAATGCCATCCATTGGCAGAGGTAAGCATCCTAGAAAAAAACAGAACGGTACTTAATAAAGTGAGGATTTCGGGTGGGGGACGCTGTAATGTTACGCACGCTTGTTTCGACAACAAACAACTTAGCAAATATTATCCAAGAGGGGGTTCGTTTTTGAAAGCTCTTTTTACAAAATTTAACACACAGTCAACCGTCACGTGGTTTGAAAACGAGAAGGTAAATCTAAAGACCGAATCCGATGGGCGGATGTTCCCGACGACCGATAATTCTGAAACCATTGCCCTTTGTTTAGAACACAAAGCTCGTCGCTTGGGTATCAGTACTCGCACCTCTTTTGGCGTGAAAGCCATCCGTCAAAACCCCAATGCAACAGGCAAGCCCTTGCAAGTACATTTACTTTCTGAAGACATCCTCGAAGCCGATGCCGTGATTATTACGACGGGCGGAAATCCTTCGCTTGGCGGTTATCAGTGGCTCGCCGATTTAGGACATAGCATCATCCCTCCTGTTCCGTCTTTGTTTACCTTCAATGTACCAGCATCGCCTTTTTTAGAAATGGCAGGCGTAAGCGTTCCGAATGCTCAGGTGCGTATTGCGGGTAAAAAACTTCAACAAGAAGGGGCGTTATTGGTTACTCACTGGGGATTTTCGGGGCCTGCAATCTTAAAGCTTTCGGCTTGGGCAGCCCGTGAACTTGCCGAAGTGAACTATGCGTTTACCCTACTGATTAACTGGATTCCGACCGAAAATGAAAATAGTGTCAAAGACTTTTTTGCCAAGACGAAAAAGGAAAGTCCGAAAAAGCTTATCCAATCGAATCAGCTTTGGAATTTGCCTTCACGCCTTTGGAAAAAACTCTGCGAACTCTCAGAAATTGACGAGCAATTACGCTGGATAGATATTTCCAACAAGCAACTCAATAAACTAACTGAGCAATTACTCAACTGTCCGCAAACCGTAAAAGGCAAAAGCACCTTTAAAGACGAATTTGTGACCTGTGGTGGGATTCCACTCAACGAAGTAAACCCACAAACCATGGAAAGCACCAAAACAAAAGGCGTCTTCTTTGCAGGCGAAGTGTTAGACATTGATGCCGTTACGGGAGGTTTCAACTTTCAAGCAGCTTGGACAACAGGCTTTATCGCTGGGTCTTCGATTGGGTAGGGTTTGGAGCCATAAAATAGACGACAACAATCACAACAACTAACCAATGTACAAACAACAAATTAACGAAACGGCAGCTTTTTTAGCTGAGAAACTGGCTGATTTCCGCCCCGAATGCGGTATTATTTTAGGAACTGGCTTGGGGGCTTTGGTCAATGAAATTGACATTTTGCATACCTTCGATTACGAAGACATTCCAAACTTTCCTGTTTCAACGGTGGAGTTTCATAAAGGGAAATTGATTTTCGGAACTATCGGAGGCAAAAACATTGTGTGTATGCAAGGGCGTTTCCATTATTACGAAGGCTATACCATGCAAGAAGTAACAT
>JBMLRK010000109.1:0-2045 GCA_049241065.1 Spirosomataceae bacterium
ATGTCTTTCAATTCTTCAGAAATTTCAAATGCTTTGATTTTAGCAGGGTTTGAAAGTCTGTCGAACATTGCTGTAATACCACCTTGTTTCAAGGCTTCTGTGATTACTTCCCATCCGTATTGGATTAATTTAGAAGCGTAACCAGCGTCGATTCCTTTTTCAATCATTTTGTCGAAACAAAGGATTGAACCTGTTTGTAACAAACCACAAAGGATTGTTTGCTCTCCCATTAAGTCAGACTTAACCTCTGCTACGAAAGAAGATTTCAATACCCCTGCACGGTGTCCACCAGTACCTACGCAATATGCTTTTGCATAATCCCATCCTTTTCCTTCTGGATCGTTTTCTGGGTGAACAGCGATTAACGTTGGCACACCAAAACCACGAACATATTCAGCACGTACTTCTGAACCTGGACATTTTGGAGCAACCATGATAACCGTGATGTCTTTACGGATTTGCATTCCTTCTTCAACGATGTTGAAACCGTGTGAGTAAGAAAGTGTAGCACCTTCTTTCATTAAAGGCATAACCGCAGAAACTACTGCTGTGTGTTGCTTATCTGGAGTAAGGTTGATTACTAAATCAGCAGAAGGAATCAATTCTTCGTAAGTACCTACTGTAAAGTTGTTTTCAGTAGCACTTTTCCAAGATTGTCTCTTTCCATCAATCGCTTCCTGACGTAAAGCATAAGAAACGTCTAAACCTGAATCTCTCAAGTTTAAGCCTTGGTTCAAGCCTTGAGCTCCACAACCCACTACGACGATTTTCTTTCCTTCTAATGCAGTAACGCCATTTGCAAATTCACTTCTGTCCATGAATTCACAAACACCTAATTGGTTTAATTTCTCTCTAAGAGGAAGCGTGTTAAAATAATTAGCCATTGTATGTTAAGTAATAATGTTGAATTATGAATGTTAAATGTTGGATTTAACGCTCTGGTAATGACACCTTTTAATAAAAGTTGAACGTTGGAAAGCTTCGTGCTAAACCTTATAGGTTTCTGAAACCTATAAGGTTTTCCTAATACTTTCTACCTACTCCACAAAGGTCTTAAAATTATTCAAAATAATGTAGTGATTTCCCTGTTTATTTAGGTACTTTTCATGGCTTCTTCCCAAAACCGTACCGAGGCAATTCTTTAAGTAAATGATTTTAAAACTTTTACAAAAAAGAAGAAAGGTGTAAATTTATCAGATGAAACAACATGACATCCCCGTTTATAGCATAGATCGGTTTAATCGGCAAGCCGAAAAAGCCATTCAATACCAAGCTGAATTGTTTGATATTAACCGCAATTTTAAAGTTTCGTACCCACATCGTCACGACGATTTTTATGAGATTTTGTTCTTAACGCAAGGCGAAGGCATTCATACCATCGACTTCCAACAATATGCAATTCGGCCGAACACCATTTTCTTTTTATCCCCTGGTCAAATTCACGAACTCGCCCTATCCGAAGACGTGCAGGGCTACATCATTCTATTTACTTCTAGCTTTTACCATTTCAACAAAACAGACCCTCACAAGCTGTTTGAACTACCTTTTTTCTACAATTTAAGCCAAGAAACCCCTCCTATCTACCTCGATAATGCGGAGTGTATTCAGACGCTAACGAATTTATTTAGAGAAGCAATTTCAGAAAACAAGCAATATCTTTCCGATAAAGACGAAGCCATTCGTGCTTTGTTGGACTTAATCTTGATTCAGTGCAAACGCATTTATCCGCTGAGCCAACAGGATGAAAAAACCAATAAGGGAAAAATTATCGTGAAGCGTTTTAAACAATTAATTGAAGAAAAATGTAAGGAAAATTTATCGGTAAAAGACTACGCCAACCTCCTTGCCATTAGTCCCAACTATTTGAGCGAAACGGTCAAAAGCGTAACAGGCAGAACTTCTACCGATTTAATCAACGACCGCATGATTCTGGAAATCAAACGCCTTTTGAAACATACCGACATGGGAATTTCAGAAATTGCGTACAGCCTCAACTTTGCTGACCAATCGTATTTTTCAAAATATTTCAAGAAATTAACTGGATT
>JBMLRK010000110.1:0-26173 GCA_049241065.1 Spirosomataceae bacterium
AACAAAAGATTGTTGCCGAAGAGGTCAATCCAGACATTTCGCAAGTGCCGCAATCTTGGTGTTTGTATAAGGAAATTATGGAATATTATAACGAAGGAATGCGAGTTCCAGACAATATAACGCTCTTATGGACAGACGATAACTGGGGAAATATCCGCCGATTACCAACGCCAGAAGAACGTAAACGAGCAGGTGGGTCAGGGGTTTATTATCACTTCGATTATCATGGTGACCCTCGTAGTTATGAATGGATAAATACCAACCCAATTGCTAAAATCTGGGATCAAATGTCGCTTGCCAAACAATATGGAGCGGATAGAATTTGGGTGGTTAACGTAGGGCATTTCAAGGGCTACGAATTACCGATGGAATATTTTATGAGTTTGGCATGGAATACCAACAAATGGACAAACTCCAACATTAACGACTACACTCGTGCATGGGTAACTCGTGAATTTGGAGCGACGTATGCCAACGAAATTGCAGACATTCTTTCAAAATATACCAAATTTAATGGACGTAGAAAACCAGAATCGCTAACAGCTCAGACCTACAGTTTGACCAATTATCAAGAAGCGGAGCGAGTTGTAACGGAGTACAACAAAATCACCGCTCAGGCAGAAGCCATCTATGCCAAATTACCGAAAGAAAAACGAGATGCGTTTTATCAGATTGTCTTATTTCCGACAAAAGCCAGTGCTTTGGTACATGAACTGTATGTTACGGCAGCAAAGAATAAACTATTTGCTAGTCAAAAACGAATGAGTACCAACACGATGGCAATCCGTACCCGTGAATTATTCAAGCAGGATACCGCTTTAATGAATCACTACAACCACATTTATGCGGACGGTCGTTGGAATCACTTTATGGATCAAACACACCTTGGCTATAACGATTGGATGCCACCCAAAACGAATAGTTTGAGAGCCGTTCCCTTGCAAGAAATAGAACCCTTAGCTGCTGCTAATATGGGCGTTAGTGTAGAAGGAAGTGAAGCTACTTGGCCGATTTCTTCTGAAAAAGCCATGCTTCCAGAATTAGACATTTTCAGTAACAAAGAGCATTTTATTGAAATTTTCAATCATGGTAAACAAGCCTTTGATTATACTATCAAAAGCAATGTTCCTTGGTTGACTTTCAGTGAAACCAACGGAACAATCGACCAAAGTGATAAACGCATTTGGGTAAAATTAGATAATAATAAAGCACCAAAAGGCAGAAACACAGGAGAAATCACCATTTCGGGAGCAGGAAAAGAAGTAGTCGTTTCGGTAAATGCATTTAATCCAACCGAAACCGTAAAAGGTTTTGTAGAAAGCGGCGGATTGATTGCTATCGAGGCAGAACATTTTTCAAAAAATACAGTAGTTGCTGATTCAAAGTGGATTAAGGTAGAAGATTATGGTCTTACACTATCTGGTATGAGAGCGACTGCACCTGCTCATACACCTGCGGCTATTCCAACGAAAAATGCCCCTTGTTTGGAGTATCCTGTATATTTATTCTCAAAAGATACCATTGACATTACCTTAGTGACCTCGCCATTACTCAATATAATGCCAGGGCGAGCGATTCAGTTGGCTGTTTCGATAGACGATCAAGCCCCTCAATATATTACCAATGTTCCTGATAAGTTTAAGGTACACTGGTCTAACCCTGCTTGGGCTGAAACCGTTGTAAAACAGGCAAGACAATGTCAGACAAAACTTTATGTACCAAAATCAGGTCAGCATACCTTGAAAATTTGGATGGTTGACCAAGGCGTTGTTTTAGAAAAAATAATGATTGATACAGGAGGTTTAAAGCCAAGTTATTTAGGGCCACAAGAAAGTTATTTTAGTAAGCAATAGCTTTCTGAGATAAATTGCTTCAACATAATCATTTTCTGGAAAAGGAATACGTTTTTTAAACTAAACATTAATTTTAGGACTAAGTCAAGAATAAATTCACTCTCAAAACTATTTCATTTAGCGGGTGAATTTATTCACCCGCCTTATTGAAAAAGGCATTCCTTATGTTAAGATTAATTTAGCCGTTTTAAATTAATCCCCCTGCCCTTTTAGCGATTTCCCCAAAGTCATATTTTCACTAAAAACTCGTCTATTCACTACACTCACCATCTGCTAAGCTAATTTTCGTAATATTATTTATGCTAATTAATCAATTTAATACTCATTAAACATTTGGTAACCATATTCACTAATTTGTGCTACTTAATTTTTTATCCATTCACTTACTTTACACCGTCAAAAAAATCTTCGGATTATACCAATTTACTTTATTAATAAACTAGCATGAATTATCATAGAATACCCACAACTGTATATCGTACCCTCTTTATCAGTTCCCTAGCAATCAACCTATCTTTTTGTCAGCAAGTGCCTGTCTCAATGAAATCAGCTTATCAAAAAGACTTTTTAATTGGTACTGCTTTAGGAACAGAGCATATTCTTGAAAGGAACGAAAAAGCGAATCAGTTAATCAAGCGAGAATTTAACGCCATTACGCCTGAGAACATTATGAAATCTCAGGTTATCCATCCAGCACCTGATCGCTACAATTTTGATCTTGCTGATAAATACGTAGAATATGGGCAGAAAAATAACATGTACGTTGTGGGTCATACCTTAGTTTGGCATTCTCAATTACCTGCTTTTGTTAGTAAAATTAAAAGTGCTGATTCTATACGTATATTTATGACCGAACACATCAACACCGTAGCAGGAAGATACACAGGGAAAATTAATAGCTGGGATGTAGTGAATGAAGCATTGAATGAAGATGGTACACTTCGCAAATCCGTTTTCTTGAATAAATTGGGTGAAGGCTACATAAAAGAAGCCTTTGATTTGGCAGCTAAAGCGGATCCTAAAGCAGCTTTGTACTACAACGATTACAATATTGAACAACCTGCTAAACGCAAAGGAGCAATTGAACTTATTAAGAAATTACAGGCAAGCGGAACTAAGATTGATGGTGTGGGTATTCAGGGACATTGGAGTATCAAAGACCTCAATTTGAAAGATATAGAAGAGTCAATCATTGAGTTTTCAAAATTGGGAATCAAAGTAGCTTTTACAGAATTAGACCTTACGGTTTTACCAAACCCATGGGATTTAAAAGGTGCGGATGTGAACCAACGATTTGAAGAAAAGCCTGAAATGAATCCTTATAAAGATGCTTTACCAGACTCTGTACAGACTGCTTTAGCTGACCGTTATGCTGACCTCTTTAAACTTTTCTTAAAACATAAAGACAAAATAAGTAGAGTGACCTTCTGGGGAGTAGATGATAGTCATTCGTGGTTAAACGGCTTCCCGATTCGTAATCGAACCAACTATCCTTTGTTGTTCGATAGAGCTTTAGAACCTAAAAAAGCCTACCATGCAGTACTCAATTTAAAAGCCACCAACTAATGGGTAAAGATAAAAAAGGATAGAAACTGTCTGTTTTAGAGGGAATTAGCATAGTTTTTGGCAAGTCTTAGGGCTAATGTTGAGAATTCAGAATCAAAGCTAATACTTAAAACAATCTCAAAACATTTATGAAACGATTTCACATAGTCTTATTACTCTTTTTGGCGAATAATGGTTTTTTACAAAAAACACAACTAGCCTTTTAGAAATACCTGAGGAGATGCCTTGTTAATCAAAAAAGGTAAATGCAATATTACAGCAGGTGGTTTTATTGGCTGTATTTATGGAATGTACGCCACTTCTTCGGGTGAAGAAAGTAGTAATTCAGCATCTTTCAACTACCTGAAATACAAAGGAAACGACCCGATGTTCAAGTAATAGAACACCAAACTATCTGAAAATGATAAAGAAACTTTTATTCCTGCTTATACTTAGTCAAAATATAGTTGCACAGGTGAAGCAAGCCCAAAATCCCATCATTTTTGCCGACGTGCCAGATTTGTCGATGATTCGTGTGGGCGATACGTATTATATGAGTAGCACCACCATGCACATGAGTCCGGGCGTGCCGATTATGAGTTCAAAAGACTTGGTGAATTGGAAACTCGAAAGCTACTGTTATGACAGATTGGTAGAAAATGATGCCATGAATCTTACAAATGGTCAAAGTACTTATGGTCGAGGTTCTTGGGCAAGTTGTATCCGCTATCATAAAGGCGAATTTATGGTTAGCACTTTTGCCGCCACATCGGGCAAAACACATATTTATACTTCCAAAAATATCAAAGGCCCGTGGAAAGAAAAATCCTTTGCCCCTGCTTACCACGACCATACTATTTTTTTTGATGACGATGGTAAAACCTACCTTATTTATGGAGCAGGAAAACTCAAAATCATAGAGTTAAAATCCGATTTGAGTGGAAAAATGGAAGGCACAGAAGAAAAAACCTTGATAGAAAACGCTTCTGCTGCTGCCAATGCCGCTATTATGTTACCAGCCGAAGGCTCACAACTTTTCAAACACAAGGGCAAATATTACCTGTTCAATATCTGTTGGCCACGTGGCGGAATGCGAACGGTACTTATTCATCGTGCCGACAAAATTACGGGGCCTTGGGAAGGGAAAATTGGTTTACAAGATTTGGGCGTTGCTCAGGGTGGTTTGATTGATACTCCTGATGGACGTTGGTTTTCCTATCTTTTCCGTGATAATGGTGCGGTGGGACGTATTCCTTATCTCGTGCCTGTAAAATGGGAAGATGGTTGGCCTGTTTTAGGCGAAAATGGCAAAGTTCCTGAAAAATTAGACCTTCCTGCCAACAAAAGTTTGATTCCAAGCCTTGTTGTTTCCGATGAATTTAACCGTAAAAAAGGAGAAATGCCTTTGCCTTTGGTCTGGCAATGGAACCATAATCCCGATAACTCTCTTTGGTCTGTTACCGAAAGAAAAGGCTTTTTAAGATTAAAAACGGGGCGTATTGATTCAACATTTTTGAGTGCCAGAAATACACTTACCCAACGCACCATTGGCCCTGTTTGCTCGGGCATTACTTCGCTTGATGTGTCAAATTTGAAAGATGGAGATTTTGCAGGACTGAGTGTTTTACAAAAGAATTACGGCTTGGTTGGCGTAAAAGTTAGCAAGGGACAAAAGGCTATTGTGATGATTAATGCAGGTTCTGGCAAAGCCATCCAAAGCCTAAGCGTAGCACTTACACAGGAAAAAGTCTATTTTAAAATTGATTGTAATTTCAAAGAAAGAGCAGATATAGCCCATTTTTATTACAGTCTTGATGGCAAATCTTGGACGGTCATAGGCGAGCCTTTGAAAATGACTTATACCCTACCTCATTTTATGGGCTATCGTTTCGGATTGTTTAATTATGCTACCCAACAAACGGGGGGCTTTGTAGATATTGATTGGTTTAGAATAAAGTAATTTAACTGAATAATGAAAAAACTGAATATCATTTTACGTGTTTTTGTGCTATTATTCCATACAACGGTGTATGCACAAGCGGACAAATCTTTTTACAACGAAGTAAAAACTTACGTAAACCCTGTTTTGCCAGGCGATCACCCCGACCCAACGCTGTTGAAAGTGGGTGACGATTTCTATCATTGTGGCTCAAGTTTTCATTTCACGCCCTACATGCCGATTTATCATTCCAAAGACCTTGTACATTGGAAAGTAATCAGCCGTGTATTGCCCCCACAAAAAGCGACTTGGGTAACTGACCGCCCATCGGCTGGAACGTGGCAAGGAGCAATTACCTTCTTTTATGGCTCTTATTGGATTTATTTTTCGGCAAACGGACAATGGTTTAGTAAAGCGGATTCGCCTACAGGCCCTTGGTCTGAGCCTGTTCAAGTAAAGCCAAACGCTAAAACAGGGCCTTTGGGTTATGACAATTCGATTTTTGTGGACGACGACGGCAAGCCGTACATGGTCATTAAAAATGGACAAAAAACCAATCGTTTACAAGAATTAGGAAAAGACGGTCAGCTTACTTCTTCGGTAATTGACCTTGATTGGATAAATGCCAAACTACAATATAGCTGGGCAGAAGGCCCCGTGATGTGCAAACGCAATGGCTATTATTATTACTTCCCTGCTGGCGATGTATCGGGTGGACAGTACGTACTTAGGGGCAAGGAATTAACAAGCGATTCTACCAAATGGGAACGTCTTGGCGAATTTTTCAAACCTATTACAGACCCTAAAGTTGGTTTCCGTCGTCCCAACCATATCGCTGCTCCAGTTCAGTTAGCCGATGGTACTTGGTGGACAATCGGGCAGAGTTACGAAAGATACGAAGGTGATGATTGGGCTGGATTGGGTCGTCAAACTTCCTTATATCCTGTTATTTGGGAAGGTGACCGCCCTTGGGGAATGGCTCCGACAACCTTATCTATTGCCAAACCTAATCTCCCTCAATCAGGGGTTTTGTGGAGAAGTGTAGATTCAGACAACTTCGACCAAACATCGTTAGCTTTGAGCTGGCATTTCCTCAGTAAAAAAGATGCAAACCGATATTCGTTAGATGCCAGAAAAGGATGGTTACGTTTAAGTCCCGACACTGCTCGCACCAGTATCGTTCAAAAAGAAACCGACCATTATTATTCGGCCATTACAAAAGTTGATATAAGTGCTTCAGAATCAACCCAGAAAGCAGGTATTTATCTGAGTAATGGTAACCAGACTGTATTCGCTAGTTTGTATAGTGGTTTTGACAATGGGCAAAAAATCATCTTCCAATTTGAAAAAACTTCTTATAACATTCCTAACACTTTTGGGAATATAGTTTGGTTGAAAGTGACTAGAAAACAACATAACCTCACGGCTTTTGCCAGTGCCAATGGTAAAGTTTGGACACCAATTGGAGAAAGCATTAACCTTGCTAATCTTGATAAAACACAGCCTAATTACAATTCTTGGGTTGGCACAAGCTTAGGTCTATTTACAGAAGGAAAACCTGCCGACTTTGATTTATTCACTTGTAAAGATGGTTTTTCAGAGCTTCCTGCGATTGGATTTAGTAATTATTATGGCGTAGAAAAAACAGCTGACGAAGCGATGACCAACGATTCAGAAAATGGCGGTTGGTTCATGATTTCAGGCGTTGATTTAGATGGACAAAACCTAAAGGCGAAATCCATAGCAATAGAACTTTCGGCTACAAGCAGTGGTAAACTTGAAATTTGGTTAGACGACCTCACAACAGGTAAACTGATAGCGACTGTACCTTATTCAAGTACAAACGGAACTGCCAATTGGAAAACGTTCAGCAAAACCATAAAATCCATTAAAGGACATCACGATGTTTTTGTAAAATTTCCTAAAGTAAGCAGTAAGTCGCTTGCAGTGAAGTCATTGAAATTCAAGTAATAAGATTGATTTTCTTACTGCCTGATTCTATTTGTGCATAAACATTGATTAGTAGTATTTCATAAAATATTAAGTAGTCGTCAGTTTAAGGTTCAAAGGTTTCGATAAACCACTATTCTCTAATAGCTTATGCTACATCTTGAGACAAAAATATCATAAACTAATTATCAACGAGTACTTACTAATCAATGTTTACATTATTTTGAACTCAATCTTAAAACCATTTTTATACAGAAATGAAAAAAATATTTTTCCTACTGATAATCAACTTATTAGTAACAAGTTTCGAAGGCTTTTCACAAGATAAAAACTTTTATATTTTCTTGAGCTTCGGACAGTCTAACATGGAAGGAAATGCCAAATTTGAGCCTCAAGATACGGTCAATGTCGATAGTCGTTTTCAAGTTTTAGAAGCCGTTGATTGTCCCAATTTAGGCAGAACCAAAGGAAACTGGTACACTGCAATTCCTCCTTTATGTCGCTGTCGTACAGGACTTACACCGGTGGATTATTTTGGAAGAGCCATGCTTGCCAATCTTCCTGCCAATGTGAGAATTGGGGTGATTAACGTGGCTGTGGGCGGTTGTAAAATAGAACTTTTTGATAAAGACAACTACGAATCTTACGTCGCTACTACCCCCAACTGGCTCAAAAATATGGTAAAAGAGTATGACGGAAATCCGTATGGAAGATTGGTAGAAATGGCGAAACTGGCACAAAAAGACGGAGTAATCAAAGGTATTTTGTTACATCAAGGCGAGTCGAACACCAATGATACGTTGTGGACTAAAAAAGTGAAAGTAGTATATGACAATTTGCTGAAAGACCTTCATCTAAAAGCTAAAAAAGTACCCTTAATAGCAGGCGAAACGGTCAATGCCGACCAAGGAGGTATTTGTGGAAGTATGAATAAAATCATTGCTACGCTTCCTCAAACTATCAAAAATGCTCATGTCGTTTCATCAAGTGGCTGTACCGATGCCGCAGATAACCTCCATTTTAATGCGGCAGGTTATCGAGAATTGGGTAAACGTTATGCCGAGAAAATGCTTTCTATTTTGAATAAATAGAAAGATTAACTTTGAATTTAATTGATAAAATATAATGAAGAATAATCGCATACAACACGTGGTTTTGTTACTACTTTCGATAGCATTCATATCACCCCTTGTAGCACTTGGGCAAAGCAACAAAAAGGATAAGATTTCACCAAAGTATCGTAACCTATTCTTGGAATCAGGTTATAGCCAAAAAGAAATTGATACAAAAATTGCCAAAGCTTATTATGATGTTTTTGAAGGCCCAAGTCGGGTATATTTTGCTGTTGGTGATACAATGGCTTATGTATCAGACGTGAAAAATCACGATGCCCGTACCGAAGGACTTTCGTATGGAATGATGATTGCCGTTCAACTCGACAAAAAAGAGGTTTTTGATAAAATTTGGCGTTGGTCAAAAAAATACCTTCAACACCAAAGCGGCCCACGTGAAGGCTATTTTGCATGGAGTATCAATCCCGAAACCATGAAGAAAAACTCTGACGGTTCGGCTTCTGATGGCGAATTGTATTACGTTACCAGTTTGCTATTTGCTTCGAACAAGTGGGGCAATAATACGGGTATCAATTATTACAACGAAGCTCGTAGAATATTGGATGCAGCATGGAAAAAAGATGGTACAGGCAATATTTATAATCTGATTAACACCGAACACAAGCAAATTACCTTTGTGCCAGAAGGGGATGCTTATAAATGGACAGACCCGTCGTATCACTTACCTGCTTTTTATGAAGTATGGGCATTATATGCCAAAGATGGTCACGAAGCATTTTATAAAGAATGTGCCGATACTTCTCGTGTTTTCTTACACAGAGCTTGCCATCCTGTAACAGGACTCAATTCAGATTATACCGAATTTAGTGGTGTTCCTCACCCAACTCGTTGGATGCCGCCAGGTTTTCGCTACGACTCATGGCGTGTACCGATGAACATTGCCATGGATTATACGTGGTTTGGTAAAGACAAAATTTGGCAAGAATCTTATGCGAAAAGATTCCAAAACTTCCTTCGCTCGAAAGGGATGGACACTTATGACGACCAATTTAACTTAGACGGCACAAAACCTGATTTTATTTTGAAAGCTGGTAATGTACCAAAATTAAGACATTCCATCGGTTTGGTTTCTACGGCTGCCACGGCATCGCTTATGAACAAGGATAAAAACAAAGTCGATTTTGTAAGAGCCATTTGGAATGCCAAATTAGAACCTTACGAAGATGGCTATTTCGATCCATATTACGACGGATTGATGTATCTGTTCAGCCTGATGCACTTGAGCGGAAAGTATCAAATTATACAGCCGAAGTAATAAGTCTTTTTATCTTAAATGTTTAATAACATGAAAAAAATAACCCTCTGTTTTTCTATATTTTTTCTCATGAACCTGATGGTTTATGCACAGAAAATAGAAAAAGAAGCTCCCAAGGACTTCGATCAAGTGAAAACAGGTATTGCTACGGGCAAATTGGACTCCATCAACTACGAGTCTAAGACCATTGGCTCTACTCGAAAGGCCTTAGTCTATACCCCTCCTGGCTTTAATAAAAAAATGAAATACCCTGTCTTGTATCTCTTGCACGGTATTGGTGGGGATGAAAAAGAATGGCTTATCGGAGGGAAACCTCAAGTGATTTTAGATAATTTATATGCTGAAGGAAAAATCAAACCGATGATTGTGGTCATGCCCAATGGTCGTGCCATGAAAGACGACCGTGCTATTGGCAATATTATGGCTCCCGATAAAGTACAGGCTTTTGCTACTTTTGAAAAAGATTTATTAAATGATTTAATCCCTTTTATTGACAAAAAATATCCGACCTTAACCGACCGTGAAAACCGTGCCATTGCTGGGCTTTCGATGGGTGGCGGACAGTCGCTTAATTTTGGATTAGGCAACTTAGATAAATTTGCATGGGTTGGTGGCTTTTCGTCTGCTCCTAATACCAAAGTTCCTCAGGAGTTAGTGCCTAATCCTGAAGATGCTAAAAAGAAACTCAAGCTCCTCTGGATTTCATGCGGCGATAACGACGGCTTACTTCCGTTTAGCAAACGTACCCATGATTATTTATATCAAAACGATGTACCGCATATTTACTATTTAGAACCAGGAGGACATGACTTTAAGGTTTGGAAAAATGGCTTGTATATGTATTCACAGTTTTTGTTTAAACCTGTCGATGTTTCTTCTTTTACCAAATATACGGTGTTGGGGACTCCTGCGAGTACCAATATTCGCAATGCTCAATATCCTCAAATTTTACCCGATAATCGTGTAGTATTCAAGGTAAAAGCTCCGACTGCTCACAAAGTACAGATTGATTTAGGGAAAAAATACGATATGATAAAAGATAGTAGTGGTTTTTGGCATGCGACCACAGATTCTATCAGTCGTGGCTTCCATTATTACTCTTTGTTGATTGATGACCTTGCCCTTGCCGACCCTGCAAGCGAAACCTTTTATGGCATGAGTCGCCAAGCAAGTGGCATTGAAATTCCTTACAAAGAGGGCGGTTTTTATGCCCTAAAAGACGTTCCTCATGGCGATATTCGTATCAAAAAGTATTTCTCAAAAGCTAGTAACTCATGGCGTGAGATGTATGTTTACACGCCAGCAGGCTACGATAAATCTACTGAAAAATATCCTGTTTTGTATCTTTTACACGGTGGTGGTGAAGACCAGCGTGGTTGGGCAACACAAGGACGTACCGACCTGATCTTGGATAATTTGATAGCAGAACAAAAGGCAAAACCAATGGTCATTGCGATGCTCGACGGGAACTTTTATGGCAATGGAGGTGGCATAGCTGGCTTCGGTGAAGCTCAGTTACGAGCTTTTGAAAACGAGTTAAAAAACGGGGCTATCCCTTTTGTAGAAAGTACTTTCAACGTAGCAACCGATGCTCAACACAGAGCTTTGGCAGGATTGTCGATGGGAGGTTTGCAAACACTTTATGCAGGTATCAAGAATACTAATTTATTTTCATACTTGGGCGTATTTAGCTCTGGGTGGTGGGCGAACAATACAAAACTATCTGATCCTCAGTATGAATTTATGAGAAACAATGCCTCAACTATCAATTCAAACCTAAAAGAATTATGGGTTTCGATGGGCGGAAAAGAAGATATTGCCCATGCTAATTGCCAAATCATGTTGAAGAAATTTGATGATATGGGTATTAAATACAAATATAGTGAATACGCTGGCGGACATACTTGGCCTGTTTGGAGACACGATATTTTTTTATTTTCTCAATTATTATTCAAGTAAGTAATGGGGTAAGATGTTACTCTAATAGACGAACTTATCAAGCATTTTAACGTTCTTCAAGACTACGTTTGCATTCTTGAAGAACGTTTTATCCCTAATGAGAATAAATTTATATGAACCTCTTTTCCTTTCAGAACCTTCGTCAACTTTCTCCCCCAAACACCTCCCCTATTAATACAAATCCATAAGACTATTAGTAGCCCTCATTATGCTTTAAAATTACATTATAGCTATATTATTTTGAACATAAGCACGTTGTTCGTTGATAAGTTCCTTATCTTTGTGTCTATTTTAGACAATTGTATTTTCAGGTAATCTCCTCTTATGTTACATAAGGAATAGCGTTCTGCAAAACCGTAAATCAGCTAAATAATGCTACTGACTAGTAGCCTGAGTTTGATGGCAAATAACATATACTAATCATGAATATTATCTACTTTATCGTTACGCTACTTTTGCTGTGCATACAATCTTTTGGGCAAGTAAAAAACTATAACTTTATCAACCTTAATAGCAAAAATGGGCTTTCTTCCAATTCTGTAAATGCCATCTTAAAAGATAAATATGGTTTTATGTGGTTTGGAACAGATGACGGGTTGAATAAATTTGATGGGCAGAATTTCGTAGTTTATCGCCATAGCGAAACGGATTCATCGAGCATTGGGAAAGGTATGATTACGGCTATGCAAGAAGATAAAGAAGGAAACTTATGGATTGGGTCTAGCATAACGTTATCCATGTATAATAGGAGCTTAAATAATTTCATCAACTTTGATTTTCATAAACTTGGATGGATTAGAAGTTTACAAGCGGATCACCTCGGAAATATTTGGGTTGGTACTTATTCGGGCTTATACTATTTTAATCCTAAATCTAAAAAAATAGTTTCTTACAAGGCTAACCCATTACAAGCAGATAAGCTAAATTCAAATATAATTTTGAGTGTATTTGAAGATCGTAAAAACCGTGTTTGGGTAGGTACAAATGCTGGCCTACATTTATTTAATCCAACTAACGGGAATTTTACTAGGTTTCTACACAAAAAAGAAAATCCATTAACGATTTCAAGCAACATTGTACGGACTTTGGTTGAAGATAAAATGGGTAATATCTGGATTGGTACAGGAGATGGAGTCAATAAAATAGATTTTAAGCACCAAATATTTACCTGTTTCAGAGGTTTTGATTCTGAAAATCAACCACTTAATAATAATATTTATAAAATTGCATTTGATAAAGATGAAAAACTATGGGTTGGTACAGAAGATGGTATCAATATTTTGCAACCCAACACAGGTAAATCCTTTCGAGTCGATAAATTAACATCAAAACAATATAGTGGAATAGGCAGTTTTGTTGGTCATTCCATACGAGATATTTACTTAGATAATAACGGTATTTATTGGATTGGTACACTACAGGGAGGCGTAAATAAATATGATACCAATCTAGCATTTTTCAATCACATACGATTCAATCCGCTTGATGTAAACGGTTTTAGTGCAAGTGCTGTATCCTCATTTGCAGAGAGTCCTTCTGGCGATATTTATATAGGAACAGCCGAAAATGGATTAAACTTATTTAATAGAAATACGAAACTTATCAGGAAAGTACCTTTATTGGAAAAAGCTGGAAAAAAAGGGGCTATTTCATCACTGGCCTACTCAGAAGGAAAACTCTGGGTAGGGACTCCCTTTTATGGAGTTTATGAGATGAACTTGGCTACCAATACCATCAAAAACATCAACGTTCCTAAAAGTAAAACAGATAATACCGCTGTTCCTATCAACTGTTTAAAAGTAGATAGACGTAACAATCTTTGGATTGGTACTAATGGTAGTGGGCTTTATAAGTACGATATAAAAACTAAAACGTTATCTCATTTTAATGAACTTAACCCTCAAAAAAAGGGACGTAATCTTCTAGCAAATGGCTATGTATCTGCCATTGAAGAAGATGAGCAAGGAAATCTATGGATTGGTTCAATGGGGGCAGGTTTGGCAATGTATAATCCTGTTCAAAACGTCTTTAATCTACTCACTCATGATAATAGTAACCTCCCATTAGACATTGTACAGGATATTCATTGCGATAAATATGGTCAAATTTGGGTGGGTGTTTTGGGAGGCGGGCTATGCCTATATAATAACAAACTCAAAACCTTTCATCAATTCAGTATCAAACAATTACTTGCTAATGATATAATTTACAAGATATTAGAAGATGAATATGGAAAATTATGGGTAAGTACCAATAAGGGAATTAGCGTGTTTGATCCCCAACATAAAGTGTTCAAAAATTATACCTATTATAATGGTATCCAACAAAGTAATTTTAATATTGGTGCAGGATTAAGAACAAGGACGGGAGAAATATATTTTGGAGGAAACGAAGGGTTTAACTTCTTTAATCCCAAATATCTTTACCAAAATAAAAATATTCCTTCACTGGTATTTACCGATTTAAAAATTGGTAATAAAAGTGTCAAACCTGTTGAAAATTCAGAAATTTCTGAATCCATAGCCACAGCAAAAAAAATAGACCTAAGCTATAAACAGAATTTCTCCTTAGACTTTGTTGCCTTAAATTATACGGCTCCTCAAGAGAGCCAATATAGCTATATGCTGGAAGGTTTTGATAAAGAATGGAATCATGTTGGTGCTGTAACCACTGCGGTTTATACCAACTTAGACCCAGGGAAATATAGATTTAGACTCAAAGCTCAAAGTGAGGATGGCTCATGGCATACACCTGAGAAGGTCGTCGAAATTATCGTTAATCCGCCTTTTTGGCGTACTTATTATGCTTATTTTACGTATTTTTTACTCCTAATTATTTCGTTATGGGTACTTCGAAGAAGAGCTATCCAAAAGCTGAGGTATGAATTTGCCTTAGAACAGGAACGCCGTGAAGTAAAACATCTTATCGAGAAAGAAAGAACGGAAGCAGAACGAAAAATGGAATTAGAACAATTGAAAATTAAGTTCTTAACCAACCTTAGTCATGAATTAAAAACGCCTTTGACACTCATTCTAAACCCTATCGAAAACCTCTTACTAAAAGAAAAAAGTATGGAGACAGTAGATACCCTAAACCTCATTAATAGAAATGCGAAAAGGCTACTCAACTTAGTCAATCAACAGATGGACCTTCGTAAAATAGAGGACAATGAATTAAAATTAAATCCTATCGAGGGTGATTTGATTTCGGTAGCCAAAGAAATTTTTGATTCCTTTAAATATATTTCTGAACGAAAAAAAATACATCTCGACTTTAAAAGTACTATCAATACTTATCATACCAACTTTGATAAAGATAAGATTGAACGAATTTTGCTCAACCTCTTGTCGAATGCTATAAAATTCACAAACGAAAACGGGAACGTATATTTTCATATTGAAACAGACGCTCACAATGGGATTAAGCTAATCATTGGTGACAATGGCATTGGCTTGGCAAATGATGCACTAGAAAAAATATTCGACAGGTTTTATCAAGTCAATAATGATAATAATATTTTGAATCAAGGAAGCGGCATTGGACTTTCGATTACCCAAGAGTTTGTAAAACTTCATGGCGGAAATATTAAAGTCGAAAGCCAAGCGGGTAAAGGAAGTATTTTTACAGTGTCTTTACCTCTGCTTGAGCTGTTAGAAAACAATAATGTGCATACGTTTCAAGTAAGAGAAGAAAGTGCTGAGGTATATGCTCCTGAAGAAGCCAAGCTAATAAAACTGTCTGAAATTGATAAACCGCTGGTTCTTTTGGTGGATGATAACGAAGATATTAGAACCTATCTCCGTGAAAGTCTGAAAGGAAGCTATAGAATCATTGAAGCCTCTGATGGCAAAGAAGCTTGGAAAAAAGCCCTATCCTCTCATCCCGAAATTATCGTGAGTGATGTAAATATGCCCAATATGGACGGTATTGCTCTCGTAAAAAAAATCAAGAAAGACAGCAGAACCAAACATATTCCCGTCATCTTGCTGACTGTTTTATCAGATGAGATAAATCAGTTAAAAGGATTAGAAACAGGAGCAAGTGATTACTTGACCAAACCATTTAGTTTTCAATTATTGAATATCAAAATCAATAATTTATTAAACCTCAACAATACCTTTAAAGATACTTACAGTAAGCAGATAAGTATAGAAGTACCTGAAATGACGTTTGCTTCAGAAGATGAAATGTATTTGCTAAAAATCTCACAATATGTAGAAGAACATATTAGTAGTCCTGATTTGTCAATTACAGAATTGAGTAAGAAAATGAATACCAGTAGAGGTACTTTGTACAACAGGATTTTGAGTCTCACAGGAGAAACACCTGTAGAGTATATTCGTTCGATTAAACTCAAAAAAGCTGCCATGTTATTAGAAAAAAGTGATATGAAAATTTCACATATTGGTTACGAAGTAGGATTTTCCAACCCTAATTACTTCACAAGAGCTTTTAAGGCAAAGTATCATGTGTCCCCATCACAATACATTTTACTAAAAAGAGAGTCGTCCAAAAGAGTATGTCTTGCTGAAGAAATAATGCCTTCTTAACAAAGTATATACACCATCGTGAACACTTCTATTTTGCTACTATTCAAACTTCTGAATAGTAGCATTTATTTTTTTGAACATCCCAAATGTCATTTCACCCATCCCAATTAGATTGTAATTGTCAATTCAAATAGCACCCATGTTTTAAGTCTCCCTTTTCCGTCCATCCTTTAGGGAAAGGCTGTATTTTATTCCCTTCTCTAAGCAAATAGCCATTTATTGTAATATGGAGTGTTATAATTTAACAATTTCATGTCATTTTGAACATTTGTGAATCAAGTTTGGTAATATGTGCCGTACATTTTTTTTGTCATCCGCTTACTTTACGTCGTCAAAACTCTTCTATATCAAGAAGATTAAACAATTTACCAAAACAATCATATTTAGTATTCTTATGAAAAAATTCGACTATCTTATTTTTCAGCGGAAGAGTGTTCCATATATTCTGATATGGCTTATGCTCTTCTCATGTATGGCTAGTTTTACCGCAAAAGCCCAAACGTTAAAAGGTCGTATCACGACAGACTCAGGTAAAGAATTGCCTGGAGCATCGGTGTTAATTAAAGGAACACAAAATGGTACTATTTCCAATGCGAATGGCGAGTATAGCTTAAATAGCGTGCCTAAAAATGCGATTATTGTTGTTTCCAATATTGGCTATGTAAAACAGGAAATTAGTATCGGCACTAAAAGTATTCTTGATGTTATGCTACTTTCAGATAACAGAGAATTGGGAGAGGTTATCGTGGTAGGATATGGTACTCAAAAGAAAAGAGATATTACGGGTTCGGTAGTATCTGTTTCTGAGTCAACATTGAAAGAAGTACCAGCACCTAACCTTTTAAACTCGTTAAAAGGTAGAGCAGCGGGTGTGTCAATTGTAAGCAATGGTTCTACTCCTGGTAGTCAAGCATCCATTCGTATTCGTGGTAATCGCTCCCTAACAACGGGTAATGGCGATGGACTTGATGGCCCTTTGGTAGTGGTTGATGGTATTCCTTTTGGAGGACTAAATGACATCAACCCTGATGATATTTCCAATATTGAAATTCTGAAAGATGCCTCAGCAACCGCAATTTATGGTTCTCGTGGTGCAGGTGGGGTTATTTTGGTAACTACTAAAAGAGGTAAAATCAGTAAGCCAGTATTCACTTATGACGGCTATCACGGAGTAACAAGCATGATGGGTAAATACAACGTGATGAATGGGGAACAATATGCTAAATTTAAAGAATTATCTGCGGCGTATAATACACAAGGTGCAGGAACAACAGCGTATCCTCTAACAGAAGAAGAAAAAGCCAATTTGGCTGCTGGAGTTTCTACCGATTGGCAAGACTTGTTGTACAAACAAGGGTTCAATACGAGCCACCAACTTGGCTTACAAGGGGGTGTCGAAAATACTCAATACGGCATGGGTATTGGCTATTTCAATGAAACAGGTATTATGCCTAACCAAAACTTTGATCGTATGACAATCCGTGCAACGATAGATCAACGAATTGGGAAATATGTTAAAATTGGATTAAATACAATCAATACCTTAACCCATAGAAATGACCCAGCGGGGGGAGGTGTCCCAACTGAATTAGTACGTCTTTCACCACTCGTAACGCCTTACAATGCTGATGGAACGATAAACTTAAACCCTAAAAAAGGAACGATTGAAGCTCAGGCAGTGAGTCCCTTGACGTTAATTTCTCGTGGAGATGATATTCTTTCAAACGAACGCTCGTTGAGAACCTTCAACAGTTTATACGCAGAGGTAAACATTATGGACGGTCTTAAATATCGTTTCAATGCAGGTCTTAACTTTAGTCAATCACATTTTAATGGTTATTCTCCGCCAAATACCTTTGTAAACACAGGCGTTGACCAAAGCGTATCAAGTGCTGATATTAGAAATACCGAGTATTGGGATGTGAATTTCCAGCACTTATTGTATTATGATAAAGTATTCGCTGAAAAGCATAAAGTTGGATTAACGGCATTGTATGAAATTACGAAGAATCATAATTTAGGAAGTAGTTTTAACGTAAAAGGTGTACCTGCGGATTATATTCAAACAGCAAATTTTGCCTTGGCATCCGGAGTTGTTACTGCTAACACTGCCAATAACAACTCTGGAAACTCTTTCGGAGAAACAGGACTATTATCATACATGGCACGTTTGAATTATACGTTCAATGATAAATATACAATGACCGCTACGTTCCGTAGAGATGGCTCTTCAACATTATCTCCTCAAAACCAATATTTTAACTATCCCGCAGTTGGTTTAAGTTGGAATATTATCGACGAACCATTCATGAAAAATATTCCTACAATTTCTAACTTAAAATTGAGAGGCGGATGGGGTATTTCTGGCAACCGTAACGTAGGTGCTTATGCGACTTTGGGGGCGTTGTCTTCGGGTTATTATAACTTCGGTACTACCACGGCGGGTCAAGCACTTGCCTATACCGTAACGAGTTTACCTTCTAGTAATTTAGGCTGGCAATCAACCGCTCAAACTGATTTTGGTTTGGAAATTGGATTATTGAACAATCGAATCACGGGTACATTTGATGTCTATCAGCAAAATACGAAGGACATTCTCCTTTCTGTAAACTTACCTCAAAGTAATGGAGCAGGTTCTACGTTGAAAAACTTAGGACAAACTAAAGGGTCTGGATTTGAGTCGTCTTTAACGTTTGATATTTTCAGAAATAAAAATGGATTTAATTGGAGTACCGATGTTACCTATTTCTTTAATCGTGAAGAAATTACGCAACTTACCACTCCTTCAGAGTTAGACAATAAAGGTAATTTTTGGTTTGTTGGACAACCGCTTACCGTAATTTATGACTATAACAAAATTGGAATCTGGCAACAATCTGACAAAGAAGACGGTACGTTAGCAAAACAAACTTCACCCGTTCAAGTGCCAGGAGAAATCAGAGTTGAGGATGTGGATGGTAATGGTAAAATTGATGCTGCTGACCGTAAAGTTATCGGCAATTTTCAACCTCAATGGGAAGGTGGATTAACGAGTAGAATGTCTTTTAAAGGCATTGATTTATCTATTGTTACGTATGCTCGTATGGGTATGAAAGTATTAGTTCCCTATTTAGCAGGAACATCGGGTGGTGGTTCTGGATTTGGATTCCTTAACCAAGGTCGCTCAAACCAATTAGTGATGGATTATTGGACAACTGAAAATCCTACGAATGCTTTCCCAAGACCCAATGCGGGTGGTGGTGTAAGAGATTTTACCTCTACGACACAATACCAAGACGGTTCATTCATTAAGGTACGTAGTATCAACTTGGGTTATACTATACCTACAAAAATACTTGGTAAAATGGGTATTTCGTCCGCTCGTATTTACGTGAATGCTACCAATCCATTTATTCTTTATTCGCCATTAGTGAGCGATAAACTCGCCGTTGACCCAGAAGGGAATGGCTCTGGAAATACCATCCAAGGTGGAAACTTCAACCGTGTGATAAATGTAAACCTAAATAATCCGCCAGTGCGTCAGTTTACTTTAGGTGTAAATCTTAAATTTTAATTATTGATCATAAGATGAAAAAAATAGCTGTTTTAATAATTGCCTGCACTTTATTTGTAAGTCTAGGTTGTGAAAAAATACTTGAAGAACATCCTCAATCTCAAATTGTACCATCCTATTTCAATAGCCCAGCAGGAGTACTTGGAGGTATCGCAGGGGTATATAACGAAATTCGTAACCAATGGGGTACTGAAGGCTTTTCTTCTGAAATGCAATCAGGCACAGATGAGTTTGTTCAAGGTGCAAGTAGTGGTGGCGGACCTCTCCATACCTTTAATGGACTAAATAGCACCAACTTTGGTTCGGCATGGGGTACGTCTTTTACTTGTATCAACACACTTAATGGTGTATTGAAATATGGACAGAGTATTGATTTACCCGAAGCTACGAAGAAACAATATTTAGCTCAAGCGAAGTTTTTGAGAGCATTTTGGTATTTTTACTTAGTTCAAACGTGGGGAGATGTGCCTTTGCATACGGAATTTATAACTGTTCCTTCACAAGCAGCCAAAAGAGACCCAGCGAGCGAAGTGTATAAATTAATTATCCAAGATTTAACTGAAGCAGCGGCGGCATTACCAGAGAAATCTACGGCTCCTTTCTTGGGTAAAGCGGCTACAAAGCCTGTTGCTCAATTTTTCTTAGCAAAAGCCTATCTTACACGTGGCTGGTTGACTAACTCGCAAGCCGATTTTGCAGAAGCTGCGAAAATTTCAAGCGATATTATTGCCAATAAAACAACTTATGGATTGGATTTATGGCAAGATTTTGGGGATGCTTTTGTACCTGCAAATGACTATGGCAAAGAAACAATGTTTGTCAGTGACCACTCAAATGATGCTAAATTTGGCTATTATTCCGTTGGTGGGGGTGCAAGTGGTGGGGGTGCTCAGAACCTAACACCATGGTTTACGAACTGGAATTACCCTAATAATAGTGGTGTAAACTCTACGGTAAATACAAATGGCGTCTTGGTAAACTCGGGAACTTCATTGATGGTACGTGATTCTCAGTATGGTCGTCCGTACCAACGTATTCGTCCAAATAGTGACAAGCAAACTACGGGAGCAATGGCGGGAAAGAATTATTTTCTTGACCAAGCTTTTGTAAAAAGGGATATAGATTCAAGATTTGCGAATACATTTTACACAGTTTATATCGCCAATCAGTCAATTACGAACGGTGCTACGGCTGCTAACAATAAGAGGGGCATTGGATACACCACCCAAATTGGTGTTGATACCGCAATTTGGCTTCCCGATTATGAGGTTGTTGGAGCTCCTCAATTCAATGGAAAAAGACCTTTCAAAGGGCTAATCATTCCACCAAGTCTTTGGAAATCTGATGTTTATCCTGCGATAAAGAAACACATGGATCCAAGTCGTGGAACTAATTTTAACGACCCATCTACTCGTCCTGTCGTACTTACACGCTTTGCAGAGGTTTATCTTATAGGAGCAGAAGCTTATTTACAAGCAGGAAATAAAGATAAAGCCGCTGAACTTTTAAATGTACTACGTCAAAGAGCTGCCTATCGTAAAACAAATACACCCGCTCAAAATACCGCAGCGGCAACGGCGATGTTGATAAAAGCCGACGATGTAACCGTTGATTTTATCTTAGATGAGAGAAGCCGTGAACTATACGGAGAATGGATGAGATACCATGATTTGGTTCGTACAAAATCGTTAGTAAGACGTATCCAACTTTGGAACAAAGAAGCAGCTCCTTATGTAAAAGATTTCCATGTATTAAGACCAATACCTCAGTCTGAAATTGACCGTACAGTTGAAGGGCCAGCATTTACGCAAAATACTGGGTATTAATCTCAGTAGGCTTAGATATACAAAATCCCCCAGATAGCTTGACTATTTGGGGGATTTTACGTTTTTGTCTTAGCTTTACTCGTTTAAAACTAATCTCTAAGTATTTACGGAACTTGATTTTTCAAGAATCAATCCCAACGACAAGCAGTATCGAGATAATAAGTAATGGGACAAAATAAGTTGGTATAAAGCCTATAATATTTAGTTTATACTAGTTTTATAGTCAATTTTCAACCAAAATATTATAAGTTTAGCTAACTAATTTCTTACACATACTTTGATATTTAAGTATTGTTGCTGAAGTAAATTTTCTGTAAACTGCTATACGTAATAATCATACTAAGAATTAGTTTACAGACTTCATCTACTTTTTAGAAAATATGGTAATACTGAACGAAGTCTCTATTTTTACCCGACTCTCATTGAATCTAATATTAAACAATTCCTAGCAACTATCGAGTTAGTGAATGTTTTAGAAGAGCGTAAAACTCAAAGCGGTCGTCTGCCTTGAATCACTCGTAAAATCACCGAAATTAGAGCAATTACCAATAAAATATGGATAAGTCCGCCCATACTGTAACCCAAAAAACCAATTGCCCATACAATGACGAGTACGACAGCAATCATATAAAGTAAATTTCCCATCTGTTTTTGTTAAGAGTTATTAAGTAATAAGTACTCGTTGACAAATAGTTTATGTTATGAATTGTGTCAAAATATGGTATAAGTTGCTAGATAATAGTAGCTTATTAAAACTTTGAACATTAAACTTTAAACCGACGACTACTTAGTAAAGCATTATAAGTAACTATTTTTGAATTTTATACGATGCTCAGTTGATAACCAATTCGTCCAGACTTACTGCACCCTGAGGCGTACTTTGCTTTTCTGGAATAAGTTTGTGCTTTTCCTTCCAGTTTTTATTCAACTGGTAATAGACCACCACGACTAATAAAATGGCAAGTTGGATGAGCGTAAAATAGATAAGCTCTATGGTTGAGTTTTTCATGTGCTTTGACGTTTACAAAGGCTTCATCGTATTTATTCAATCTGTTACCTAACTGCAAGGACAGAATAAGTGAAAATGAAAACCTATAAGAATTCGAGGTTACTAAATTTATAATTGGGTAATGATAGAAAAGAGAAATCAATTTATCTTTCAGTAAGTTGAATTGTATTTCAATGCAATCGCTGTGGCAAGCCACGCTAAATCTGCTAGTATATGTAAATTCTTATAGGTTTTCCCTCACGGCATTCGTTTATAAGAAACGATAGCCGATTGTTGCCTGATACCAAGCGTTCTTGTAGCGAGGAGTGGTAGAAGTCCCATCGCCATTGTTTTGCTGCATATCATACCCAGCTCTTGCTCCCAAAATAAAATGGCTAAAGTTCAAGTCAACACCACCTGTAAGACATAGTGTATTTTTGCGAACATTATCGTTCTTGAATTCTTGTTCTTGTAACACACTCGTGGTAGAAGTTGTAAAGGAGTTTTTCTCATTTACAAGAAACGAAAACTGCGGGCCTACTAAAATGGTAAGCATACTAATTGGTTTGATAGCCAACAAAAACGGTACGTCTATATACCCCGTGCTACGGGTCATTTCGTAGGCATTTCCCAAGACTGTCCCTGTACTTTTAAAGCCTTTTTCTGAATATAAAACTTCAGGCTGAAATCCCAATACTTTCCCGAATGAGATGGATGCAAAAGCACCAAAGGCTGCTCCATACTTTCCGTCGGCCTTAAATTGGTCTCCCTGAGAATCATATACATTGGAGAAATTTCCCCCTGCTTTTATTCCAAAATTAAAAATACTGGGTTCATCCTGTGCCAATAGATTAAACGATAACAAGGCAATAGCCATGATTAAAAAAGATGTCTTTTTCATAATATTCTTTAGTTAACTGTGTGAGTGTGTACTATTTACTAGAAGTCTTGACATTTTTAACGGTCAAATCTTTAAAAGACTTTCCAATTTCTTCCATGTCATGATTAAACTCGGTTTTGAACATATCCCATTTTTCCTTACTGTCAGCTTTGTAGTCGTCCATGCGTTTTTTCAAATCGCTATTCTTTTTTTCTAGTGCTTCCACTTTCGCTAAGTAATCAGCTCTTGCACTTTTCTTTTCCTGAGCGACCCTAGCCTTGAATTCTACAATACTTTTATCGTTCGTAGCGATTTTTTCCGCTGTTTCCTTTTTGTAGTTTTCAATCTCAGTTAAGTATTCTTGATTGGCATTCACCAAGTTGCTATCTGCTTTTGTGACGGCTGCTTCTGCATTTTTCACTTTCTCGCTAGAGTTGTTACAACTCACTAAGCTCAATGTACTTAGGCATAAGCATAGCACATACATTAAAATTGACTTTTGCATCTTAATTCGTTTTTTATTACGTGAATATTGATTGAAAGTATGTAGTAATGATAAATTCTAAATGACTATTCTTGAATTTAAAATTCTAATTATTAACTATTTACAGATACTCAAAAATCTACTGTACTAAATCCAAAATTCAACATTATGATTTATAAAGTAGGTGTAGAACTTGTTAGTTATAGGGAAGAGATTAATTCGTGAATTTCTTCTTTTTTCAAACCCAACTTAACTTGAAGTCTTCCTAGAAGTTCGTCCTCTTTTCCGTCTTCAAATAATAAATCGTCGTCTGTTAGTGTCGCATACTTTTGCTTTAACTTACCTTTGGCTTTGTTCCAGTCGCCTTTTAATTGTGTTAAGTTCATGTTGAAGGGAGTTAAGTAATAATGCTGAATTATGAATTTTAAATGTTGGATTTAAGTAACCCAACCTATTTCACCGCATAGGTGCATAGAAAAAATAGTTGTGTAAAAATTTGATAATCAACTAATTACATTTACTACATTCATCTATTATTCTTAATATAAAATAAGTGTATTTTAAGTATCATCTATCAATTTGCACTTGAGCTATTTGGAACATCCTTTACCTTTCCGAGGAATAATTGCAAGATATTTTCGCCGTTTTCGAGAATGCTTTCCGAATACTTAGCCACCACGTTTGCAATAATAAATTCAACGATTGTTCCAAGAATATTCTTAATTGGATTGGAGGTATTCCCAATCATCAGTTTCTTGGATAGATAGCCTGTCAGTAACCCAATTCCACTGTTCAGTAACTGGCTTTTTATCTCTGGAGATTCGCTTACTTCGGTGAAGGTCTGCTTCAAAAGATTAAGTGGCTTTAACTGTTCAAAGGTCGTATGTAACTGGCTTTTCAGGGAAGCTAATTCTAGCTTCTGTTTTAATTCTAGTCGATAGATTTCAGCTTTAACGAAGTCATCTAGGTTCACCTTTTCCATTATTTTTCAGCTCTAATAGTTCACTAATAAGCCTATTACTTACAGGCACTTTAACTAGGCGATGTCCATAGCAACACACGAACGCAAACACCATAGCGTAGAAGAAGGCGATGATAAAAAAACCGTAATAGTTTTTTCCTAACAAATCCCCAAGCCAAAGAGCGATTCCGAAATTGATAATAAATATGAACATCGCAAGCGATAAATAAATCACCATTTTGAGGGCGAGTGACGAAACTACATCCGTTAGTTTATGAATAAAACGGAATTTGAGTAGTTCAATACTTGTGCTACTATAGGTTTCAGCTCTTTCAATGAGTACTTCGATTGATGAATCGTTGGAGTCCATATTAATTATGTTTAGAAGCAAAAATTACGATTTACGAACGTCCTCTAGTTTGGCTTTACCGTCTGACATAAATTCGGTATATTTTGATTTCCCTTCAGCCACAACCGCCTCAGCACTGTGTAAGGCACTGGTGTATTTTTCGGAAATCGCATCCACGTATTCGTTGAATGTATCTTTCAACTCTTCGGCATAGTCTTCGCTCGTATCAACAATTTTTTTGCGTGTTCTTGCTCCTTTTTCTGGAGCAAATAATAAACCTAAAATTGCTCCGCCAGCAACGCCAGCTAATATGCCTAATATTACTTTCTCTGATTTCATAACTAATTGATTTTAACTCGTTAACTTAAATGATATAAGGTGTTGATAAGCCAGTAAGTGACCCTTAAAAAGTATCGGTAGAAAGAACAATTTGTGCGTTCGGATACTGGATACTTGGGTCGTCTTCTGCTGTGATAAAAATACGTGTAGGTTTTGTTGCCGAAGCAGTTTCAAAACTTGCTTTTAATTGCTTAGAAAGCATTCCGAAAGAGCTAGTAATTTTTCCGATATTGCGTGCTGCATTTTGGTCAGATTCCATCCAAACAACATAACATTGTCGTGGGGGAGTCAGGCGTGTTACTTCTGCTAATTCGGTAATATCAACGTGAATTACGTAGTTCATGTTTTTATCTCTTTTTACCTGAATTGTTCCACGGGCGGCTGGTGCAACGCTTGAGGTAAGAAATGCGACTTTTTTAGTGCATGATAAGAACGAGCAAGAGACCGTTAGTGTCAAAATTACCAGCGATAAGATTTTGACCAGCATTTTGGGGATTAGTAATTTCATAGGACATACATTTTTAGTTGAATTGATAATACAAAGGTGAGGCTATTTGCTAGGTATTGTGTTACACAACTCTGGCGGATAATTATATAATTCACTGATTG
>JBMLRK010000111.1:0-1043 GCA_049241065.1 Spirosomataceae bacterium
CACGCTCTATCGTATTCGTTCCTTTTAATAGCTCATCCATTACAAACAAACAAGGTGCTGTTTCTTCAGAAGCATCGATAAAGGTCTGAATAATCCGTATTTCTTCAAGATAATAACTCGTTTTGTCAGCTAAGCTGTCAGATACTCGAATCGACGAAAACAGTTTCATAAAAGGACTTTCAAACTGTTCAGCAAAACAACAATAGATGGTTTGTGCCAACAAATTATTGATTGCCAAAGTCCGAATAAACGTCGTTTTTCCAGACATATTAGAACCTGTCAGCAGGACACTTGTACCATCCAACGTAAGGTCATTCGGAATGCAATTTGGTATCAATGGATGAATCAAACCTTTTATTTTTAATACCTTAGGACTTGTAAAAGATGGCATACATGTAGGCAAATCCCCTCCACGAAGTGAAGCAACAGCAATACTTGCATCAATTTTTCCGATAAAATCAATTAATTGACGGAGCGATTTTTGGTGAGAGGATAAGCTTTCTAATAAGCCATAAAAGAAGAATATCTCAAGATTGAACATTATTTTCAGGAGCTCAAAAAATGCCCAAACGAGCGTCATTAACTCATTATCTAACGAACTCTCAATCCGTAGAAATCGTGCTTTTTTCTGAACAATCGTTATCGGATTAATAAAAGAAGCATTTCCAAAATGCTGCTGAATTACTTCTTTTTGAGCCAATGCTCTAGCTACATCAACCGCTTGGTCTAAAACAGAAATACTAGACAAATAACTACCTACACGGCTTTTATTACGATAGTGTATCCATGTATTGATGATAAATACAGGTAAAATAAGTAGAAAAAAAGACGTATGTATTATTCCTAAACCTAAACTAATAAGAACTGCTAACGGAGATAAATACATTAACCAAAAATGCTTAGGTCGCACAGGAGTTGCTTCGCTAAGTAACTCTTCTAAATAATAACTTTTGTAAGTATCAAGTCGCTTCAATAAGCATTGACATGCTATGGCAAGTTCTTTATCTTGTTCAAATAGTGACACTCCTCTATTGAAATCAAGT
>JBMLRK010000112.1:0-3657 GCA_049241065.1 Spirosomataceae bacterium
GAAGTTTATCAATTTTGTCTTTATCCTATTAAAAATAGCCCCTATCTTTTGCGAAGATGATCTCCTTTTTCATAAATTATCTCATTTGCCGTATCTTTGTCACATGACAAATTCACTTTTCCAACCCTTCAAATCAGTAATTTCAGGTATTGCTTTACCCGAAAAGTTCACCTTTCCTTTTTACTACGACCCTCATCCTTTGAGTGTCGTAGCAGCTAATGAATTACAAGCACATTTACAAACGCAGCAAGACTTTACGCATAATTTTGGTTTAGACCAAGAGCATTCTGGTTGGGTAAGTGGCAAAATGTTTGGCGTTTTGGTTTGTCAAAATCAACAGGGTGAACTAGGTTATCTTTGGGCTTTTTCTGGAAAATTAGCCGATGTAAATCACCTTCCTCACTTCGTTCCTACGGTTTTTGATATGTTGGAAGAAACGAGTTTTTTCAAGAAAGAAAAAAACATCATTGATAGCATTAATCAAGAAATTTTGGTGCTAGAAAATGAAGAAGCCTATTTGCTAGAAAAACAGAAAATGGCAGCTTTCTTGGAAGAAGCTCAGGTAGATATTCAAAAACAGAAAAAAGTCATTAAGGAACAGAAAAAACAACGTTCCATCCTCCGCATTCAGTCGGAAGGCGTTTTATCTGCCGAAGAATTTGAGCAACTCAATAATCGCTTAAAAGAAGAAAGCCAGCAAGAAGGCATTCTACTGAAAAAGATAAATATGCACTGGAATTATCGCATTGAAGATACAAAAGTGGCATTAGCGACTTTTGAGAATCGTATCAATGCCCTTAAAGAGCTTCGTAAAGAAAAATCTATTACCTTACAACAGCAACTGTTCGACCAATATTCTTTCTTAAACCAATATGGTGAACGTAAAAGTGTCGGTAAGATTTTTGACAATAATCCGCCTGCGGGTGCGGGTGAATGTGCCGCTCCAAAACTCTTACACTATGCTTTTCAGGAACAGTTAAAGCCCATCTGTATGGCAGAATTTTGGTGGGGACAATCACCTAAATCTGAAATCCGTAAACATAAGCAGTTTTACGCTGCCTGTAAAAGCAAATGTGAACCCATTTTATTAGGACACATGCTTCAAGGGATTGAAATGGATGATAATCCTTTGTTAATAAATCCTGCCAAAGAACTAGAAATCAGTACACTCTACGAAGACGATGTCCTTTTGGTCATCAACAAACCTGCTGAACTACTATCTGCCCCAGGGAAAGCAATTAATGATTCCGTTTATCAGCGAATGAAAGAGCGTTACCCTGATGCCACAGGCCCGTTGATTGTCCACCGACTTGATATGCCTACTTCGGGAATTATGCTGATTGCTAAAACGGAACGAGCTTACCTAAACCTGCAAAAGCAGTTTATTAAACGTACCGTCAAGAAATGTTACGAAGCTCTTTTAGACGGTGTCTTAGCCGAGCCAAGCGGATTTATTGACTTGCCTTTGCGAGGCGATTTTGAAGACCGCCCACGACAATTGGTTTGTTATGAACATGGCAAAAAAGCACATACCAAATGGGAAGTCATCTCGATTGAAAATGGAAAAACAAGGGTAAATTTCTATCCTATCACTGGACGAACGCATCAGCTACGGGTACACGCTTCGCATCCACTGGGCTTAAATACGCCTATTGTGGGCGATGATTTGTATGGAACAAAAGCCAATCGTTTACATCTTCATGCTAAAACAATTACCTTTAATCACCCTGTTAGTAGAGAAGAACTCTATTTTGAAATTGCCCCTGAATTTTAAGATTTTCCAAACAAAAAAAAGCATCTGAGGTTTAACGCTTAGATGCTTTTTTGTTTTCATTCATTTTAATCAAACTATGTCAAAAAATATACTGATTGTCGGAGCTAGTTCTGGTATTGGTTTTACCACCGCACAACAATTAATTGCCAAAGGTTATCACGTGTATTCGGCTTCTCGTAATACACCTGACATTTCAGGCATTACGCACCTTCACTGGGATGCACTTCAAGCAGACAATAGCGTATTTGCGTCTTTACCCGACCAACTCGACGGCGTTGTTTACTGTGCAGGAACGATTAATTTAAAACCGTTTCACCGCCTAAGTCAAGCCGATTTTACAACTGATTTTCAAGTAAATGTGCTTGGAGCAGTTCAAGTATTACAGGCGGTTTTACCCAAGTTAAAAAAATCACCGTCCGCTTCCGTCGTGCTATTTTCTACGGTAGCCGCTAAAATTGGAATGGGTTTTCATGCGTCTGTGGCAGCTTCTAAGGGAGCTATTGAGGGATTAACTATTTCCTTAGCAGCAGAGTTTTCTCCTGCCCATATTCGAGTAAATTGCATTGCTCCTTCCTTGACAGATACGCCTTTAGCAAAGAATTTACTTTCGAGCGAAGAGAAAAAAGAGGCTTCTAACAAGCGTCACCCCTTAGGAAGAGTGGGAACATCCAGCGATATTGCCAACTTAGTAAGCTTTTTACTTTCTGACGAATCTACGTGGATGACAGGACAAACCTTGGGCTTAGATGGCGGTATGGGGTCTATCAAAATGTAAAAACCATAAATCGGGAGAGAGTTAAATTTACCACTCATCCCGATTTTTAACTATTTATTCACAAGCACGAAGGATATACCTAAGTTTTTTTATACTTTGGTGTAGTCTTTCGTGCTTTTTTGTTCGAAACATCACCCAAACAGTGCCTAATTCGCACCCAAACTATTTTACCATGAGCTTTGTACTAGTCTTTTTCTTTTTGATGGCTGTGACCATCTTTCTGTCCATCGTGGTTGTCAACCAAGGTACGGTTGCTGTTATTACCATTTTTGGTAAATACCAACGCCTAATGACCCCAGGGCTAAACTTCAAAATTCCGTTTGTCGAAGCCATTTACAGACGTATTTCTATCCAAAACCGTTCAATGGAATTGGAGTTTCAAGCAATTACATCCGACCAAGCAAATGTCAATTTCAAGGCAATGCTGGTTTATGCGGTATTGAACCAAGAAGAAAATACGATTAAAAATGTTGCCTTCAAATACATGGACGAACGCTCGTTTATGCAAGCACTCATCCGTACGGTAGAAGGAACTATTCGTGCTTTTGTAGCTACGAAAAAACAAGCGGAAGTATTGCTTTTACGTAGTGAAATTGTTTTAAATGTTAAACAAGAATTAGACGAAACCCTTGAACAATGGGGTTATCATTTAATTGATTTACAACTGAATGATATTGCGTTCGACGAAGCAATTATGCGTTCGATGGCTCAAGTAGTAGCATCGAATAACTTGAAAGCAGCAGCCGAAAACGAAGGACAAGCCTTGTTAATTACCAAAACAAAAGGGGCAGAAGCAGAAGGAAATGCGATTCGCATTGCTGCTGAAGCCGAAAAAATAGCCGCTCAATTACGTGGACAAGGCGTGGCTCTCTTCCGTGAAGAAGTAGCAAAAGGGATGGCAGAATCTGCGAAAGTAATGAAAGATGCTAATCTGGATTCATCGCTTATTCTATTCTCGATGTGGACAGAAGCCGTGAAGCATTTTGCGGAACAAGGTAAAGGAAACGTTATTTTCTTAGATGGTTCTACCGAAGGAATGGAAAAAACCATGAAACAATTAATGGCAATTCAGCAATTAAATGAGAGTGATTTAGGGAAAAAATAAGTC
>JBMLRK010000113.1:0-7827 GCA_049241065.1 Spirosomataceae bacterium
TTGGATTGTAATGTTGGATTTTGAATGTTGGATTCTGGGCTTCCATCCAAAATCCAACATTCAACATCCAAAATCTAAACCCCTATTTCACCACTGGAGCGGTGTTTTTCTTGCCGAATACCGATAAGTGGATATAGCGTTTTGGAGCTAAACGGAAGTCAATCAGGAGCTTGTCTAAATTAAGCATGGTATTGGATAGGTTGCTATAAAGCGAATCGTCTTTTAATAACTTTCCTGCTGAACCTTGCCCTGCTTCTAAACTTGCTACAATGCGATTTAAACCTTCGATTGACTGTTGAGTGGTTTGTAAAGCTTTATTGATTTTGAGGGCATTTAAGGAATCTGCCATCGTATTGAATTTGCCTAACAAGGGCTTAAAGCCTTTTTCAGTTTCTACTAAATTACCCGAAAGGGTCTTTAAATTAGCGGTAATTCCTGCCAAATTTGATTTATTATCGGCAATGGTAGCATTCATGGATGTTCCTAAACTAGAAACGGTATGATCTGAGTTCTTTAGTAAGACATTCAATACTGCTGCGGTATTCTGGAATGATAATACCACTTTGCGAAGCGACAACATGAGGGAGTCGGCATTGCGTAGGGTTGGAAGGGCTTTTTCTTGTAACAGAGCCGATAAACCTTGTTCGGTTGTTCCTTTTATGGTACTCTTTTCTGCCAAGATTTTTGAACTTTTACCCAATTCAAGACGGATTAGTTTTCCGCCTAACAAACCGTCGGAAGCTAACATGGCGGTTGTACCTTCGGGTAATTCTACGTTTTTACCCACTACAAAAGTAACCTTCACTTTCACGCCTTGATCTTGAATTAAGTCCACATTTTTCACCTGTCCTACTTTCATCCCATTGATAGCCACTTGGCTTGAAACGACCATCCCTTGTACGTCTTCGTAAAGCACATAATATTCTTTTTCGGTAGAGAAAAAGTCTGAACCTTTTAAAAAATTAAAACCTAGATAGAGTAAGGCAAAGGACACTACTGCGAGAATACCCACTTTGGCTTCTTTCGATATTTTCATTTAGCTATATGATTAATTTGATAGGATGAAGCAATATTGTTGTTACAATTCAGCTTTACTATCCACCTTTTAAAAGACAATTATAGGTGGATAAAACCTTATTTACTGTTAAAAAATTATTATTATTTGGTTTCTATTTCTTCTTTATACGCCTTTAGGGCTTTAAAAATAGCTTCTGCACTTTCTTCTTGCCCGTGTGAGGTGGCTAAATATTCTTCTTCCGATGCGTTAGACAAGAAGCCTGATTCAATCAGGATACTTGGCATGGCTGTTTCCCAAAGTACTAAAAAACCTGCCTGTTTTACCCCATAACTATTCCGATTAGTAACTTTTTTGAACTGACGTTCTACTTTTTGGGCAAGTTTAAGGCTATTTTGCATAAAGGCGTTCTGGTAATTTGCCATCATGATATGTGCCAAAGGAGAACTAGGGTCAAAGCCTTTATAGATTTGCTTATAGTTATCTTCTTTTAAGATTACCGAGTTTTCTCGTTTGGCAACATCAAGGTTGTTGTTTGTTTTATGTAACCCCATTGTATAAGTTTCCGTTCCATGAAGGCTAGAAACGGGGTTCGAATTACAATGAATGGAGATAAACAAATCGGCTTTGTTTCGGTTGGCAATGGCAGATCGCTCGTGCAAATTTACGAAAACATCTTTCTGTCTGGTATAATAGACCTTTATATCTGGATATTGTGCCTTGATTTTTTTGCCTAACGCCAGTACAATTTTAAGGGCAATTTTCTTTTCATAATTACCATCTACGCCTCTACAGCCAGGGTCTTTGCCACCGTGACCAGCATCTAAAACAATCGTTCTCAAGCGAGTAGGAGCTGTTTTGGTCAGACGTGCCTTGTCCTTTTTGGTAGTAGAGAAGCTATCACCATGAAACCAGCAAAAAAATAGTGCGAGTAAGAGTCCTTTAAGAAAGTTTAACATTATTTTCAGTGGGGTTCGTTAAGAAGAACGTTGAATAAAGTATTTTTGTACATCGAAACTAAACAGGGGCATTTTTCAAGTAGCAATCTATTGTTATTTAATACCTGCTAAGTCGGTTTCAATCATACAATTAATGATTTCACCTTATCGTTTGGTATTGACAATTGCTTGCATTGTGAATATTAAGACAAATATAAATTTTTAAGTCTTCTGAAAAAAGTAATCAACATATTCCGTACCATAATTAGCACAGGATTAATCTTGATGCTAAGTTTTTGTAGTCACGCTCAACGCTTATTAAGGCGTAACAGTACTACGACGAATCAGAAAACGGTTGTCGTCAATGACTCACTTCAACGCAAAGCCCGTATTAGTGCTGATTCCTCTCAGCGTAAACTCTCGGTGGCTGTACCAGATTCAATCAAAAAGAAAAGTGAATCCCTCGAAACGACGGTCATCTATTCTGCCAAAGATTCGACCATCATGGATACCGAAAAGCAAATTGTGTATCTCTATGGGGAAGCAAAGGTTACTTACGGACAAATTTCCTTAGAAGCAGATTTTATCCAATTAAATTGGGATAAAAATGAAGTTCAAGCCAAAGGTTCTTACGATAGTGTGGCTCACAAAGCCATTGGTGAACCTATCTTTAAACAAGGAAGCGACGAATACAATGCCAAAGAAATTAAGTACAATTTCAAATCAAAAAAGGCTTTAATTCAAGGAATTGTAACGCAACAGGGCGAAGGATACATTCAGGGTTTAAAAGTAAAAAAAGACGACGAAGATAACCTTTATATTCGTAATGCCATTTATACCACCTGTAATTTGAAAGAACCGCATTTTCACATCAGTGCTTCTCGTATCAAATTGGTTGGTAAAAAGGAAATTGTCGCAGGGCCATTTCACCTTGAGTTAAACAACATTCCCTTACCGATTGGCTTACCTTTCGGGTTCTTCCCCTACACGCCTCCGCAAGAATCGGGAACGTCGGGAATTATCATGCCTACGTATGGCGAAGAACCACTTAACCGTGGGTTTTACTTACGGGATGGAGGCTATTATTTTGCAGCAAGCCCGAACATTGGTATTCGTTTAACGGGAGAAATTTATTCAAAAGGTAGCTGGGGACTTGGGGTTAATTCTCAGTATGTAAAACGCTACCGTTATGGAGGTAATTTCAACCTACAATATCGCCATGCAACGGATGGGGAATATTATAACCCTCAGGTAAGAACCGACTTCTCTTTGGCATGGTCACATAGTCCGCAAAGTAGAGGAAATTCGAGTTTTTCGGCTTCGGTAAACTTGGCAAGTAATAGTTATAACCAATATAACAGTAGTGTTTATGCTACTCAAATTTCCAATACAACCAACTCTTCGATTCAATATTCTAAGAGTTTTGGACAAACCATTCGTACGGGTTTGAGTTTCAGTGCCGATCAAAACACTTCGACCAAAGCGGTTAATGCCAGTTTGAATTATACCTTTGGGTTAAACCAATTTCAGCCATTTAAGAATAAAAAAGCAGTTACCGAAAAGTTTTGGGATGGCTTTAGAGTGGGTTTAGATTTCTCTGGTTCTTACACCATTACCAACCAATTGGCGTTGGCAAACCGTGCTTATAACAACTTGCCTTATAATGTCTATCGTCAATCAGACGCAGCAGATACCGACCCTACGAAAACGCTTACGAGTGATTATGGGACGACAGCCGCAAACTTCGACCGCTATGGGGTGATTGACTTTAACCTAAATAATTTGAGTACGATTCTCGAAAAAGCACAACGAAAATTGACATATTCGATACCCATTGCCTTACCGAATATTAAGCTTGGCAAATACTTAAACTTAACCCCAAGTTTCAACTTTTCTGGAAATGTGTATTCACAGAAATATGCCTACAGATTTGAATCCTACAATAAATATGCTGCTACAGACTCACTCCGTAATTTAGGAGCAGTAGTAATTGATACGCTTCGTGGAGGGTTCAATCCCGATTATCAATTTTCGTTTTCGGCTAGTATGAACACCCGTTTGTATGGAACGATACGCTTTAAGAAAGGACGTTTACAAGGAATTCGCCATGTGATGTCTCCTTCAATAAGCATGAATTATACACCTGATTTTACCGATCCGAAATTTGGTTTTTACCAAGATGTTCAGATTAGTAACAAAGGAGATGTAATTCGTTTATCCACCTTCAATCCTACGCTTACCAACATTGGTAGTCAGTCGGGTGGTATTAGTTTTAGCTTGTCCAACACCCTTGAAGCGAAGATAAAAGCGAAGTCAGACACGGCACAAAAAGAATCAGAAAAAATCATCTTGATTGATAACCTTTCGTTTAATACTAATTATAACTTTTTTGCGAGTGCTTATAAACTTGCTCCTGTAAGTTTCTCGGCAAACTCTCGGGTTAAAAAGTTTGATATTAACTTCGGAGGAACGTTAAACCCTTATAAATACGAAGCTAATGCAAGTTATGGTTTAGTAGGAAAGCAATTAGATATTGTGGGACTTCAATATACACAATTGTCTAACTTAAACTTCTCGATTAGTAAAAGCTTTAGACCTAAAGGGGCAGACAAACCGAAGGAGAGCAAAAACGGTACAGAAGGGCAAATGAAGCAAATTAATCGTAATATTGATTCGTATGTGGATTGGACAATGCCTTGGGATTTTCAGTTTGGTTATCAATATAGCTATAACAAAACAGGACTAGCCCCTACCACAACCGTGAGTGCGGCGACGTTCTCAGGAAGTTTAAAACTGACTGAGAAATGGGACTTCAAAATGCAGTCGGGTTATGATTTTAGTAACAAAGGAATTTCCTTAACCAACATAAGCCTTCACCGTGATTTACACTGTTGGGAAATGCAGTTTAACTGGACTCCCATCGCCAGTGCTTATACCAGAAGAGCGAGTAGCTACTCATTTGACTTACGAGTAAAATCGTCGTTATTACAAGAATTAAAATTATCTCGTCGTAACTCATTCTATGACAAAGGAGGATTTTAGAAGTGCTGAGTTTAGAGTTGATGAGTTCAGCGTTTAAAAGTGTAAAGTTTTCTGAACGGTGTTACTACAAAAAAGTCATCCTGCCTGTTGGCAAGATGACTTTTTTACTTATAAACCTTACACTCCTAAACTTAATCTTTTTTCAACTTATCTTTAAACACCTTCGTAAACTTATCTACTTTAGGTTTGATGACCACACGGCAATAGCCTTCGCCTCCATTTGCGTTGAAATAATTATTGTGATAGTCTTCAGCAGGATAAAAATTGGTAAATGCTGTTACTTCCGTCACAATAGGGTCTGGGAACACCTTTTCTTTGTTTAGTTTTTCAACCCAATATTCAGCCGTTTTACGTTGCTCTTCGCTATGATAGAAAATGGCAGAACGGTATTGCGTTCCTTCATCTGCTCCTTGACGGTTTAGCGTCGTTGGATCATGCGTTTTCCAGAATACTTCTAATAATTCTTCAAACGAAATTTTCTTCGGGTCAAAGGTAATTTGGCATACTTCAGCATGACCCGTATTTCCTTCACAAACTTGACGATAGGTTGGATTTTTTACTTCGCCACCTGCATAACCTGATGTCACTTTCTCGACACCCTCCAAACGTTGAAAGATGGCTTCTACGCACCAAAAACATCCAGCTCCTAGGGTTGCTACTTCTAAATGAGCAGCATCTAACTTGCTTTGTTCTTCCATTTTTACACTTTCCATTTTTTTACTTTGTTGATTTTCAGACTTTTGAATACAGGACATATTCACAATCAATGTAAATATTCCAAGAAGACACGTACTAATTTTTCTTTTCATCGTTGATAACATTTAAAACTTAACGTAAGTTTGTAAAATTTTTGGATTACAATTGTCGTCCAGATGTCATTTGCCAGTAATACACATGAATAACGAACTAGTAAAAAATAATACGAAAAAAGAGTCAACTCAGATTGCAAGCAGCTTCCTTGCTCAACTCAAAAACAGTTGGCGTGATGCTTGGGCAACAGAAGGTTTTGCAATCAAGCTCGGAGCGACTATCGCCACGTTTATCGTGGGGGCTTTACAATTCCCTACGTATTTAAATCATATTCAACATCGTAAAGGAATTGTACTCAACGACCTTGTGCTAAATTACATTCCTGCGACAGACGTATCGTATCTAATTTTTGGAATTATATACGGTTTGCTTGTGTATATGTTAGTAAGAACGTTAAAAAATGCACAATTGTTCTTGCTCTTTGCAATAACTTTTATGATTGAAACAGTACTGCGAATGACAAGTATCTACTTTGTACCACTAGATGCCCCGCTTGGTTTAATCAACCTAAGTGACCCTTTAACAGAAGCATTGGTGTACTCAAGTAACCAACCCATCACCAAAGATTTATTCTTTTCTGGCCATACCTCAACCATGGTAATGATTTGGATTTTCTTGCAAAAACCCCTCGAAAAAAAGATAGGTGGAATCGCTTGTATTACACTTGCCTTTCTACTTTTATTACAACATATCCATTACACAGCAGACGTATTGGCGGCCTTTGTTTTTACGTATTTATCATACCTTTTAGCCAAAATACTCATCCTAAAAAATAGTAGAACCGTATTGGTGTTTATGTTGCTTATTGCCCTTGTTTTGCAAATGCTTTTCTTAAAAGCCTATCAATATCAATAAACTCTTTAAGTCCAATAAAGATGGTTCTTAATGAGTTACACATAATTTAACGATATATATATAAATTTAAGACTTATCTTTGTTGCAAAGTTATGAATAGTCTATCAATTAAATAGAATTTATCACAAAAAAGGTATAATTTTTCAAATATAGTTTACTATTTTATTAACAAATAATTCACAATTCTCTTACATTGTCTTAATTTGCATCACTTATTCTAGTTTTAATGTTATCCAATAACGGATTTAAGACTATGCTAACGAATGCTGGCTAAGACCCGTGTTTTAGACCATTAAATTAATCTGTTAAACTTTATTTTGTACAATTTCAGAAGATGGTAAAGTTTGAGTATAAGACCTTCACATTAGGTAATAAATTAACCGAAGAACAAAAAGAATACTTCCGCAAGTACGGAGTTATTCAGTTCAAAAATTTCATCACAACCGACACCGTAAAAACATTCATCGCAGAGCTTCAAAAAATAGAGAAGCAGTGGTTGGCAGAGGGAGTAGATAAAATCAATGGTATCCCATTAAAATTTGGGAAAGAAGAAAACGGTGATAATATGATTCAGCGTATGTGCTTTACTAACAAGTATAGTGCCGTCCTTGCTGAATTTTTGAAAGATCCTCGTTTGCAATTATTAGTAGAGTTATTAGCTCCTTATGATGGTCGTATCAGCGAAAACGAAAAGGACGGGCTTGTATTTAATCACTACGTAAATACGCCTAACAGTAAGTTCTCGCAGATGGGATGGCATACAGACAGCCCACGTGATTTGTTCTTAGGACAAAAGATTCTTCCGATGTTAAATGTTGGGATTCACTTAGATGATTGCCCTTCTGCTAACGGTGGTTTGCGTATTTTGCCTGGTACACAAAATCAGAATGTGTTAAAGTTATTGTTTGGTAAAAAACAATTTATTGACCATAGTGCAGACCCAAGAGAAGCAGCTTTTGAAATTAACGCTGGAGATTTAACAGTACACGATGGGCGTTTATGGCACCGTGTGGAAGTATCACCAAATTATGGAGAAGCATCTCGTCGTAGAGTAATGTATGTGCCGATTATTACAGGTAAATATATGCCAAAATCTGCAGCGAGTAAAACGCCATTTTATCACCGCTTTGCAAAAATCGTTCAGAAATAGTCTTTCTGAATCGAACA
>JBMLRK010000113.1:7927-13452 GCA_049241065.1 Spirosomataceae bacterium
TATCTGGCTACACTAAAACGTTCCGTGAGAAAGGCTTTCCATGTAAGACTGTAAGATAATCGTTGCCGACAGTTTATCGATATTCCCTTTTTCTTTTCTTGCTTTTTTGGTCGTTCCCATATCCAACATTACTTGCAAGGCCATCGCTGAAGTAAAACGTTCGTCGTGCAAATGAACGGGCATCTCTGGAAAGGTTTTACCCAGTAATTTCACAAATCCTTTTACGTGAGGCGTATTATCGGTATCAGTTCCATCTAAGCGAACAGGCATTCCAACAATTAATGCCTCAACTTCCTCTCTCTCAATGTATTCCTTCAAAAAAGAGATAATATCCTTGGCATGAACCGTTTCTAAAGCAGATGCAATTATCTTCAAAGGATCCGTAACGGCTATCCCAACTCGCTTTGTACCGTAATCAATTGCAACTAATCTTCCCATAGTATCAAGAATGTCTTTTCTTTTAATTATAACTTAACAAAAATACAATAATTCGTCTTGGAAATGGTTGTTTTTTGTAAATTAGCAATTAATTCACCATGTATCCTTACTTGGCCTTCGTGATTATTGACAATCAGTAACAGATAATCCTTGTTCATCATTCCTTACGTTGTCAGTCTATAAGCCATCAAAATATGAAAAACAATCCTATCAAGAACCATTCAACAGTAGTTAAAATCCCTATTTTCATCGCCTTATCATTGGTTGTAGGCATTTTGTTGGGAGCTACTTTTTTTGGAGGTCAAGCCCCCAAAAACAATATTCAAAATGGAGCGAGTAAGTTCAAAGAAATATTAACACTGATAGAAGGCAATTATGTGGACTCTGTAAACACAGATACCCTAGTGGACTATGCTATTCTAAAAATGCTTGCGAAATTAGACCCTCATACTACCTATTTCCCGATAACCGAAGCCCCTTTAGTACGTTCTCAACTAGAAGCCAGTTTTGACGGAATCGGTATTGAATTTGCCATAGTTCACGACACCGTATATGTAATGTCGGCCATCAAAGGAGGCCCCGCCAACATCGCAGGGATTAAAAGTGGGGATATACTCTTGAAGGCTGATAATGTTAGCTTAACTGGTGCTGGCATCACACAAAATGCTATTTATAATCGACTCAGAGGCAAAAGAGGTTCGGAGTTGATATTGGAAGTACTTCACGAAAACGATAAAACGACCAACAATATTACCGTAGTACGAGATCGTATTCCAAGTTTTTCGGTGAGTGCCAGCTATATGCTCGACCACCAAACGGGTTTAATTAAGGTAGAACGCTTTACAGAATCAACCTATAACGAATTTAAAAATTCGTTAATAAGCCTTAAAAATCAAGGATTAAAACGGTTGGTATTGGATCTTCGTGGCAACCCTGGTGGCTATAAAGACAGAGCCGAAAAACTGGTAGATGAACTTCTTGGTGGAGAACATACTATTGTTTTTACCAGAGGAAAAAGCAAGCAGTACAATTCGGTAACGACGACTTCGTTCGAAGGTGTATTTGAAAAAGGAGCCGTAATTATTCTAATCGACGAAAACAGTGCTTCCGCCTCTGAAATTGTTGCAGGAGCTTTGCAAGATAATGACAGAGCCTTAATTGTTGGAAGACGCTCTTTTGGAAAAGGCTTGGTACAAATGCCCGTAAGCCTTAACGACGGTTCTGAACTTCGTCTGACTATTTCGAGGTATTTTACGCCGAGTGGCAGAAGTATTCAAAAACCGTATCAATCCGTAAGTATAGATGATTATGACAAAGACTATGATAATCGTATAAAAAGCGGTGAACTCTTCCATGAGGATAGTATCAAATTCGATAAAAAAGTAACCTACCGAACTCTAAATGGTAGAAGAGTGTATGGCGGTGGCGGTATTATGCCCGATGTATTTATCCCTTTTGACACCCTGTACTCAAGCAATTACTTACGAAGCTTAATGGAACAAAATATCATTCGGCAGTATGCTATTGGCTATTGTTTAAGGAACGAACGGACACTGGAGAAATTAGCCTTTAAAGATTTCAATAAATTCTTTGTGGTGACGAGTACCATGATGGACGAGATTGTACGAATGGCATCCAGAGCCAAAATAAAAATGCGTGCCAATGAGTACCTCCGTTCTGAGAACTATATTAAGACCTTAGTGAAAGCCACAATTGCCCGTACCATTTGGCAACGTCAAATCAACAATGGCTTAAACAATGAATACTATCAAGTGATGTCTGCGGAAGACGAAACCTTACATCAAGCCCTTAGGTACTTTGACAAAGCCGAAAAAATGGCACGAGGAGAAGTCATTGAAACAATTTCACATGCACATAACAAGAGTCTAAAATAAAAAATCCCCTTGAACGCTTGTTCAAGGGGATTTTTTATGGGTATAAGTTACCATTCAACCATCTACTAAACAGCAGCAATATAACCTTTATCTCTTAGAATTTTATCCATCAATTTACGGTCGTTATCGTTCGTAAAAATGGTAAAAGGAAGGTACACAAATTGATATTGTCCTAAATCAAGGATATAAGCATCTTTATCTTTACGAGCCGTTTTAATCATGTCCCACTTGATAATTGCTCCTTCTTGATCGTTCAATTTCATAAAAACCTGACGGCTATCAATTTCGTAACGATATTTTTCAAAAAGTTGCTTATACTGTTCTAATTGGGTTACACCTGTGAACTGAACCGCCCAAAAAGCCACATATACTAACGCTCCTAATACTGTAAGCACATAAATCCAGTAGTTATGATAGATGCCCGTAAAGTTTAAAACGGCATTTATAAAAATCAAGGCTAAAGGCACAAAACCCCAGTACCATTGATTTTTAATCATCTGAGTCATGTTTAACTTGATAAAGGTATTTTTATCAAGAGCATACTTTTTTGTTTTAATTGCTAGTGGATTCGACGGAGCTGGTTGCGTCATGCGTCTTTGTTGCCCCTGTGCATATCCTTTTGCCATAATGTTATTATTTCGTTAATCAATATTTATAAGTTGTCTGCAAATGTACAAAAAATAAGCGTAGCTAAAGTCTATAACTCGCTACGCTTTGTGTATTTTTAAAAAATATTATTTTTACCTTTCTCTTTTAAATCGAATTGAATCAATTTTAAATTCACCCTCAGATGTTTTTTTCATGACAACCGAAACGGCAAAAGAATCCTTCGCTGTTTTAAAAAGTCCAGTACAATATTTTGTGGATGCCCCATTATCTCCTTGAAAAATGGTTTGAAAATCAACAGGAGGATTACGTTTGAAAAATGATTTTAAGATTAACTGTGCTTGACTAGTGGTAATTCCCCTATAGTCAACATCTTCTGAATCAATAACTAAATCGACAGAATTATTAAACATCAATGCCAATTCTTCCGCTCTACCATAACGTAAAGAGCTTTGCAACTTATTAACAAGAACGGCGTGTGGCGTAGAAGAATATGCTTTCGCTCCTATCAGAAAGAACGCTATTAAAAAAAGTCTTACATATTTCATATCGCTATAATTTAAAGAAACCTATTAGTGGATAAAACTACGATAGCAATATCAATGTTGATAAAGCTCGTAAATTAACACGTCATAAATTGTGCCAAATTTCTTAAAAATAGCATTCTAGGAAATATAATTTAGCGATTGGTCTGGTTGCTCCCCAACTTTTTGAATATATTCGCATATTAAATGACAAATACGACTCTAATTCAGGATTCTAAACACAACAAAATTGATGTACCCTTGATATAAGTAACTCATTATCTTGCACTTAAATCAAACATTTGTCAGAAATAAATACCGCAATAATTATTCATCTCGAAAGAGATGTTTAATTTATTACACTAAATTTACGTTGGGAGAATCATCAAATTTAAAACAACATGGACATGACAGCAGTAGAAAATAAGATATTAAGCAAAACACAAGTTTTACAGAAAATTCGCCGCATTGCCTTTGAAATTTATGAGAATAATTTTGAAGAAACAGAATTAATTATTGCAGGAATCAAAGGGCAAGGACATACTTTTGCTAAGTTACTGACAGAGAATATACGTGAGATTTCGAGTATTGATGCCACAGCGGTCTTAATAGATGTGAACAAAGAAATTCCGTATGACAGTCCTGTAGAATTTGACTGCGATGAACGTTTCTTAGAGCATAAAACGATTGTAGTGGTGGACGATGTACTCCATTCTGGTCGTACGTTTGCTTATAGCCTTGCTCCTTTTTTGAGTATTCCTGTAAAAAGAGTACAAGTTGCCGTAGTGGTGGATAGAAACTATCGCCGTTTCCCGATTATGTCTGACTACGTTGGCTACGAATTATCCACTACCCTAAGCGACCATGTCAATGTAATTTTGGATGATTCTGAGCGTATTGGCGTATATTTAGGCTAATTCCTTTAGGGTATTAGCCTCCACTCACTGGGGGAATTAGAGCAATTTCAGCCGAAAAATCAATCATTGTTTCTGGATTGGCATATTCGCTATTTACAGCAACCAGTAAAGAGCGAATGCTTTTCAATGGTGGATATTGCTCTTTCAATAATGCTAAAAGAGCCTCAACATTAAGGGGAGAATCCGATGCTATCACCTGCTGATTTGCCCCTACAATCTCTCGTGTAATACCAAATAATTTTATTGTATAATTCATCTCTTTGTGATTGACTCCCGAAATCTTAGTCTTAAAAATATACTCAATCTCTCTTTTAATGCTTTATCTTTGTCATTAAAGTCTGCATTTTAAAACGAAGTTAAGCGTGGCAAATCAAAACACCAAATCAATTCCATCCGAACGACCCATCATCTATGACAATCATGGACGACCCATTACGTATTTGCGTTTGGCTGTGACTGACCGTTGTAATTTGCGATGCTTTTATTGTATGCCTGAGGAAGGAGTACAATATTTAGCCAAAAGTAAGGTGCTTTCTTACGAAGAAATGCTCCGAATCGTGCGGGTATTGGCAGAGTTAGGCATTCAGAAAGTACGTATCACTGGTGGTGAGCCTTTTGTTCGGAATAATATTATCCATTTAATGAAAGAAATTTCTGAAATAGATGGAATTGAAGAATTGAATATTACGACCAATGGTATTTTGACAGGTAAGTATATCCAAGAAATGAAGGCAATGGGCGTTAAGTCCATTAACCTCAGTTTAGATACCCTCGATAAAGAACGCTTCTTTCAAATTACTCGTCGAAACGAATTTGATATTGTTTACAAAACCCTTTTTCAACTAATTGATGCAGGTTTTTCGGTAAAAGTTAATGCCGTAGTAATGGACGGAAAAAACACCGACGACCTGATTCCACTAACGGAATTGGCGAGAAATAACCCTGTTTCAATTCGATTTATTGAAGAAATGCCTTTTAATGGCGAAGGTTCGCATTATCCTACGCTTCATTGGAATGCCAAAAGAATTGTAGATACGTTAAGGAATCAATATCCTGATTTATACAAATTAGAAGATGAGAAAAACTCCACTTCTTACAATTACCATATCCCCAATTTCAAGGGAAATGTAGGAGTTATTGCCGCT
>JBMLRK010000114.1:0-4452 GCA_049241065.1 Spirosomataceae bacterium
GTATTGACAGCACCTTCTAATCCTTTTCGACCATAGCCCTGCATTTTTTGTAGCAAATCATTTTGTTGCTGAATAGTATCTGCTTGGGTGATTGACAAACTTTCTGCTTGCATATAAGGTCTGGAAAATGGGTTGTGATGTTTTTAAACAAAGATAAATATTAGTTCCGATAATATTTAATTATCGGAACTAATTGATAGGAGAGAGGCTAAATTTTTTACTCTATACTATTTACACAAAAAGCGAGGCAAAAAGATTTTATTCCTTTTGCCTCGCTTAAAATTTCAGAGAAGTCTGTAACCTATTTATCGAAGTTAGTGGGAACATCGCTTTCTCGCTGGATGGGCGTTGTTACATTTTTGAAATTATTCCCTTCCAACATAAAATTCGCTGTTTTTTCTCCTGAAACTTTCAAGAATGTATTCGTTCCTTTGGCAGGAAAACAAGCAAAAATAGTTGCATTTTGTACGTTTTTACAATCAATTATTGCCGATTCTGCATGCGGCGTATTCGTTTTGATTCCAGAGAACTCAATACCATCGGTATTTTCTACCTTGAAAACTGCTCCTTTTTCGGTAGAAATACTGCTATTTCTAAATTCAATCTGTTTGGCATTCTTGATGACAAAACCTGTTTTAGTATCCATGTTTATATCATCAAATGAAATATTTTCGACAGGCATTTCTTCCAATCCATTGATGTATCCAGCTTGATTTCCGTTAGCGGTAATATTGCTAAAATGAATATTTCTAAATTGAGGCGTTCGTTCTGAAATAGGTTCGATAGTCGTTTTGGCATATTGCATATCTAAGACAATGGCTTGCTCTTTGATATTTTTCATGATGATATTATCTACTCGAATATCCTCAACAATTCCCCCACGACCACGAGCTGTTTTAATCCGAATTCCTCTGTCTGTTCCATCAAAAATACAGTTAGAAATCGCTATTTTTTTTACTCCTCCCGACATTTCACTTCCAATCACAACTCCACCATGACCAGACAACATCGTACAATTTGTAATGGTATAATTTTCAGCAGGAACATTCATTTTACGCCCCGCACGATCTTTTCCAGATTTGATGGTAATACAATCATCACCTACCGAAATATGGCAATTCGATATATGGACGTAGCGGCAAGACTCTGGATTAATACCGTCTGTATTAGGCGAATGCGGGTTATTAATCGTTACTCCTGTAACGGTTACATTTTCACAAAACTCAGGATTGACCGTCCAAAAAGGAGAGTTTTGAATCGTAATTCCTTCAATTAACACATTCTTGCAATACATCGGTTGAATGAACGGCGGACGTAAGAAACCACGCTCAATCCAACCTGGCAAATCAGGAGCTAATACGTCTTTATTTAAGCGTTTAAATTCTTCTTGCCAGCGTGAGGTTGGAATATTTTTGACATGGACTTCCGAATAAGCCCACCATTTTTTACCATGTCCGTCAATTAAACCACGCCCCTTAATGGCAATATTTTCGGCTTTATACGCATAAAATAAGGGGGAAAAGTTCATCACATCTGTCCCTTCCCAACGTGACTGAACCATAGGAAGATAGTCGTCGAAATTATCACTAAAATGAAGTTCTGCTCCTGCATCAATCAAAATGGTAATATTGCTTTTTAATTCAATAGGCCCTGTCAGATACTTTCCCGCAGGAAAATAAATCGTTCCACCGCCTGTTTTTACGGCGGCATCAATGGCCTTTTTAATCGCTTTGGTAGCGAGTTGAGAACTGTCATTCTTCGCTCCATATTTCAATACATTAAAATAACTTTGAGCTTGTGACGTGAGGGACAGTAAACAAAAAAATACGATGAGTGTTAGTTTATTCATATCAATTTGGGTAAACGGGTTTTAATCCGTTGAAATAGATAAACGAACTAAATTCCGTTTATTCGTTAGAAATTTTAGAAAAACCTATAAGTTGTTGAAATGCTATAGGCTTAATATCAATGCTTATAAACAACGGGTTAAAACCCGTTGACCCTAATTAGTCACTATAAAAATGTATTTTCCAGAGCCAACTTTTAGTATAGCTTTGTCTTTTTCAATAGTCGCTACTTTGCTGATTTTCCCATTAACTGAAATTGTACTATTCGATTTTGAAGGTAAATAGATTTTCGCTGTCGTATTAGCAGGAATTTCAACCGATAAGGTAAATTGATGCGGTTCTTTTTTCCAGTCGCTTACTATTTTTCCATAAGGAGAAAGATAGCTTGCTCGTGCAAAAGTCACGTCACCAACGGGTTGTGGATTAATCTCAAATTCTTTGAAAGCTACCTCATTTGCCACTTGCTTGATACCCGCCAAACCGCTGTAAAACCATTCCATAATATGACCTAACATAAAATGATTATTAGAGACCGATGGTAATGCCTGCCATGATTCGGTAAGAGCTGTTGCTCCCTGTGCCAACTGATAGCCATAACCTGGAACATCAGAGCGATTATTCATGTCAAAAATCACGTCTGAACGCCCTTCATTTTCCAATACTCGAAGTAAATAGCGATAGCCAATATCCCCTGCTGTTAGACTATTGTTACGTGTACGAATGTCTTTCACGATGTTTTCAAGCACGGCAGCTTTATCGCTTGGCTCAACCAGTTCCATATAAATAGCCATGGCGTTTGCCGTTTGACTACCTGTACCGTATTGCTTCGTTTCTTTATTAAAAAAAGTATCATTAAACGACTTCCTGACTTCTATTGCAAGAGCTGCATACGCCAAAGCATCTGCTTTTTTATGTAGGATATTAGCAATGCGTTCCATGATTTGCAAATCGTGGTAGTAAATGGCCGTTCCTGTAATGCCCATCGGGGTCAGTTGTGAAACACCAGGACGCTGAGGCCCTAAGTCGAACCAATCTCCTAAACCTTGCGAGAGGATATGATTCTTTGCTTTCGTTTCTAAGTAAGCAAGGTATTTTTGCATTGTTGGATAGGCTTCTTCTAAGGTATTCGTCTCGCCATACCACTGATATAAATACCACGGCACAAGAATACTGCTACTTCCCCATTCAGGAGAATCTCGGAACATCCCATTACCGTAATCAAACTTGACATATTCTGGAGAAATTTCTGGAATTAAGCCATCATTCAACTGTGAATTTGTCATGTCAACTACTGATTTTTTCAACAAATTAGGTACGTCATACAGGTAGCGAACCGAAGCCCCTACTAAATGAAGTTCTTCTAACCAACCTAACTTTTCACGGTGCGGACAGTCGGTAAACAAAGACACCATATTGCTCTTAATTGCCCAGTCAATAAGCGTGTGTGTTTTATTGAAAAGTTCATTAGAACAGCTAAATGTTCCAATCGTTTCAGCAGCATTACGAGTATGTAAACCATTGATTGATAACAAAGTGACTTTATTATTCTCCTTAGAATATCCAACAGGACTTGCCCCGCTCACTTGCACATAGCGGAAACCCGTATAAGTAAAACGAGGTTGCCACGTTTCTTCGCCCTCTCCCTTTAAAATGTAGGTAAAATAAAAGCCTTTTCCCGTAGCACTCTGGTTGGCACTTCCATCTGTTTTTAGCAACTCCGCAGGCGTAATTCTGATGGTATCGCCTTTATGCCCTTTCACTTTTAGCTCAATAATGCCCGAAGCATTTTGCCCTAAATCAAAGACCCAGTCACCCGAAGGCAAGGCTTTTTTAGTAATTGGTTTAAAAACATCAAATACCCTTAGCGGCTCTGCCATTTGTGAATTTAATTGAGGAATCCCCGCTACGTAAATAGCTTGTTTCCACGCTTTTTCGTCAAAAGTAGGTTTATCCCAACCTGCTTGTTCTAAATTGGCGTTGTAATCTTCTCCTCCATAAATACTCGAAAAAGTAATCGGACTAGGAGCTGTTTTCCAAGAATTATCACTCACAATATTGTCAGAAGAACCGTCTTGATAGTTGATTTGTAAACGGCAAATGAGTTTAGGATAGCCAAATTGAACTTTTAATTTCCGATACCTCCCTTTCACCGCAGGGATATAATAAAAGCCATTTCCTAACAAAACTCCCAGACAATTATTCCCATTTTTGATTTCCTTTGTCAAATCAAATCCCACATAAAGAGCCTGCTTATCATACTTTGTCCAACCCGCATCAAGGAAGTGATTACCTACTTTTTTTCCATTTAAACTCAATTCAAAATGCCCCAGACCACAGATAAAAATAGTCGCTTTGTCAATTGGCTTTTCAATCGAAAAAGGTTTACGAAACATGGGTAAGATATTAGAACCTAAAACTTTATCTTTTGCTCCATCGGTTGGCAAAACGTTTTTTAAAGAATCGGGCAATTCGTCGTAAGCAATCCATTTTGCCCCTTTCCAGTCGCTTACTTGAGGAAGTCCCATTTGCCACGTTTGAATGTTACTCCAAGTAGATTCGTGTTGGTGATTATCCCAGACTTTCACCTTCCAGTAATACGTTTTGG
>JBMLRK010000115.1:0-12341 GCA_049241065.1 Spirosomataceae bacterium
TAGGAATCCAACATCGGCAACAACAGAAAAATCCATTATCCCGTAGGGATTAAACATCGGTAGTCAATTATCCCATCATCGGTGGACAAAATTATCCCGTAGGGATGAAACGTCGGTAACAAAAAGCCCCATTAGTAGGTGAATACAAACTCACTTACTAATGGGAAATAAAAACCTCATATCCAATACATTAACTTGAACACCTATAATTCATCATTATTTCCTAACACAGATACTTCACCATCATATTTTCATCCACATATTCATTTTCCGCCATGCGAACACTCCCTTTTTCGGTAGCAAAAACTTCAAACCCTTCGGAAGTATATAAACCTTTTGCTCGATGATTCGATGCTACTACGTACAAATACAACTGACGTAATTCCGAATTTTGGGTAGCCTTTTCAATCAAAACCTGCAATAACTTTCTCCCTAGTCCCAAGCCCTTCGCTTTGCTGTCCACATACATTCTAAACACTAAACCTTTGTGTTGGAGTTTATAGAACGTCTCTCGTTTGAATCCTACCGTACCCAACAACTCCCCTTCTTCAGAGAATGCTCCTAACGTAAAGTAGTCATTCGTATTCTGAGAAGGAAATGCTTCATCGACCATATCGCAGGGCGACAACCTAAAAAACTGCCCCTCTTCGGTGATTGCTTTATGAAGCAAAGCATAATACGCCTTAATATCTTCTTCTTCGGTAATTACTTTTATATTCATCTTATCCTTGATAGACCATTTTAATGTCGGTACGCTCATACAATCGTTCTTCCAAAGGCACTTCCACAAAACCCAAACGCTCATACATCGTAATGGCAGGCGTTAATTTAGTGTTAGAAAGCAAGTACAAGACTTTTGCCTGACGTTTTTTGGCCTCCTCAATCGTCCATTGACATAATTTTTTACCCAGACCTAATCCCTGAACATGAGGGCGAACCCCCATTTTAGCGAGTTCATACACCCCATCGCCATCATGAATCAAGGCAGAAGTACCCACAATTTCATCGCCTATTTTAGCTAAAAAAATCTGTCCGCCTCCTTCAATAATGTGTTCTGGAGCATCCAGTTGTTCCAAATCGTGTGGCTCTACTCTGAAATAGGTTTCTATCCACTCGACATTAATTGCTTTAAAAGCCTCTTTATAACAATCTTGATACGTGATCAATTGAACTTCTTGTTCCATCTAATAAAATAGTTAAGTAAGTGTACACAATTAATTATTTTTTCATTGTAAGAATCTAATAACTAGACTATTACATCCAAAATCTAACATTCATAATTCAACATTATTACCTAAATGAGCTGTTTCCAATAAAAATGTGTATCTACCTCCATTATCGGAAAAACAGCAGGTAGGTTGGTCTTTTCAATTAACTTAAAATCGTTTCTCTCATAAAAACGAATAGCAGCCTTTAACCGCTCCAATGTTCCCAAATACACGGTTTCAATTCCTGTGGTTTGGGCATCCAGTACCAAGGTATCTAATAAGCGTTGAGCAATACCGAACTCTTTTCCTCTAAACTCCTTCTTCACAAACATTTTTCGGATAGCACCCACTTTTCCGTCGCAATCAATTAAAGCAATTGTTCCTACTACTTCATCGTCTTGTTTGGCAACCCAGAAATTTCCTTTTCCCTGTTGATAAAAAGTGGGAATAACCAATAAATCCTGCTGTTCGTTGATGGTAATAGGCACTTGAAATTCCTTTTGCTGAATTGTCAAAATCAAGTCAACAATCTGTTCGGTATCTTGATTTTCAAAGGGTTGAATCGTAATCATAGTTTAAATCAATTAAGTTGGTGGAACGTTTTAAAACGCTCGATGAATGATTTTTCCTCCCAAACGTCTTCAATTTCTTTGAGAGCGATTAAAATATTATGCTCACGAGTGTCGATAAGTTCCGAGTTCATTGCCTTAATCTGCTGCCAGATGGTTTGCAATTGGGGCAATAATTCTTTTCCCTTATCGGATAAAGTTAGGTTGCGTTTTCGAGCATCTTCAGTCGATTTCGTCGAGACAATCAAGCCTTTTTTCTCCAACTCCTTCGCATTTTGGATCACCGCAGGATGCGTGACGTGCAAGCCCTCTGCAATTTCCATGATTCCAGCTTCGCCCTTTTGGGCGAGGTAATAAAACAGCGGAAACCATTTAGGCTGAAAATCAATACCATAATAGCGGTACACCTCTTCTCCCCCACGCATAATGGTTTCACTCATTCGTTTGAGCCGACTCCCAAAAGCCAAAGCTCCCAACTCCGATATTAAGTCCATAGAAAAGCTTTAAAATTAAGTAAGCATTTACGTAATCAGTTACGTAAATATTAACCTATTTTTTATAAAAACAAAAAAAGGTACTGATTTAGCACCTTTTTTTGTTTTGGGAATACATTTATTTATGGAGTGTGACACACACTTATTAAAATTTTAATCTCAAAAAACCTTATAGGTTTTGCTCCAAGAAGTTTTGTTACAGTCTATCCTCAAAAGATTTACACCTCCTTCCCCAATTTAAACATAAACGTTGTACCTTTTTCGGGCTTGGAAGCAACGGAGATTTTAGATTTATGGGCGTTCAAAATATGCTTTACAATCGCTAATCCTAATCCAGAAGACGCATCGGTGCGGCTACGGGCTTTATCTACTCGGTAGAAACGCTCAAAAATACGGCTTAGATGCTCTGGAGAAATCCCAGGGCCGTTGTCTTTTACCGATACTTTCCAGTCCTTTTTCTCATCTTCAAAAACAACTTGAATCGTTCCGTCTTGATTACCGTATTTAATCGCATTTTCAATCAAATTCGTCATCACCTGTCCAATTCGCTGAGAATCAGCAAGTACCCAAACTTCTGGTTCGGGTGACTTTACTTGAATGGTTACATTTTTCTGGCTCGCTTTGCTTTCTAGCTGTTCCAATACCTCACGAACGACCTGACGCATATCAATTCGCCCTTTACTCATTTTTATATCGCCCGTTTCCATTTGCGAAAGCGTTAGTAAATCTTTTACCAACAAGTCCAAACCGTCTAAGCTTTTAGCGGCACGGGTCAGGAATTTTTCTCGCACTCGTTCATCGTCCATCGCTCCATCCAAAAGCGTATGCACAAAACCTTGAGCAGCAAAAATAGGTGTTTTCAATTCGTGCGATACATTCGCTAAAAATTCACGTCGATATTTTTCTAAGCGTTTCAACTCATTTACCTCTTGCTCTTTCTTAGCGACATAGACAAAAAGTTCGTCGTTTAGCTTTTTCATAGGGTTCGAGTTTTTCACGAGTTTTTTTCGAGAAACCCCAAAGTCTTTCATTTTCAACTTATTGATGGTATCGTACATTTTGTTGATTTCTTGAAAAACCAAAAAATCTAAGGCAAAGTAGATAAGAATTCCACCGATAATAAGCGTTCCCATGAAACCCACAAAAAGCACATTCCCATTGGATTCTGGTAGAAAAGAAAGAAAAGCTGTCGTTAGCGATGCGATGACAATGGCTAACAAAAAGGCAAGTAATTTAGGATTAAGTAACATAAAACCAGTAACTAGTTAATGCCCATAACGTGGCAGATTGCCTGCAAGTTACTTAACTGGGCGGAGATTTTACAATTTCATCACACTTCATAACAATTCCTTTACATTGAGCTTGTTCTGTACCCCGACCTATTCAACCACATAGTCACATAGCAAACATAGTTGTGCGAAAATTTGGTAGTCAATTACTTATGTTGACAATATTTAAGTAGTAATGCAAAATCATAAAAGCGGATGAATCGTTTCAACTGTATCCTTTTACATCTCAATATCCTTAACTCCTTAATGGTTTAAATAATAGTAGAAATGTTTATGCACCTTAGATTTAAGCAAGCTTAGACGTTTACATTGAAATTTTGGGTTTCAAATTCTATTCTCCCGTAATAAATTGTAACTTTGCGTTTTGTAAAGAACAATCATGGAACTGAATCAATTAACAGCTATATCTCCCATCGATGGGCGTTACCGCAAGCAAGTAGAAAGTCTTGCTCCTTTTTTCTCAGAATTTGGACTTATCAAGTATCGTGTCCTTATTGAAATCGAGTACTTCATCGCACTTTGCGAAACAGGCGTACCTCAATTAGCTGGGGTTGACAAAAGCTTATTTCCTTCATTAAGAGATATTTATAAAAACTTCTCTGAAGCCGATGCAACGTGGATTAAAGAAACGGAAAAGGTAACTAACCACGATGTTAAAGCCGTAGAATATTTCATTAAGCACAAATTAGAGAATTCTGGTATTGAACAATACCTAGAATTTATCCACTTTGGACTTACCTCTCAAGACGTGAACAACACCGCTATTCCTTTGTCGTTGAAAGAAGCAATGGAAAGTATTGTTGTACCCAAAATCGAAGAAGCGATTGCTAAAATTAAAGCATTGGCGGAAGAGTGGAAAGACATTACCTTGTTGGCACACACACACGGACAACCTGCTTCTCCTACTCGTTTAGGAAAAGAGTTTATGGTATTTGCAGAGCGTTTAGACCGTCAGATGGATTTGTTGAAAACGATTCCTTACTCGGCTAAATTCGGTGGAGCTACGGGTAATTTCAACGCTCACCATGTCGCTTATCCAGAAAACGACTGGATTTCATTCGGGAATAATTTTGTAAAATCGTTGGGTTTACAACGTAGCAAGTTCACGACACAAATTGAACACTACGATAATTTAGCGGCTCTTTTTGATAACTTAAAACGTATCAACAACATCATTCTTGATTTAGACCGTGACGTATGGACTTATGTTTCAATGGGTTATTTCAAGCAAAAAATTAAAGCAGGCGAAATTGGCTCATCGGCAATGCCACACAAAGTGAACCCAATCGACTTTGAAAACTCAGAAGGAAACGTTGGGATTGCCAATGCCCTTTATGAATTCTTAGCGGCAAAATTGCCTGTTTCTCGTTTACAACGTGATTTAACAGACTCAACTGTATTAAGAAACATTGGTGTACCAATTGGGCATCAGGTAATTGCGTTGACTGCCTTATTACGTGGTTTAAACAAATTAGAATTGAACCAAGATGCCATCAATGCCGATTTAGAAGATAACTGGGCAGTAGTAGCTGAAGCGATTCAGACGGTATTGAGAAGAGAAGGTTATCCACAGCCGTATGAGGCGTTGAAAAACTTGACTCGTAAAAACGAAAAAATTACAGAAAAAGCCATTTCTACGTTCATCGACGAACTAGAAGTAAGTGATAAAGTGAAATACGAATTGAAACGCATTTCGCCATTTAACTTCGTAGGGATTTTAGAAAATTAAAAAACTTCAAAACTGTAAAGTCTCCGTTGATAGACGAAGACTTTACGGTTTATTTCACAAAAGCCTCCGCAACATACTTAACGATACCTTATGAAATTTCTACAGATTTTCGTTCTCGTTATCCTAACTTCCATTACACCGTCTTTTGGACAAAAAGTAGATTCGCTACAAGGCAGACTAGCCTTTGGAGTAGAAATGCTTTATCCCAAACTTATCAACCCGAGCGAAAGTAGTAAATTGGGTTGGGGACTTAGTCTAAAATATTATCCCAATCATAAATCAGCCTTAACCATCGGCCTTAAACGGTATGGTAGTGATTTTTTACCCAATAAAAGCACCAATCACATCAGTTATACGAGTATCATGTTGGGGGGCGAAAAATATCTAAAGTTTGGAAAATTTTCCCCCTTCGTCGGAATTGAGGGAGGTTTATTATTTATCTATACAACATCACCAGCCAACTCCTTAGCAGTTAATAAAAACTTTATTAGCCAGTGGCCCAATTACGTAGCAATGCCAAAAGCTGGCTTTCTATATGCTGTAAACGAACACATTCACCTAAAAGCAGAAGGCGATTTTAATTACGCCCTCAACATCGACAGCAGTCATCCCAATCCACTAGTGATTGATAACAATGCCTTTTTTGTAAGCAAACAGAATTATCTTTTCTCGATTGGGTTAATTTATAAGTTTGACGAATAAAAAATCAAGGTTTTTTTCCAAAAAACAAAAAATACGTTTATGTTTGTGCTATAAACAATTCAAAATGACAACAACATTCAAAAATACAGCGTGGTGGTGGCAACTGACAAATCTCGGTTGAACAGTATCACTATGTATTTTCGGTAAAGATATAATTCTCGAAAAGGCTTACTGTTCAACCAGTAGGCCTTTTTTTATGCCCAAACATTTAATTTGAAACCAACGAAGCAGATAACGATATGAATTTTACGGTAATCACTACGCAAAAAAAGAAATTAGCTGACACCATTACTCCTGTCGGTGTTTTCTTAAAACTCAGAAACAAATTCAAAAACTCGGTCATCCTCGAAAGTGCCGACTACCACGGAAAAGAACACGGTTATAGCCATATTGCCTGTGATCCTGTCGCAAGTTTTATCTTAGACAACGATGTCGTAACACAAACATTTCCAGATGGATCAACCGAAATCTTTACGTTAGAAAAACGGAAAGATGCGGTACAAGCTCTCAAAAACTTTGCCAACCGCTTTACATGGGAACGCCAAGACGGCTATGCTCCCATGGCAAACGGAATGTTCGGACACATCAGTTACGATGCAGTAGAGTATTTTGAAGACATCGAAATTCAGGAGAAAAATGTTGAGACGGAAATTCCTTCAATTATCTATTATGTCTATCGTTATGTAGTGGCTATCAACCATTTCAAAGACGAATTGTATTTATACGAACATCAATACAACAGCGAAACGGCCGTAGATACCAATACGAAAGGCATTGAGTTTTTAGAAATGCTTTTGGGCTTACCTCATTACGCAACGAAGCCATTCCACATCACAGGCGAAGAAATCAGCAATGCCACGGACGATGAAATGCGTGAAGTCATTAAAACCTGTATTCAGCATTGTTTAAGAGGTGATGTATTCCAAATTGTTCCTTCTCGTCGTTTTAGTCGCCAATTTTCAGGAGATGATTTTCAGGTATATCGTGCTTTGCGTTCGATTAACCCATCGCCTTATATGTTCTATTATGACTACGAAAACTATCGTATTTTTGGAGCATCTCCCGAAAAACAAATCGCAATTAAAGGCAACTTAGCTGAAATTCACCCCATTGCAGGAACGTTCCGCCGTACAGGAGACGATACCAAAGATGCAGCTTTGGCGGTAGAATTACTTGCTGACCCTAAGGAATCGGCAGAACACGTAATGCTGGTTGACTTAGCTCGTAACGACTTATCTCGCAACTCCGATTTAGTAAAAGTAGAAACGTTTAAAGAAGTTCAATTCTTCTCACACGTAATCCACTTGGTATCTAAAGTGACAGGACGTACCACGCCAGAAACCAATCCATTGCAACTGGTAGCCGATACTTTCCCAGCAGGAACGCTTTCGGGTTCGCCAAAACACAATGCTATGACCATCATTAATCGTTTGGAAACAACCAATCGGCATATTTATGGTGGAGCAATTGGCTATATGGATTTTGTAGGGAATTTTAACCATGCAATCGCCATTCGTACCTTTATGAGCAAAAATAACACCTTATATTACCAAGCAGGGATGGGCGTTGTAGCGAAATCAAATGTCGAAAGCGAGCTAAATGAAATCCATCTGAAGCTAGGTGCTTTGCGTAAAGCCCTTACAATGGCTGAAGAAATCTAACAAAGCCCTTAGCTTATTTTAAATAGTAATGTAAGTTCCTAACATACATAAACACTGAACGATAATCAGATGAAAATATTAGTTTTAGATAATTACGACTCTTTTGTATATAATTTAGTCTATATTTTGAAAGACTTAGGCAACGATGTGGACGTATTTCGTAACGACAAAATTGCTTTAGAAGAAATCAAAAAGTACGACAAAATCTTACTTTCCCCTGGCCCAGGTATTCCAGAAGAGGCAGGTATTTTGTTAGACGTAATCCGTGAATATGCTTCAACCAAACCCATGTTTGGGGTTTGTCTAGGACATCAAGCCATTGGCGAAGCCTTCGGGGCAAAGCTGCATAACATGGGTGATGTACTACACGGTGTAACAACCAAATGTATCGTTACCAAACCAGACGAAGTATTATTCAAAGGAATTCCTACCGAGTTTGACGTTTGTCGTTACCACTCATGGACAGTAGTTCCCGAAACCATGCCAGCCGATTTATTAGTGACGGCTGTTGATGAAAAAGGCTATGTGATGGCAGAAGCTCATACCAAATACGATGTCAGAGGCGTACAATTTCACCCAGAAGCATACTTAACGCAATTTGGCGTAAAAATGGTAGAAAACTGGGTAAATTCATAAGTTGGGTTTAAGTTGAATGTTAAAAGATTTCGAGAATGTGTGTGAAAAGTGTAGAGATTAAAGTTTAAAGTATTTTGTGCCAAGTAATATTTCTGCCTTTAGCTTTATAATCCGAGCGACAGTCGCTCATAAACTTTTGACTTTTTACTTAACATCATTAACCGTATTCTATCAAAACTAAACTAGGTTTTACTGTTTCTTATCTTTATATGAAACGCCTATGCCAAAAAAGCTTGATACACAGAGGCATGATTAGGCGTTCCATCTGATACCATTGAAAATAGCTAAACATTATAATCAGATGAAAACATATTTGCAAAAACGAGTTGAAGGACTAACTCTCAGCAAAACAGAAGCTCAAGAAGCTCTTGGAAAAATTGCGAACGGAGAAGTAAACAACAGTCATATTGCCGCCTTCTTGACAAGCTACATGATGAAACCCATCACGGCAGAGGAGTTAGAAGGCTTTAGAGATGCCATGCTCGACGTAGCCCTAACGGTTGATTTATCGGCTTTCAGTCCAATGGATGTTTGTGGTACAGGAGGTGATGGGAAAGACACGTTCAATATTTCAACGACCTCATCATTCGTGGTGGCAGGTGCAGGGCAATTTGTCGCAAAGCATGGCAATCATGGCGTATCTTCTTCGGTGGGTTCTTCTACCGTTTTAGAATACTTAGGCGTTAAATTCAGTAATGACGAAGCTTACTTAAAAAGTAAAATTGAAGAGGCAGGAATTTGTTTCCTTCATGCTCCTTTGTTCCACCCTGCGATGCGTTTTGTAGGGCCTATTCGTAAAGAATTAGGTATGAAAACTTTCTTCAATATGCTTGGACCTTTATTGAACCCTGCCAAGGTAACAAAGCAAATAACGGGCGTATATAATCAGGAAATCTTTCATTTATATTCAAGCCTTCTGGAAAAATCAGAAGATAACCTTGGCGTTTTGTACGGATTAGACGGTTATGATGAAATTTCATTGACAGGCGACTTCTTATTAAGTACCACTCGTGGACAAGAAACAATTTCTCCTGAACAATTAGGTTTCACAAAATGTAAACAAGAAGAGTTATCTGGAGGTTCTACCGTAGAGGAATCAGCAAAAATCTTAATTGATGTATTAAACAACAAAGGAACGAAAGCCCAAACAGAGGTAATTTTAGCCAATGCCGCAATCGCTCTGTACTCTGCCGACAACAAGCTGAGTCTTTCAGATGCTGTATTAAAAGCAAAAGAATCACTCGAAAGTGGAAAAGCCTTTGAATGCTTTAACAAATTTATTAGCTAAACAAAAATGCCTCTACGGCAATATATTTAACACATAGCGTAATCACCTCTGTGACAACAGGAAATACCATGACTATATTAGATAAAATCATCGCTCGTAAAGTAGAAGAAGTAGCCGCAAGAAAAGCCCTAGTTTCCATTGCAGAGTTAGAGAAAAAGGATTTTTTTGCCAAAGCAACTAATTCCCTAAAAACAAGTTTATTGAATCCTGCTTCTTCTGGTATTATTTCAGAATTTAAGCGTAAATCTCCTTCAAAAGGAATTATTAATGCCAATGTAACCGTAGAAGGCGTAACGGCAGGTTATGTAAAAGCAGGAGCAGCTTGTCTTTCGGTATTGACAGACATTGATTTTTTTGGCGGTTCGGACGATGATTTTCTTCGTGCAAGACGTACCAATCCTACCATTCCGATGTTGCGTAAAGACTTTATGATTGATGAATATCAAATCATTGAAGCCAAGTCCTTAGGTGCTGACGTAATCTTATTAATTGCCGCTAACTTGAGTCCACAACGCATTCAAGAATTAGGAAAGTTGGTAAAAGAATTAGGGATGGAAACCCTTCTTGAAGTACACGACCAAGAAGAATTAGACAGAAGCCTTTGTCAGTATATCGACGTAGTGGGCGTAAATAACCGCAACTTGAAAAACTTTGCAGAACAGAACGTCAATGCGTCGCTAGAATTAGCAGAAAAAATTCCTGCTGAATTTATCAAAATTTCAGAAAGCTGTATTTCTCAGGTTGAAACCATCAAACAATTAAAAGCAGTAGGTTATCAAGGATTCCTGATTGGTGAGAATTTTATGAAAACTCCAGAACCAGGAAAAGCCCTTTCAGAATTTATTGAACAGCTTTAACCTATTGAATTTCACGGTTTTTGAGTACTTTTGTGAAAAATCAACTGCCCATTTACCACTTGATAGAACGCTATGAGATTAAAAGTTTGCGGAATGAGAGAGACGGAGAATATCCGTGAAGTATTAGCCTTACAACCCGACTACATGGGCTTTATCTTTTACGAAAAGTCTAGCCGTTTTGTGGGCGAAGAATTAGAGGAAGAATTGCTCAAAAGTTTTCCACATACTACCAGAAAAGTTGGGGTTTTTGTCAATGCCTCGCAATCTTATATTTTAGAAAATGTACGAAAATATAATTTAGACTATGTGCAGTTACATGGAGAAGAATTACCTGATTTTTGCAAAAGTCTTAAATTAAAAGGACTCAATATTATCAAAGCTTTTTCGGTAGATACGTCCTTTAATTTTGCCAAACTGCATAATTACAAACCACATTGCGATTATTTCCTTTTTGATACCAAAGGAGAAAAAATAGGAGGAAATGGAGTACCTTTTGACTGGTCAATTCTTAAAAAATATGACAACGAAAAGCCTTTTTTCCTTGCAGGCGGAATTGATTTAAGTAATGCCACGCAAGTACTAGAAATGACCCATCTTCGGATTCATGCCCTAGACGTGAATAGTCGCTTTGAAGACCGTCCTGCACACAAAAATGTATCGCAGCTCCACGAGTTAATTAAACTCGTTAAACCAGAAGAAGTAGAATTATAATAATATGACACTAGCAAACACATTCGACGTAAACGAAAAAGGATATTACGGACAATTTGGAGGAGCATTTATTCCTGAAATGCTTTATCCAAATGTGGAAGAACTGAGAGACAATTATCTCAAAATAATGGCAGAACCAGACTTCAAAGAGGAGTTTGATGCCTTATTGAAAGACTATGTGGGTCGCCCAACCCCTCTTTTTCATGCCAAACGTCTTTCTGAAAAATACAACACCACCATTTATTTAAAGCGTGAAGACCTTTGTCATACAGGAGCTCACAAAATAAATAACACGATTGGGCAAGTTCTAGTAGCCAAACGTTTAGGCAAGAAAAAAATCGTTGCCGAAACAGGTGCAGGTCAACACGGAGTAGCCACAGCAACCGTTTGTGCCTTAATGGGATTAGAATGCATCGTGTATATGGGCGAAATCGACATTGAGCGTCAAGCTCCCAATGTGGCTCGTATGAAAATGCTTGGAGCAGAAGTTCGTCCAGCAACGAGTGGTTCAAAAACCCTCAAAGATGCTACCAACGAAGCCATGCGTCACTGGATTAACAATCCTGTAGATACGCACTACATCATTGGTTCGGTTGTAGGGCCTCACCCCTATCCAGACATGGTAGCTCGTTTTCAGTCGGTGATTTCAGAAGAAATCAAATGGCAGTTAAAAGAAAAAACGGGTAAAGAAACGCCAGATTATGTAATTGCTTGTGTAGGTGGAGGGTCGAATGCAGCAGGAGCATTTTATCATTTCCTATATGATTTAGAAACAAAACTCATTGCCGCAGAAGCAGGTGGACATGGAATTAATTCGGGTTTTTCGGCTGCTACCACTTTCTTAGGAAAACCAGGCGTATTGCACGGAAGCAGAAGTATTTTGATGCAAACGGAAGATGGACAGGTAGTAGAACCTCATTCGATTTCAGCGGGACTTGACTACCCTGGAATTGGTCCAATGCACGCCCATTTATTTGACACCAATCGTGCCGAATTTTATGCCATTACTGACGAAGAAGCACTAAAATCAGCTTTTGAATTATCGAAATTAGAAGGTATTATTCCTGCTTTAGAATCATCACACGCTTTAGCTGTTTTAGATTACTTAGGAGCAAAAGAACATGAAATAGTAGTCATTAACCTTTCTGGACGTGGCGATAAAGACTTATCGACGTATATGAAGCATATTATTTAGTA